>NZ_CP015243.1:940163-1253550 GCF_001648175.1 Halotalea alkalilenta | reverse complement strand
GGATCAGCGCATGCCAGAGCTCGGTGGGGTCGACCCCGGTGACCGCGCCCGCACGCCCGATCGGCCCGCCCCAGGGCACCATGTTCATCACCCCCATCGACATCGACATCAGCAACAGCAGCAAAAGCGGGCGCATGCCGAGACGCTGGTAGAGCGGCAGCAGCGCGGGTATCACGATCAGAAAGGTCGCCGCGCCCGAACCATCGAGGTGAACGATGCCGGCGAGCAGCGTGGTCATCACCGCGACGGCGATCACATTGCCGCGAGTCAGCTTGATCACCCCGCGCACGATCGGATCGAACAGCCCGCGCTCCTTCATGATGCTGAAGAACAGGATCGCGAACATGAACATGAAGGCAACGTTAGCCACCCGCGTGACGCCGGACTGGAAGAAATCGGATATTTCGCTGAGCGAATAGCCCGCCGCCAGCGCGCCGGCGAACGGGATCGCGGTCAGCGCCACCAGCGGACTGAGCTTTTCGGTGATCAAGGTGACGACGATCGCCACGATGACGATGAGGCCAATGATGGTGAGCACGGTGAGACTCCTCTCAAGATCGAGACGCTGCGGTCGAGGCCATGACAGGGTCAACGATCGACGCCCTGTTCTTGTAATACCGACGGCGCGGTGAACGGGCTGGAGAATAGTGAGTCGCCGATAGGGGAGCAAAAGGGCGAAATAGCTGGCGGGAGGGAGAATCTACGCTCTTGGTCGAATGCCTTGGCAACCGGATGGAGCGTGTTCGCAGAGGATCGAGGTTGTTTAAATTACGAAATCATTAAGAAACTTATTAAATCAACACTTGGATTAGACCAAAGACCAACCGCGACGATGGTCGCATTGCGCACCCATCGCCGCACGCTTGCCGCGCTTCAGCCAATCGAATCGTCACGCTGCCGAGCCAGGGTGGCCCGAGGGTAGGCGTTAAGCATCTCGACCAGCAGCGCTTCATCGACGTTAGCCTCGACGCGCGCCTGTCCGAGCCGGTCCAGCAGCACCAGGCGCAACCCAGCGTCGAGCACCTTCTTGTCGAGCCTCATCAATTCGAGGAACCGCTCGCTGCTCATCCCCTCCGGCGCATGGACCGGCAGGCCAGCGGCGCGTAGCAGCGTCTCCACGCGAGCCAGCGCGGCGGCGTCGAGATCGTTCAGCCGGGCCGACAGGGTCGCCGCCATCATCATCCCGCTCGCCACCGCTTCTCCATGCAGCCAGCGCCCGTAGCCTTGGTCGGTCTCGATCGCGTGACCGAAGGTATGGCCCAGGTTGAGCAGCGCACGCACGCCCTGCTCGGTCTCGTCTTCGGCGACGATCTCGGCCTTCACCGCGCAGCTGCGCAGGATTGCCTTGGTCAGCGCCTGGGCATCGAGAGCGCGCAGCGCTTCGACGTTGTCCTCGAGCCAGGCGAGGAACTCGAGATCGCGGATCAGTCCGTACTTGATCACCTCGGCGAGCCCGGCCGAAAGCTCGCGCGGCGGCAGGCTCTCGAGGGTGGCGGTGTCGATGATCACCGCGCGGGGCTGCCAGAACGCGCCGATCATGTTCTTGCCACGGGGATGGTTGACCCCGGTCTTCCCCCCAACCGAGGAGTCGACCTGAGAAAGCAGCGTGGTCGGTACCTGGATGAAGGCGATGCCGCGCTGGTAGCAGGCCGCGGCGAAACCGGCCATGTCGCCGATCACCCCTCCGCCGAGCGCGATGATAGTGGCGCGCCGGTTGAACCGCGCGGCGAGCAGCCCATCCCAGATTTGCTCGACGCAATCGATGGTTTTGTACTGCTCGCCATCGGGGAGAATCGTCTCGGCGAGCTGATAGTCGCCGAGCTGGGCCTTGACCCGCTGGAGATAGAGTGCCGCGACCGTCTCATTGGTGACGATCATCACCTGGCGTCCAGCGATGTACGGAGCGTAGAGATCACCGCGATCGATCAGCCCCGGCCCTACGTGGATCGGATAGCTGCGCTCGTCGAGCTCGACCATCAGGGTCTGCATGGAAATTCCTCGATACTGGCGCGGACGCGCGGAGAGAAGAGACGTCCGAATGGAAATGGATTGAGCGAGCGGGACTCGGCGCGCAAGGGCTCAGCCCCGTGCGTCGACCAGGTCATCGTGGAGATGGAGCTGGCGGCGAATATCGTTGACCACGCTTCTCGGGCTGCGCCGCTCGGTGCTGATCACCAGATCGGCGGTGGCGCGATAGAGCGGCTCGCGCACCTCGAACAGTTCGCGCAGCTTGCGGCCCGGGTCCTCACACTGCAGCAGCGGCCGGTTGCGGTCCCGCGCGGTACGCTTGAGCTGCTGCTCGACCGACGTGCGCAGGAATATCACCGTACCGCGCTCGCGCAGCAGCCGGCGGCTTTCGGGATGGGTGACCGCGCCGCCGCCGGTGGCCAGCACCACGCCCTGCTGGGTGGAAAGATCATCGATGACCTGGGCCTCGCGCGCGCGAAAGCCCGCCTCGCCCTCGACATCGAAGATCCATGGGATGTCGCAGCCGCAGCGCCGTTCGATCTCGTGATCGCTGTCGAAGAACGGCCGCTGCAGCTCAGCGGCCAGCAAGCGACCGATGGTGCTCTTGCCGGTCCCCATCGGACCGATGAGAAATATGTTGAGTGAATCCCGCATCAGCGCGCCGCTCGTTGATCCTCGATGATGTTCGGCGTGATGAACACCAGTAGCTCGACTCGCTCCCGTGCCCGCTCCGCACGCCTGAACAACCCGCCGAGCAGAGGCAGATCGCCAAGCCATGGCAGCTTGTGCAGCTCGTTCGCCTGCTCGCTGGTCAGGATACCGCCAAGTACCACCGTTTCGCCATTATCGACCAGCACTTGAGTACTGATTCGACTGGTGTCGATCGCGGGCAGGCCATTGAAGCGATCGCCGGCGACGCTGTCATTCTGCACGTCGACCGCCATTCGAATGCGCCCGTCCGGGGTCAACTGGGGCAAGACCTCGAGGGCGAGCACCGCGTCACGAAAACTGGTGCTGGTCGAACCGTAAGCGCCCGACTCCTGGTAGGGCACCTCCTGGCCTTGACGGATCATCGCAGGCTCGCGATCCAGGGTCACCACCCGCGGCTGCGACAAGGTATGGCTCATGCCCTCGCGCTCGAGGGCGTTGAGCTCCAGCGCCAGCAGTACGTTGCTGTTGACCAGCCCGACCGTGAATGCGCCCTGCGGCGACGCCGTGCCACCGAGCTCGAAACCGAGCCCGAGAAAGGGGCCGCTCCCCTCTCCCCCTGGACTGAAGCCTCGCCGCTCGCTCGCGATGCCCTCGCTGAACGCACGCCCGATGCCGGCCTCGCCCCAGCGAATGCCGAGCTGGCGCGAGACCCGCTCGCGCGCGATCACGATCCTCGCCTCGATCTGCACCTGCCGCAGCGGCACATCGAGCTCGGCCAGCGCCCGCCTGATCCCGGCCAGCCGAGTCGGCGTATCCTGCACCAGCAGCGTATTGGTGCGGGCGTCGAAGCCGATCCACCCCCGCGGTGAAAGCAGGCCCGCGCCACCGCCGCCCTCGAGCAGCGAGGCCACATCCTCGGCGCGGGCATAGTCGACCT
The DNA here is from genome assembly GCF_001648175.1 of Halotalea alkalilenta. Classification (NCBI taxonomy): domain Bacteria; kingdom Pseudomonadati; phylum Pseudomonadota; class Gammaproteobacteria; order Oceanospirillales; family Halomonadaceae; genus Halotalea; species Halotalea alkalilenta. Next base: position 1,249,994 of record NZ_CP015243.1, on the reverse strand, counting down.
TGAGCATATCCAGCGCGAGCGCCTGCTCGTCCCCCAGCGGGCGCGCCTCGCGCGCAGCGATGGCCTCGATCGCCGCCGCCGGAGCGACCAGCAGCGCATCACCGTGGCGGCGGCTGGCCAGGCCTTGCCCCTCGAGCACCAGCGCCAGCGCACGCGACCAGGGGATCGATTCGAGACGCAGGGTCAGCTCGCCCTCGACACCGTCGGCGACCACCAGATCGACGCCACCGGCCTCGGCGAGCAGCGAGAGCGCCGCGCGCACCGGCAGCCGCTGGAAATCCAGGCTGACCGGCGTATCGCCCCCTGGGGGCGGGGCGACCACGATACGTTCGACATTGACCGGCAGCGGGCGCACTGGAGCAGCCTCGGCGACGACCGGCGCGGAGCTGGGCTCGAGCACCACCTCGATCCGCCGACCGTGCCGCTCCATCCGGTACCCATGGGGTTTGGTCAGCTCCAGCAGCAGACGCACGCCTCCGGGCGGCGTCGATATCTCCAGCGGCCCGACCCCCGGCACCGCGTGGGCGCGCCCTCTTCCCTCGAGCATCGTGCGCGCGCCGGGCAGCGTGAACATCAGCCGTGGCGGCTGGCCGAGCGAAAGCCCGTCGATCTCCCCGGCCTCGTCATCGAACTCGAGCACCATGCGCGCATCGCCGCTATCCGGCTCGATCGAAAGCCGCGCATCGATCAGCTCGCTCGCCCAAGCCACCATTGGTGCGAGCGTGAACACGCAGAGCAGCAGGATTTTCAGTCTCATCGATGCGGCTCCGCTCCGAGCAGGCGCAGTACTCGCTCCCCCTCCCCTCGTTCAGCCACCTCGTCGGGTAGCTCGAGGGTCAGCCCCATGGCATCGAACGCCACCACCTTGGCCCGCTCCTCGCCGATCGAATCGCCGACTGCGACGCGCACCACACGACCTTCCGCGGTCTCGACCAGCGCGAAGCGGCCGTGCCGGTCGCTCAACACACCGCGAGGGGTCAGCTGTCGAACCGAAAAACCCGACATCGACGCCGGCGGTATGCCGATCTCCGCCACTGTGCCTCGAAAGGGGTCGTGTCTCAGCGCCGCGTCGAGGCGCTGCGTGAATGCGTCATCGCTGACCTTCATCGATACCGGAGGGAGCGCCGCGACACTCACCTGCTGATGAGCCACTTGGCCGGGGTCGCCGCCACAGCCGCAAAGCAGCACGAGGCTTGCGCAGGCCGAGCTGCGACGCAAGCGCGGCCTCATTGCGTGGGCCCCGGCTCGGCGTCGGGATGCCAGCCGAGCTCGAGGCGCAGCGCCAGCCTGGCGGCGCCGTCTTCTTCGGTGTCCAGCGCACGCCGCAGTTCGAAGTCGCCGAGCGAAACGGCGCCCAGCGCAGAGGGAGCGAGCATGAACGCAACCAGCGGCACAAAATCGCCCTCAAGGCTCAATTCGAGCTGCGGGCGGCTGCCATCCCCCAGCGGCGCGAGCCGCGTGATCTCCAGGCCCCGCTCGAGGGCGAGGGAGGAGAGCGCCTCGAGCGGCCGCGCCGGCACCGCGAACGCCTCGTTCAAGGCCTGGCGATAGCGGGCGAGCTGCTGCTCCTGCCCGCGCAGCAGCGTCAACCGCTCGAGCGCTGCTTGGTTTCCGAGCCGCTGTTCCAGTGCCCGGTCGAGCGTCGCGCGAGAAGCGAACAGCGCCTCGAGCCCGGGCGCGACCCATAGCGCCCCGCTCAGCGCCAGGGCGAGGAAAAAACCACCCCCCACCGCCACTGCCCATAGCCACCGGGGCCAGAACAGCGGATCGAACGGCTCCCAGCGACAGCCGGGCAGCGCCCCCACGCGCCAGCGCGCAATGCTGGTCATCCGGCCACCCCCTGCGTCCTTGGAGCGTCCTCCACCGGCTCTCCCACCAGCCCGGGCAGCTCGAGTTCGAGCTGGCACCAGCCGCCCTCCGGTCCAGGCCGATGCTCGATCAGCCGGGCCGATGCCACCTGGGACAGCCCGCCGAGGCGTGCCAGCGCAAGGTTGGCGGCCGCCAGGCTGCCTTGTGCTTCCAACCGCAGCATGCGGCCACGGCGTTCGATCCGCTCGAGCCGCAGCCTTTCGGTGCCGAGCCCGGACAACGCCGCCCAGAGCTCGACCCAGGTATCACGCACCGCGAGCCACTGCTCGAGCGAGCGATGCCGCTGCGCCAGCATCGCTCGCTGGCGCTCGATCGCCGTCAGCTCGGCAAGCGTTGCGGTCAACTCGATGCGTTCGAGCGCGAGCGCCTCCACCCGGCTCTCCCAGCGCTCGCGCTGCAGCGAGAGCCAGCCCGCCAGCGTAGCGCCCAGCGACAAGGCCAGTACGCCCGCCACCGCACACCACGCGCAAAGACGCAACCGAGCGCTCCGGCGCATCGGCCCCCGCCAGGGGCGCAGATCCACATCGCGAAAAGCGCTCATCGGCAGCCTCTCACCGCCAGCGCATAGGCGAGCGCCAGCCGAGCGTCGCCGCCATCGCCGCGACCCGGCCGGGTACCGATGGCCCGCGACTCATATGGCGCGACTCGGCGCCCGAGCGCGCCACTCAGACCGATGGGATCCGACGACGCCCAGCCGTCGCCCGCAAGCCACAGCCTTACCGGCGGCGCATCGCCCCACACCGCAGGCAGCCAGTCGACCAGCGCCTGCCCGGGATCGACCCCGGCCAGGTCCATGGCGAGCCGGAAACCATCGCGCACCAGCCACAGGCGGTGGCCGTCACGGTAGAGCAAGGCGTCCGCCGGGGTGCGCTCGACCAGGCGCGAAAGGGCGAACAGATCGACGTCCACCGCCGCGATCTTGAGACCGAGCCCGGCGAACTCACCCAGCCGCGTCTCGAGCTCGCTCGGGCGGCAGGCCACCAGTCGCCAGGAAAGCCGTTGCGGAACTCGGGTGCGGAAATCGATGTCATCAACCAGGGAGAAATCGAATACCGGCGGTTCATCGAGGGTCGCAGCCAGCCTGCTCAGCCGCGCGTGGAGATGTCTTTCCACCTCGCAAGGACTGAGCCCCGAGGGCAGTTCGATGCGCTGTTCGAGCAGCCGATCGGCATCCAGCGCGGTGACCACGCGGCGGGCGCGCGGAGAGAGTCGCTCGAGCAGCCGCTCGAGCGCGGGGCGAGCACTGCGCTCGCCCCGGCGACGCGGCTCCACCCCTGCGCAGGCCACGTTCATGCCGCGGCGCCGGGGCTCCAGCTCGACCAGCGCCACCGAGCGTTCGCCACAGGAGATCCCAAGCCGGGGAGAGCGGGCGGGAAGCGCCCGCCCGGAGGCCAGAAAGGTGCAGACGCGTGTCACCCAGTGCGCTAAGGTAACCGGTCGCAACAAGCCGACATGGTTTATCACTGGCCCCTCCTGAGGGCGCTACTTATAATGCGCCACGTTTGTGGTTGTTCACCTGTCACGACCTCGATGAGCCGGCTCGCACCGGTATCCGCCGCGATTCCCATGCCGCTCGCGTCTTTCGCGACGACCGTTTCAAGCTCGTCGCCACCCACTTCGGATGGGCCGTTCTAAATGAAGTTGATTAAACGCACCTTGTTTCATCTTTTCTGGCTGCTGATTGCCTTAACGGCCGCGGGGCTGCTTGCTGTAGCCGCGGCGGCGATCTATTTCGTCCCAAGCCTGCCCGATGTGAATTCACTGCAGAACTATCAGCTGGCGACGCCGCTGCGGGTCTACAGCCAGGATGGCAAGCTGATCGGTGAGTACGGAGAGCAGCGTCGACAGATCGTCGACTTCGATGAGGTACCCGCGGATCTGGTCAATGCGATCGTCGCCGCCGAGGATCAGGATTTCTTCAGCCATCCGGGGATCGACCCCAGGGGGCTTGCGCGTGCGGCGATGGAGCTTGCCGCGAGCGGCAGCATCCGCTCCGGGGGCAGCACCATCACCATGCAGGTAGCGCGCAACTACTTGCTCACCCTGGACCAGACCTTCACCCGCAAGATCCGTGAGATCCTGCTGGCGCTGCAGATGGAACGGATCCTGACCAAGGAGCAGATCTTCGAGCTCTACGTGAACAAGATCTATCTCGGCCAAGGCGCCTATGGGGTCGGCTCCGCGGCGCAGATCTACTTCAACAAACCGCTCTCGCAGCTGACCCTGCCCGAGGCGGCGACCATCGCTGGACTGCCGAAGGCACCCTCCAACCTCAACCCGATCGCCAACCCCGAGCGCTCACTGATCCGCCGTAACTGGATCCTGCTGCGCATGCAGCAGCTCGGTTACGTCGACAACGAGCAGTACCAGCAAGCGGTGCAGGCACCGATCCAGATCCAGCGCTCGCGTACCGAGCTGCAGCTCCAGGCGCAGTACGTAGCGGAAATGGCTCGCCAGTATGCGATCTCTCGTTTCGGCGACAGGGCCTACACCGACGGCTACTCGATCACCACCACGCTCGACAGCCGCACCCAGAACCAGGCGCGCGATGCACTGATCGATGGGCTGGTCGCTTACGATGCCCGCCATGGCTGGCGCGGCCCTGAGCAGAGCGGGATTCCCTCGACGTTGGCCGAAGCGCAGGAGCGCACCGACCGTCGCGGGCTCGAGGAGGAGCTCGCCGCCTCGCCCGAGGTGGCCCAGACCGCCCGCCAAGCGGCCGAGCGCAGCTCGACCCGGGTGGAAGGCATCGAGGAGGACGTCTCCAACTGGCTGAGGGTGCTCGGCAGCACACCCAATGTGGGGCCGCTCGAACCGGCGATCGTGATCGACGCCCAGGGCCAGCAGATGCGTGTGCTGCGACGCAATGGCCAGGTGGAGACGATCGGCTGGGACGAGCTCAGGTGGGCTGCGCCCTACCGCAGCGTGCGCGCCCGCGGGGCATCGCCGACCCAGGCCGCCCAGATCGCCGCGCGCGGCGATCTAGTGAGGGTCGTGGCCAACGGGCAGGGCAATAGCGAGCGCTGGAGGCTCTCACAGACGCCCCAGATCGAAGGCGCGATCGTGGTGCTCGATCCGCGCACCGGGGCGATCCGCGCGCTACAGGGCGGTTTCAGCTTCGCCAAGAGCAGCTTCAACCGCGCTACCCAAGCACGCCGCCAGCCCGGTTCGAGCTTCAAGCCGTTCATCTACCTGTCCGCGCTGGAACAGGGCAACATGACTCCCGCAACGGTGATCAACGACGCGCCGATCGTCCAGCAGGAGCTCAGCGGCGACGTCTGGCGCCCGGAGAACGACACCCGTTCCTTCCTCGGCCCGACCCGGCTGCGCGAAGGGCTCTATCGCTCGCGCAACCTGGTGACCATCCGCGCTCTGCAGGCGACCGGGCTCGACAATACCTTGGACATGCTCGAGCGCATGGGCTTCAACCGCGCACAGCTGCCCAACGGTTTGTCACTGGCGCTGGGCAGTGCCTCGCTGACACCGCTCGAGATCGCGCGCGGCTACGCCGAAATCGCCAACGGCGGGTTCAAGGTGCTGCCCTGGTACATCGCCAGGATCACCCAGGGCGAGGACCAGACCAACCTGCTCGATGAGCCGAACCCACCCGCGGCCTGCCCCGAGTGCGATCCGTTCGACAGCACGGTGGAAATCGATGGCCGCACCTATCCGATCGCCGAGCGGGTCGCCGATGGCGCGTCGGTGTACATGCTTCAGGATATGATGCGCGACGTGATCAGACGGGGCACCGGCCGGGCGGCGCTGTCGATCGGGCGCGATGATCTGGCCGGCAAGACCGGCACCTCGAACGATCAGCGCGATACCTGGTTCTCAGGCTTCAACAATGCACTGGTCGCGACCGTGTGGGTCGGAATGGACGACAACTCGAGCACTGGCGAATACGGCGCCCAGGCGGCGCTGCCGATCTGGACCCAGTTCATGGGCCAGGCGCTCGAGGGCATGTCGCCACAGTTCCTGCCACGCCCGGAGAACGTGGTCAGCGCCCGGATCGATCCACAGAGCGGCCGGCGCCTGCGCGACAACGATCCAGGCGGGATCAGCGAGATTTTCCGCGCCGACAATCTGCCACCCTACCAAGAGCCTTCGGTACGGCCCGATCTGGAGAATGAGTCGGGCTCGCAAGGCACCGGCTCCTATGACGCCATCTTCTGAACCAAGCGGGGCGCCCTGCAGGCGCCCCAGAACCACCCTGCCATCGCGCTTCACCATCAGTCCCACGGTACCGAGCCCCTCGGTACCGGCATGGGCGAGCGTCGCGCTCGCGCTTGCGATCGCCCTGCTGCCCTTGCGCACCGAGGCACAGATCGAGGACTTCTCGACCCTGCTGGACCCCACCCTGGCGGAGGAGGACTTCGAGGGCAACCTCCAGTTCGGCTTCATCAACCGCACCGGTAACGATGACAGCTCGTCGCTCAATGGGCGCACGAACCTGACCTGGTACCGGGACCGCTGGTCGTACAACCTCTATGCCTCCGCCGACAGCGCGCGCAGCAATGACGAGAGCACCGCCGAACGCTACGTCGGCGCTGCCCGCACGCGCTACAACCTCGCCGAAGACAACTATGTGTTCGGCCAGCTGCGCTTGAACATCGATCGCTTCAGCGGTTACGACAACCAGCTTTCGCTGGCCGGCGGCTACGGGCGCCAGCTGGTCGATACGCGGCCCCACTCGCTGTCGGTGGAGATCGGTCCCGGCATACGCCGGGACAAAATTCGCAACGGTGAAGTCGACTATCGGGCGCTGGCGTATACCGGCTTCAACTATAGCTATCGACTTTCCGACACCGCCCGCTTCGAACAAGGCTTCGCCACCGAAGCCGCCGGCGACGACCTTACCCTGCGCAGCGAGACGTCGTTGAGCCTTTCGATCAACGCCGATTTCTCCCTGCGCCTGGCCTATCTCGCCGAGCACAACAGCGATCCGCCCAACGACGCCAAGTATCGCACCGATACCACGACCACGATGTCGATCGTCTATGGGCTCTAGGAGCTTGGCGGCAGGCCGGCGTGGTTCGACTCAAGATGTTTCCGAGCGTCCTGAGCGAGTATCGCGAGTCGAAGGGGCCCCGGGCGCTGACCATGAGCGGTTGGCTTCAGGCTCGGCGCCATACCCCTCCGTTCGTCCCGAGCGGCGCCGATACGCGCCAAGGTCGAGTTACAGCTCGGCAACTGGGGGCGCCAGTCGAGGGATCGAGCGGCGGCGCTAAGGCTGTGGTTCGACAGCCCTCGTTCCTCGGGCGCTCACCACGAACGGAAGCAGCGACTGCCCTCGCGCCCCGGGCGCTGACCATGAGCGGTTGGCTTCAGGCTCGGCGCCATCCCCTTCCGTTCGTCCCGAGCGGCGCCGATACGCGCCAAGGTCGAGGTACAGCTCGGCAACTGGGGGCGCCAGTCGAGGGATAGAGCGGCGGCGCTAATGCTGTGGTTCGACAGCCCTCGTTCCTCGGGCGCTCACCACGAACGGAAGCAGCGACTGCCCTCGCGCCCCGGGCGCTGACCATGAGCGGTTGGCTTCAGGCTCGGCGCCATCCCCCTCCGTTCGTCCCGAGCGGCGCCGATATGCGCCAAGGTCGAGTTCCAGCTCGGCAACTGGGGGCGCCAGTCGAGGGATCGAGCGGCGGCGCTAAGGCTGTGGTTCGACAGCCCTCGTTCCTCGGGCGCTCACCACGAACGGAAGCAGCGACTGCCCTCGCGCCCCGGGCGCTGACCATGAGCGGTTGGCTTCAGGCTCGGCGCCATCCCCTTCCGTTCGTCCCGAGCGGCGCCGATACGCGCCAAGGTCGAGTTACAGCTCGGCAACTGGGGGCGCCAGTCGAGGGATCGAGCGGCGGCGCTAAGGCTGTGGTTCGACAGTCCTCGTTCCTCGGGCGCTTTCCATGAACCCCCTCCGAGTTCTCCTCGACAGGGGGATGATCAGGGGGGAGATTGGGCGGTCGTCATATCGTTCTTCCTCAACTTTCAGGCAGAAGCATTTTGAGCTTCAGTCTGGATAGGCGTCACGGAGAACCCGAGCTGCTTGGCGAGTCGACGCATGGAACGTTGTTTGGTTTCCAGCGCCTGTGCCTCGTAGTACTGGAGTCCGTGTTCGACATAGTCCAATCCTTTGACCATGACGCGCCAGAACAGCGCCGCGAGTTTGCGCGCCAGGGCGATATTGGCGATCAATCCACCTCGGCGACCCGCCATCCGACGGTAAAAACCGCCCAGCGCAATGTGTTTGCTGCGGGCGAGGCTGCGGGCCATGACGCAAAACAGGCGCCCAGCACGATTACGCCTGCGCTTGGCCGAGCGTTGGCGCTTACCGCTCTGATGACTCCCGGGGGCCAGCCCGGCCCAAGCGGTGAAGTGTTTCTCGGTCGGCCACTGGGTCAGGTCGGTTCCCACTTCACCTATGAGTTGCAGGACGCTGTAGTCCGTATGGGCGGGAAGCACGGTGAGATCATTGCCTCCACACAGAGCCACCAGCATCGGATGCAGGTCATCGATCTGGGGTGCATTGGCACCGCCTCGCTTGTGCGCCTTGGACGGCGGCGACGTCGGAGGATCGACGTCGATCGAACGGAGCACCGCTTCGATCTGTTGGTCGCAAGCCCTGATCAAACGCTGGTAGTGCTCCCAGCTTTCCAGCGCCTGGCGCAACGCGAACAGATGCTCCTCGGCCCAGGTCCCTTGCAGAGAGGCTTTGATCCGTTCGGCCTTCTGCTGGCGGATCTGCACGTCGCACAAAGCCAGCAGTCGCTCAGGATCGCGTTCACCCTCGAGCATCGACCGGATCACCGCCATGCCGCTGCGGCCCACCAGGTTGCTGATGACATCGTGCAATTTGATGTTCATCCGCTCCAAGGCCTTCTGCAGATGCTGCACATGCCCTGCGGCCAGCGTGATGTGGTCCTGGCGCAGTCGCAGGTAATCCTGCAAGCGCCGGATCTCGGCTGGGGGCACGAAGCCTGCCCGCAAGAGTCCGTGCGCGTGCAACGTCGCTCCCCACTGGCAATCCTTCATATCCGTCTTGCGACCCGGCAGATTGCGGGTGTGCTTACCGTTGACCATCAGCACCTGTAGCTTCGCGGCTTCCAGCACGCTGTACAGAGGCAGCCAGTAGATCCCCGTGGCCTCCATGGCCACCGACTTCACCTTCTGCGACAACAGCCAGTCACGTAGCTCATGCAGCTGTGCCGTGAACGTGCCGAAGACCTTCGGCTCCCCCCCGGCAATCGACACATACATCTGCTCGCTGCCGACATCCACGAAGGCTGCCAATGGATCCAATACCGGTAAGTGGGCCATCTCATAGCTCCTGGGAACGGGTCGATGGAGAAAGGGTTACCGCAAGCCCGGTCGTGTTCTGGGAAGACAAATCTTTCCAACGGGAAGCCAGGCTCACCATAATGCGCAGCAGCCCACGACCAGAGCCATTCTCACCACCGGGCACCCGGCACCAAAAGACATGCGGCCACGCTGCTTGCGGCAACACAGCCATGCTACTCGGGTTCAAGGTCCATGCGCAGTGCCATCGCGATGGCACAGGAGGCTCACCACGAACGGAAGCAGCGACTGCCCTCGCGCCCCGGGCGCTGACCATGAGCGGTTGGGAATGCAGGGCCTTCGCGCCAACTCCCTACCCGTTCGTCCCGAGAGGAGCGAAGCGACGTCGAGGGATCGAGCGGCTTGAGCGGACCATCCTCGGCCGCTCTCCAGTGCAGCGGTCTAGTCCGCCCACCAGGCGTTGAGTTCGTCCAGCACCTCAGCGTCGATGCCATGCCCGAGCGAGGGATGAAGGCTCCAGCTGGTCGTCGCGCCCTGCCGTTCGAACCAGCGCGCGGTGCGCTCGCCGTGCTGCGGCGGTACCCTCGCATCGGCATCGCCATGGATCACCAGCACGTTGGCGCCGTCGAGCTCGACCCGGCGAGTGTCGTCGACCAGGAAGCCCGAGAGCAGCGCAGCCCCATCGAAGCGTTCGGGCGCACTGATCAGCACCTCGGCGGCCATCGCCGCGCCCTGGCTGAAGCCAAGCAGGTAGAGCCGCGAAGGAGCGAGCCCCTGCTCTGCCAGCGCCTCGTCGATGGTCGCGAGCACCGCTTCGCGGCCCTCGGCGACATCCTGCTCGAGCCCGGGGCCGAAACCTTCGACCACCGTGCCCTCGAACCAGCGATAGCGCTGCCCGGAGAGCACGAAAGGCGCCCGCACGGCGAGCATCCGCCACCCCTCGGGAAGATACTCGGCCAGCGGCAGCAGATCACGCTCATTGGTGCCGAGGCCATGCAGGGCGACCACCAGCGGCGCGTCCGCACGCCCCTCCTCCGGCGCCAGGGCATAGGCCAAGCCTGTCTGCGCCCGCGCGCTGAAAGCGAGCAGCGGCAAGAGGAGAATCAGTAGCGTGGCGGCGAAACGAGGGTAGCGGCGATACATGGCGTCCAGTGCAAGCTCGGTGAGCGTCCTTCGAGCCTCTCACGCTGTGCCCGGCTTCGCCTTGGCTGGCGCTGAAACGCCAGGACCCGCCACGAGGGCGGGTCCTGGACGATGATGCTTTGACGAAGCGTCGCGATGACGCTTCCGGCGGGGCCTCAGCCGCGCTTCACCGCTACACCGAAACGCTTGTTGAAGCGCTCGACGCGACCACCGGTGGTCGCCTGCTTCTGCTTGCCAGTGTAGAACGGGTGGCAGTTGGAGCAGACGTCCAGGCTCAGCGACTCATTGGAGGTGCTGCCGATTTCGAAGCTGGCACCGCAAGAGCAGCTGGCGGAGATGGTCTGGTACTGGGGATGGATTGAAGCTTTCATGTGAGACCTCGCTTGGCATGCCGCCACCCGGTCAAGTCAAATTGCGCGTAGATGAGTCGCGCCTTGCCAGGTACCGCATGCGAAATGGAAGATGTACGACCTTCGCCGGCCGCCTTGACGACGCTCATCGCGGCGAGCATACGGGTCAAGCACATCACCCCTGAGGGCCGACGCGCTAAAGGCGAAGGCGCATATTCTAGCAGCTTCGAGTCTGGAGGCCAATCGTTGGTCGAACCCCGCAATACCCCGCCCCCCTCGCCTCCCCCTCGGTGCTGCGCGTAGCGCTGCCCACGCCGCTGCGGCGTGTGTTCGACTATCTTCCCGGCCGGGAGCGCCCCACCGCCGGCTGGGTGCCGGGGCTCAGGGTGCGGGTCCCGTTCGGCCGCCGCGAGATGGTCGGCGTGGTGGTCGAGGTCGCGGCGGACAGCGACTTCGAGCTCGCCAAACTCAAACCGATCGCCGCCCTGATCGACCAGACCCCGCTGCCCGAGGAGTGGCTATGGCTGTGCCGCTTCACCGCCCGCTACTACCAGCATTCGCTCGGTGACACGCTGGCGCACGCGATGCCGGCGCTGCTGCGCCAGGGGCGCCCTCTCGAAGCGCGCACCCGGGAGCGCTGGCGCTGCACTCCCGAAGGCGCAGCCCTGGACCCCGCCACGCTGCGCCAGGCCAAGCGGCAGGGCGAGCTGCTCGGGCTGCTCCAGCAGCACACCGCGGGACTGGTCGGCTCCGCGGTGCTCGCCCATGGCTTTGCCCGACCCCAGCTCGAGGGGCTGCGGGCCAAGGGCCTGGTCGAGTGCGAAGAGGAGCCGCTGACCCGGGCGGTTCAGCCCGGCACCCCGACCCTCGCCGAGCCTTCGCTGACCCTCAACCGCGAACAGGGCGAGGCACTGGCTGCGCTGCACGAGGGGCTCGGGCGCTTCTCGCCGAGCCTGCTCCACGGCGTCACCGGCAGCGGCAAGACCGAGGTCTACCTGCAACTGATCGAGGCGGTGCTCGACCGTGGCGGCCAGGCACTGGTACTGGTGCCCGAGATCGGTCTAACCCCGCAGACGCTCGAGCGCTTCCGCCGCCGCTTCAGCGTACCGGTGGTGATGATCCACTCGGGAGTCAGCGACGGCGAGCGCCTCGACGTCTGGGAGGCCGCGCGCTCGGGCCGTGCGCGAGTGGTGGTCGGCACCCGCTCGGCGATCTTCACTCCGATGGAGAAGCTCGGCGCGATCATCGTCGATGAAGAGCATGACGCTTCGTTCAAGCAGCAGGAGGGGCTGCGCTACAGCGCCCGCGACCTCGCCGTGGTCCGCGCCCGCCGCGAGCAGCTGCCGGTGGTGCTCGGCAGCGCCACCCCCTCGCTCGAAAGCCTCGCCCATGCAAGCCGTGGCCACTATCGCCACCTGAAGCTCAATCGCCGCGCCGGCAGCGCATCGTTCGCCCGGCTCGAACTCGTCGACCTGCGGATCAAGCGCCGCGAGGGCGGCCTCGGCCAGGAATCGATCGAGGCGATCAAGACCCAGCTCGACGCTGGCCACCAGGTGCTGGTGTTCATCAATCGCCGGGGCTTCGCCCCGACCCTCTCATGCCAGCAGTGCGGCCATATCTTCGACTGTCCGAGCTGCGACGCGCGCATGACCCTGCACCGCCAGCCTCCCCGGCTGGTCTGCCACCACTGCGATCACCAAGCCCCGCTGCCGGATGCCTGCCCGAAGTGCGCAAGCGGCGACCTGCGCCCGCTCGGCGCCGGCACCGAGCGCACCGAGGAGACCCTCCAGGCGCGCTTCCCGGATGCCCGCATCCTGCGCATCGACCGCGACAGCACCCGGCGCAAGGACGCGCTCAGCGATGCGCTCGACGAAGTGCGCAGCGCCCGCCCCTGCATCCTGGTCGGCACCCAGATGCTGGCCAAGGGGCATCACTTCCCCCACGTCACCCTGGTGGTGGTGGTCAATGCCGACGGCGGGCTCTACAGCAGCGATTTCCGCGCCCTCGAACAGAGCGCCCAGCTGCTGGTCCAGGTCGCCGGGCGCGCCGGGCGCGCGGCACTGCCTGGACGGGTACTGATCCAGACCATGCACCCCGACGACCCCAACCTGCGCCTGCTGGCAAGCCAAGGCTACGACGTCCTTGCCGAACGACTGCTCGACGAGCGCCGGGCCGCGGGCCTGCCGCCGTTTCGTTTCATCGCACTGCTGCGCGCCGAGGCCGCCGACCAGGCGAGCGTCGAGACGCTGCTGGCGCAGGGGGCCGGGCAGCTTCGCGCCTGGCTCATTGAGCGCGAGTTGCCGGTCGATTGCCTCGGTCCGGTACCTGCGCCGATGGAGCGCCGCCAGAACCGCTATCATGCCCAGCTGATGCTCGCCGCCGATCGCCGTAGCCAGCTCCATGAAGCGGCCGCCTGGCTGGTCGCCTGGCTCGAAGATGCACCGCTCGCACGCAAGGTGCGCTGGTCGATCGATATCGATCCGCTGAGCCTGAGCTGAGCCGGTGCCTTGGGGGGGCCGCGCGCTCCACGCGCGCCTGCCGACTTGAGACACCCCAGGGGGTGGACCATAATGCTGCGTTCATCCACGATGCACCGGTAGCGATTCCCCGGCGCATCGCACCCGCAGATTCCCGCCGCTGCTCCCCGGATTCGATGGTGCTCCATCGCCGCGGCGCACGGCCACTCCAGCACAGCAACGGTCACCTTCGATGAAAGAGACGCTCCTCGAGCTCCTCACCCAAGCCCTTTCCACGCTCAAGAGCGAGGGCGTTATCCCCCAGGACCACGAGGTCGAGATCAAGCTCGATGCGACGCGCGACAAGGCCCATGGCGACTACGCCTGCAACCTGGCGATGATCCTTGCCAAACCGGCGAGGATGGCGCCGCGCCAGCTCGCCGACAAGCTGATCGAGGCACTGCCGGACTCGCCCGCGGTGAGCAAGGTGGAGATCGCAGGCCCTGGTTTCATCAACTTCTTCGCTGCGACCGCCGCAGCCGCGCAGATCATCGAGCGCGTGATCGAGTCGGGCGACAGCTTCGGCCACAGCGACCTCGGCCAGGGCGAGAGCGTCCAGGTCGAGTTCGTCTCCGCCAACCCGACCGGACCGCTGCACGTCGGCCACGGCCGCGGCGCGGTGGTCGGCGACTGCATCGCGCGGCTGCTCGAGGCCACCGGTCACCGCGTCACTCGCGAGTTCTACTACAACGACGCCGGCGCCCAGATCACCAATCTCGAGCGCTCGGTATCGGCGCGGATCAAGGGTCTCGAACCCAGCGACCCGGCCTGGCCGGAGGATGGCTACCGCGGTGACTACATCGCCGACATCGCCCATGCCTACCGCCAGGGCGAAACGGTGGTCGCCGACGACCGCCAGGTCACCGCCAAGGCTGATCCTGAAGATCGCGATGCGATCCGCGAATTCGCCGTCGCCTACCTGCGCCGCGAGCAGGACCTCGACCTCAAGGCCTTCGACGTGCCGTTCGACGTCTACTTCCTCGAGTCCTCGCTCTACTCCGAAGGCAAGGTCGCGGATACCGTCGAGCGCCTGATCGAAGGCGGCCACACCTTCGAGGCGGATGGCGCGCTATGGCTGCGCACCACCGACTTCGGCGACGACAAGGACCGGGTGATGCGCAAGCGGGACGGCGACTACACCTACTTCGTTCCCGACGTCGCCTATCACCTCGACAAATGGCGCCGCGGCTTCACCACCGTGATCGACGAGCAGGGTGCCGATCACCACTCCACCGTCACTCGCGTGCGCGCCGGGCTCCAGGCCCTTGGGGCGGGCATTCCAGCGGGATGGCCCGAGTACGTGCTGCACCAGATGGTCACGGTGATGCGCGGCGGCGAGGAGGTGAAACTCTCCAAGCGCGCCGGCAGCTACGTCACCCTGCGCGATTTGATCGACGAGGTCGGACGCGACGCGACGCGCTACTTCCTGGTCGCGCGCCGGGTCGATTCTCAGCTGACCTTCGACATCGATCTGGCCCGCGCGCAGTCGAACGACAACCCGGTCTACTACCTGCAATACGCGCATGCGCGGCTTTGCAGCGTGCTGAAGCGCGCAGAGGCCCAGGGGACCCCCTTCGACCAGGCGCTCGGCCTGGCCAATCTCGGCCTGCTCGAGGACCCTCGCGAGAAGGACCTGCTCAATCGCCTCGCCGCTTTCCCCGAGCAGGTCGCCCGCGCGGCCAAAAGCCGCGAGCCGCACCAGATCGCCCAGTACCTGCAGGAGCTGGCCGCCGAATTCCACACCTGCTACAACGCGGTCAAAGTGATGGTCGATGAGCCTGAAATGCGCAACGCACGCCTCGCCCTCGCCCTCGCCGTGCGCCAGGTACTGCGCAACGGCCTCGACCTGTTGGGCCTCGATGCACCGGAGGAGATGTAATGCCGCCACGCCAGAACAGCGCCTCGCGGCGCGCACAGCCGCGCAGGACGCAGGGCGCCAAGCGCGGCGCTTCGAAAAGCTCGGGAGGCGGTATGCGCATTCCCGGCTGGCTATGGGCGATCGGCGGCATCATTGCCGGGTTCTTCATCGCCAAGCACTTCCTCGCCAATGAGCCCAGCGACTCCCAGGGCGGCATGGCGGCGATCGTCACCCGGCCGGTTCCCAGCGAGCCGCAGGGCCAGAGCGCCGAGCAGTCGCAAAGCGATGCCCAGCAGTCCGGACAGCCCTCGACACCCCAGGCGCAGCAGGAGGGCGGCGAAGACCCGGCGAACAACATGCCGACCTTCGAGTTCTACACCCTGCTGCCCGAGTCGGAGGTGATCGCGCCTTCGGCGCCCGCCGCTGCGCCTCAGGCGCCGCCTGCCGCCACGCCGAGCCAGAGCGCCAGCCGCGAGCCGGCGCAGCCGAGCACGCAGACGCCGCCAGCCGCCCCCAGCACCCCGAGCACCCCGAGCAGCAGTGCGCCCGCCAGCGCCCAAGGCGGCGCCAGCTACATGCTCCAGGCCGCTTCGTTCCGCTCCCAGGCGGACGCCAATACCATGGCGGGCCGCTTTCGCGACCTTGGCCTGGTGACCCAGGTCAGCCAGGTCAGGACCGGTGACGGCACCACCTGGTATCGCGTCCAGGCTGGCCCCTACAGCGACCAGGCCGAGCTCGCCCGCGCCCGTGGCCTGATGCAGGCGCGCGGCGTCGACCCACTGATGATCCGCCAGCGCTGATCCCTGCGCCGCGCCACACTCGTGCGGCGCGGCGCAGGAGAGCTGATCTATCCTCCGAGTATCCTTTCGAGATCGCGCGAACGGAGCTCCTCCATGTCATACGCCATGACGCCTTTCACCAAAAGCGCCGCCGGCGCTCCGCCGACGCTGTTCGCCACCGAGGCGGCGGGGCTTGCCTGGCTCGCCGAGGCGGGCGGCGCCGAGGTGGTCGAGGTGCTCGACGCAGCCCCCGATCGCCTCAGCCTGGCGCGGCTCGATATCTCCGCCGCCACTGCCGCCAGCGCTGAAGCCTTCGGCCGTGCGTTGCTGGTGACCCACCGCGCCGGCGCACCGGCCTTCGGTGCGCCGCCGCCCCAAGCTCCCGGTCCCCACGGTTTCATCGGTCCCACCGCAGCACCGCTGCCGATGCGCTACGGCAACTGGCTAGCCTGGGGGGCCTTCTTCGCCGAGGCGAGGATCACGCCCTACCTGCGCCTTGCCCAGGATGCCGGCGCCATCGATCACCCAGGCAGCGAGATGATCGAACGCCTGGCTGCGCGACTCGCGGCCGGGGAGTTCGATGACGACGAGGCGCCGTGCCGACTCCACGGCGACCTGTGGAGCGGCAACCTGCTCTGGTGCCGCCAGGGCTGCGTGATGATCGACCCCGCCGCCCATGGCGGCCACTTCCTCGATGACCTGGCGATGCTGGCGCTGTTCGGTGCACCGATGCTCGAGCGCATCCACGGCGCCTATGCCGAGGCCGCCGAGCTCGACTCCGGCTGGCGGCAGCGCCTCGCCCTCCACCAGCTTTATCCGCTGCTGGTGCACGCCGTGCTGTTCGGCGGCGGCTACGCGGCGCGCGCGGTGAAGATCGCCAAGCGGTTCGGCTAGCACGGTCGCGCCCTTGATTTCATCGCCCGGCGCCCGCACCTAGCCCGTTACATTCGCGAGAAAGACTCGCACGGCGCCGACGGATCGACACTTCAACCGGCGGGAGTGCGCCGGGATTCACGCCCGCCGACGTTCACATTCACCCGTTTTCGGTTTCGTCCGAAGCAGACGAGAGAATTCCATGACCACGATCGTATCGGTGCGCCGTAACGGCCAAGTCGCCCTGGCCGGGGACGGCCAGGTTTCCCTTGGCAATACCGTGATGAAGGGCAATGCGTCCAAGGTCCGGCGCTTCCACAAAGGGCAGGTGCTGGCCGGCTTCGCCGGCGGTACCGCCGACGCCTTCACCCTGTTCGAGCGTTTCGAGGCCCAGCTCGAGAAGAATTCGGGCAACCTGACCAGGGCCGCGGTGGAGCTGGCCAAGGAATGGCGCACCGACCGGGCGCTGCGCCGGCTCGAGGCGATGCTCGCGGTCGCCGACCGCACCGCCTCGCTGATCATCACCGGCACCGGCGACGTGCTCGAACCCGAGCACGGCATCATCACCATCGGCTCGGGCGGCCACTATGCCAACGCCGCCGCCCGCGCCCTGCTTGAGAACACGGAGCTCACGGCCCGCGAGATCACCGAGAAGAGCCTCAACATCGCCGCCGACATCTGCGTGTTCACCAACCACAACATCACCCTCGAGGCGCTGGACTGATCCCATGGCACAGATGACTCCCCGTGAAATCGTACATGCCCTCGACCAGCATATCGTCGGCCAGGCCGAGGCCAAGCGCGCGGTCGCGATCGCGCTGCGCAACCGCTGGCGGAGGATGCAGCTCGATCCCGAACTGCGCGCCGAGGTGACACCGAAGAACATCCTGATGATCGGCCCGACCGGGGTCGGCAAGACCGAGATCGCCCGCCGCCTGGCGAAGCTCGCAGGCGCCCCCTTCCTCAAGGTCGAGGCGACCAAGTTCACCGAGGTGGGCTACGTCGGTCGCGACGTCGAATCGATCATCCGCGATCTGGTCGAGATGGCGATGAAGCTGGTGCGCGAGCAGGCCAAGACCCGGGTGCGCAACAAGGCCGAGGACCTCGCCGAGGAGCGAATCCTCGATGCGCTGCTGCCGCCGGCCCGAGGCTCCGAGTACGATAGCGGCGCGAGCCGCGACAGCTCGACCCGCCAAGTGTTTCGCAAGAAGCTGCGCGAGGGCTCGCTCGACGACAAAGAGATCGAGATCGAGCTGATTCCGGCGAGCCAGGGCATGGACATCATGACCCCGCCGGGCATGGAGGAGATGGCGAGCCAGCTGCAGAGCATGTTCTCCAATCTCAACAAGCAAAAGCGCGAGACCCGCAAGCTCAGCGTCGGCGAGGCACGCAAGCTGGTGGTCGAGGAGGAAGCGTCGAAGCTGGTCAACGACGATGACCTCAAGAGCCGCGCGCTGGAGGCGGTGGAGCAGAACGGCATCGTTTTCATCGACGAGATCGACAAGGTCGCCAAGCGCGGCGAAAGCAGCGGTACCGATGTCTCCCGCGAGGGGGTGCAGCGCGACTTGCTGCCGCTGATCGAGGGGTCGACGGTGTCGACCAAGTACGGGATGGTCAAGACCGACCATATCCTGTTCATCGCCTCGGGCGCCTTCCATCTTTCCAAGCCCTCGGACCTGATTCCCGAGCTGCAGGGGCGGCTACCGATCCGGGTCGAGCTCTCGGCGCTGACGCCCAACGACTTCGAGCGCATCCTCACCGAGCCTTCCGCCTCGCTGACGCATCAGTATCAGGCACTGCTGCGCACCGAGGGCCTCGAGATCGAGTTCACCAGCGACGGCATCAAGCGAATCGCCGAAATCGCCTACCAGGTCAACGAAGGCACCGAGAACATCGGCGCCCGCCGCTTGCATACGGTGATGGAACGGCTGCTCGAAGAACCGCTCTACGTCGGTGGCGAAATGGAAAAACAGCTGATCGACGGCCCCTATGTCGACCAGCGCCTCGGCGAACTGGCTCGCGACGAGGATCTTTCCCGCTACATCCTCTAAGACGTGCCAACCGGCCCCGCGCCTCCCTGCGCGGGGCGCGGTCGTTCAGCCTGAGGCCTGAGCGCATTTGCCGTGCCTGACGCGACGCGTGTCTAATGCTCGGCACGCGCCTTTAGCCGACCGGGCCAACCTCGCACCGTGCAGGAGCATCATCATGAACCTCGATCCACGCGAGCGCTTCGATCAACTCGCCCGGCCACCCGCGCCCGTTCCCGTCCATGTGCACTATCATCGCGGGCCGCGGCTGGTCGAGCTGGTCTATGACGCAGGCGAACTGCGCGATACCGAGGCCGCGCGACTCGAAAGCCAGGGCGTCGGCGAGCGCCGCCAGGAGCAGTTGCACTACCGGCTACCTGTCGAGCTGCTCAGGGTGTTCTCACCCTCCGCCGAAGTGCGCGGCCACAGTCCCGACCAGGCAGTGCTGCAGACGGGCAAACGCGACGTCTCGCTGCTCGACATCGAATCGGTCGGCAACTATGCGCTCAAGCTCAGCTTCGACGACGGCCATGACAGCGGGCTCTATACCTGGGCCTTTCTGTTCGAGCTGGCGCTGCACCAGGAAACCTGGTGGCGCCACTACCTCAAGGAGCTCGAGGACGCTGGCGCCTCGCGCGTACCGCCCGGCATCCAGATCAAGCAGCTCTAGGGCACGTTGACACGCCCCGACCTCATCCTTTGGCCTTAGGCCCATTCCCTCCCGGGCTGGAGCAGGTAGACTCGATTCAAACGTTCATTTGAATCGGGCCCACGCATGAGCGAACGCGCGACACTCCAGACCTCCGAGCTGATCCTCGACGCCGCCGAGGCGATCTTCGCCGCCGACGGCAACACCAACGCCTCCCTGCGTACCATCACCGCCAGGGCGGGCGTCAACATCGCCGCGGTGAACTACCACTTCGGTTCCAAGGATGCATTGATCCGCGCAGTGCTCGAGCGGCGCATGGGGATGCTCAACCAGGAGCGCCTACGCCTGCTCGACGCGCTGGAGGCGGCCGACGAGCCGCCGCGCCCGTCGCAGATCGTCGATGCCTACTTCGGCACCTTGGTGCGCTTCGCCGGCAGTCGGGCGCCCCATGCCCGCGCCTTCACCGTGCTGATCGAACGCATCGTGACCGACCCCTCCGAATTCACCCGCGCGATCGTCGCCGACCAGTTCGCCCACGTGCTCGAACGCTATCGCGAGGCCTTCTACCGGGCGATGCCCCAGGTTCCGCGGGCGGAAGTGACCTGGCGCTTCCAGTTCATGCTCGGCGCCACCTCCTATGCGCTGCTCGGCACGCGTCATCTCGGCCCGCTGTTCGGCGTCGAGGAGACCCAGCAGCGGGCGCTCGATCTGCTGCTGCCACGGCTGATGAGCTTTTTGCTCGGGGGCCTGCGTGTACCGCTGCCCGACTCCGACCAGCAGGACCAGTCCACCTGAGGAGAACACCGATGTCCACCTGGATGATCGTGCTGGCTTCGCTACTACTGATCGCGATCGCGCTGCCCGCGCTGGTGCTCGGCGTCGCGCCGCTGCGGCGCCGCCTGGTGGTACGCCCCGCCTTCGACGCCTTTCGCACCAGGATGCCGTCGATTTCGGCTACCGAGCGGGCGGCACTCGAGGCTGGCACGGTGTGGTGGGAAGGTGAGCTGTTCGCTGGCGACCCCGACTGGAAGCGGCTGCACGACGTGCCTCTGCCGATGCTCAGCGGGCCGGAGCGGCACTTCATCGAGGGCAAGGTCCCCGCGCTCTGCGCGCTGGTCGACGACTGGGACGTCACCGCCGAGCGCCATGACCTGCCACCGCAGGCGTGGGAGTACATCAAGCGCGAGGGCTTCCTCGGCATGATCGTGCCCAGGCGCTACGGCGGACTGGAGTTTTCCGCCTATGCCCACTCCGAAGTCGTCAGCCGCCTGTCGACACGCAGCTCAGCGCTCGCGGTCAGCGTGATGGTGCCCAACTCGCTCGGCCCGGCGGAGCTGCTGCTGCATTACGGCACCGAAGCCCAGAAGGACTACTACCTGCCGCGCCTGGCGCGTGGCGACGAGATTCCCGCCTTCGCCCTGACCAGCCCGTGGGCCGGGTCGGACGCGGCCTCGATTCCCGACCATGGGGTGGTCTGCTGGGGAGAGTGGCAGGGCGAACGGGTGCTCGGGATGAAAGTCAGCTGGGACAAGCGCTACATCACCCTGGCGCCGGTGTGCACGCTGCTGGGGCTTGCCTTCCAGCTGCACGACCCGCAACGCCTGCTCGGCGAGCAGGAGAACCTCGGCATCACCTGTGCGCTGGTGCCGCGGGATCATCCTGGGGTCGAGCTGGGGCGCCGCCATCGACCGCTCGACGCCATGTTCATGAACGGCCCGACCCGGGGCACCGAAGTGTTCATGCCACTCGATTTCATCATCGGTGGGGCGCCGATGGCGGGCCAGGGCTGGCGAATGTTGATGGAGTGCCTCGCCGCCGGGCGGGCGATCTCGCTGCCCTCCGCCAATGCGGCGATGGCGCAGTTCACCGCCCGTACAGTGGGGGCGTATGCCCGGGTACGCAGCCAGTTCCGCACTCCTATCGGCCGCTTCGAAGGGGTCGAGGAGGCGTTGGCTCGCATCGCTGGGCACACCTACACCGCCGACGCCGCACGCAGCATGACCGCGGGCGCGATCGACCTCGGCGAACGCCCCGCGGTGGTCTCGGCGATCGTCAAATACCACGTCACCGAGCTGACCCGCCAAGTGGTCAACGACGGCATGGACGTGATCGGCGGCAAGGGGATCTGCCTCGGGCCTTCGAACTTCCTCGGCCGCGCCTACCAGCAGCTGCCGATCGGGATCACCGTCGAGGGTGCCAATATCCTCACCCGCAGCCTGATCATCTTCGGCCAAGGGGCGATCCGCTGCCATCCCCATATCCTCGACGAGATGAAGGCCGCCGAGGACGAAGACCGCGACCGCGGCTACGCCGCTTTCGAAGTGGCCTTCGAGCGCCATCTCAAGCTGATCCTCGCCAACCTCGCGCGCAGCCTCGGCCGCGGCCTGAGCGGCGCCCGGCTGGTCAGGGTGCGCGCCGACGTCGCAAGGGAAATGCTGCCCTACTATCGCCAGCTGTCACGCTTCTCCAGCGCCTTCTCGCTGCTCGCCGATGCCTCGATGATCAGCCTCGGTGCCGCGCTCAAGCGACGCGAAAGGCTTTCCTCGAGGCTGGGCGACGCGCTTTCGCAGCTCTACCTCGCCTCTTGCGTTCTCAAGCGGTTCGAAGACCAAGGACGCAACGCCGAAGACGCGCCGCTGGCCCACTGGGCGCTGCAGGATGCGCTCTACAAGCTCGAGCGTGCGCTCGATGAAGCACTCGCCAACTTTCCCAACCGCACACTCGCCGCCCTGCTGCGCCCGCTGGTGCTGCCCCTCGGCCGCCGCCGCCGCCCACCGTCGGACGCGCTCTCGCATCGCGCGGCCGCCCTGCTGCTCGCCCCGGGGAGCGGCCGTGACCGGCTCACCGCCTGCTGTCACCTGCCCAACGATGAACACCAAGCCGTCGGCGCGCTCGAAGAGGCATTGGCGGCAGCGCTCGCCGCCGAGCCGGTGGAGGCGAAGCTGCGTGAGCTCGAACGCCGGGGCGTACTCGCCGGGCATCCGCGCGCCAACGTCCGCGACCTGCCCGGACTGGCTTTCGAGCTCGGCCATCTCGACGCCAGCGAGCATGCGCAACTCTTGCGCCTGGATGAACTGCGCGACCGGGTGATCCGAGTCGATGACTTCGCCTTCGATCTCGCCCCTGAACGCCACGCCGCACCAGCGCCTGCGAGCACTGCCACCGCCCTTGCCGACGACGCCTGAAACGCCTGAGGAGAGACGATGGAATTCGAACCGATCTACGTAGTCGATGGAGCCAGGACGCCGTTCCTGCGCGCCCGCAATGCGCCGGGTCCGTTCTCCGCCGCGGATCTCGCCGTCCAGGCAGGCAGAACGCTGCTCGCCCGCCACCCCGCGCTCGAGCACCGGATCGATGAGGTAATCATCGGCTGCGCCTCGCCCTCTGCCGACGAGATCAACATCGCCAGGGTGATCGCCCTGCGTCTTGGCCTCGAGGAGCGCATTCCCGCCTGGACGGTGATGCGCAACTGCGCCTCGGGGATGCAGGCGCTGGACAGCGCGATCGCCAATCTCCAGCGCGGTCGCGCCGAGGTGGTGCTGGCCGGCGGAGTGGACGCGCTGTCGCGGGCACCCGTTCTGTTCTCGGATGCGATGGTCAAGTGGCTCTCGCAATGGTATGCGGCCAAGAGCATGGGCCAGCGACTCGCGGCGCTCAGGCGCTTTCGCCCGGCGCAGCTGGCCCCGGTGATCGGCCTGCTCAAGGGGCTCACCGATCCGGTGGTGGGGCTCTCGATGGGCCAGACCGCCGAGAACCTCGCCCACCGCTTCGGGATCGATCGTACCGCGATGGACCGCTACGCCGCGCGCAGCCACCGTCGCGTCCTCGAGGCTCGCACCCGCGCTGCCTTCGACGCCGAGACGGTGGCGCTGGTCAGCGGCGATGGTCGGTTCCACGCCGAGGACGACGGCGTGCGCGACGACTCAAGCGAAGAGCGCCTGGCCAAGCTGCGCCCGGTGTTCGACAAACCATGGGGCAACGTCACCGCCGGCAACAGCTCGCAGGTCACCGACGGTGCCGCGCTGCTGCTGCTGGCCTCGGAGCGTGCGGTTGAGAGCCTCGGGCTCGCGCCGATCGGGCGGATCACCGACAGCCAGTGGGCCGGACTCTCTCCCGAGCAGATGGGCCTCGGTCCGGTACATGCGGCGATCCCCATCCTCGAGCGCCACGGCCTCGGGCTCAATGAGCTCGACCTGTGGGAGATCAACGAAGCCTTCGCCGCCCAGGTGCTGGCCTGCCAGGCCGCCTGGGAGGACCCGGACTACTGCGAGTCGGCCTTCGGCACGCCCGCATGGGGGCGCCTCGACGACGCCCGGCTCAACGTCGACGGCGGCGCGATCGCGATAGGCCACCCGGTCGGCGCCTCGGGAGCGCGAATCGTGCTCCACCTGCTCCATGCCCTCGCCGAACGAGACCTCTCACGCGGCATGGCATCGATCTGCATCGGCGGCGGCCAGGGCGGCGCGATGCTGGTGGAAAACCTCAAACGCACGGAGGTTGCGCGATGAACGCGATCGAACGCAGCGACTGGCGGCTCGAGCGCGACGCCGACGACCTGGTCTGGCTGACCCTCGACTGCCCCGACCGTTCGGTCAATGCGCTCTCCCAGGGCGTGCTCGCCCAGCTCGACGCGACCCTCGATGCGCTGGATGCATCGAAGCCCAAGGGACTGGTGATCCGCTCGGGAAAACCCACCGGGTTCATCGTCGGCGCCGACATCGGGGAGTTCGAGGCACTCGAGAGCGCCGACCAGGCACATCGGATCATCGAGCGCGGCTGGCGTTTGTTCGAGCGTATCAGCGCGCTGCGCTATCCGACGCTTGCGCTGATCGACGGCCACTGCCTCGGCGGCGGGCTCGAACTGGCGCTCGCCTGCCGCTACCGGCTGGCGGTCGATCGTCCCGGTGCGCGGCTCGGCCTGCCCGAGGTGATGCTCGGGATATTCCCCGGCTGGGGTGGGGTCAAGCGCCTGCCCCGGCTGATCGGCGCTCCCGAAGCCCTGGCCATGATGTTGAGCGGGCGCACGGTGGATCCTCGCCGCGCCGAGCGGCTGGGTCTGGTCGATGCGCGGGTGCCGCAGCGCATCGCCGAGCGCGCCGCCGCGCAGCTCATCCGCTCGGGGCGTCCACCCGCGCGAGCCGGCCACCTCCTGCGCCTGCTCGAAAGCGCGCCGCTCAGGCGATTGGTCGCAGCCAAGGCGCGGCGCGACGTCGAGGCCAAGGACCCCGACCGCCACTATCCGGCGCCGCGCACGATTCTCGAACTCTGGGAGCGCCACGACGGCGATCCGCTGATCGACCCAACGCTGGTCGGGCGCCTGTTCGGCTCCGCGGTGGCGGCCAACCTGATCCGGGTCTTCCATCTCCAGGAGCGGCTCAAGGGCTTCTCCCGCCAGGGCGACGCCGGGGATATCCGCGACGTCCACGTGGTCGGTGCCGGGGTGATGGGCGGCGACATCGCCGCCTGGTGCGCGCTGAAGGGCTTCCGGGTCACCCTCCAGGACCAGCAGATCGGACGCATCGCACCGGCGATCGCTCGCGCCGCCAAGCTCTATGGCCGACGTTTGAAACGCGATCATCGCGCGATTCGCGATGCCATGGACCGATTGATCCCCGACCCCGACGGCGCGGGCATCACCCGCGCCGACCTGGTGATCGAAGCGATCGGCGAGACGCTGGAGGCCAAGCGTGATCTCTATCGCGCGCTCGAGCCCCGAATCAAACCAGGCGCCCTGCTCGCCACCAATACCTCGAGTCTCGATCTCGCCGCCCTGCGCGAAGGACTGAGCGAGCCCGAACGCCTGGTGGGCATCCATTTCTTCAATCCAGTGGCGAAGATGCCTTTGGTCGAGGTGATCCATACGGGAGACCGCGCCAGTGACGAGACGAGGCGCGCCTGCGCCTTCGTCGGCGCCCTCGACAAGCTGCCGCTGCCGGTGTTGAGCACGCCGGGCTTTCTGGTCAACGCGGTACTCGCGCCCTATCTGCTCGAGGCGATGCGAGTCCACGACGAGGGGCTCGCCGCCGAGACCATCGACGCGGCGATGGTCGCCTTCGGCATGCCGATGGGCCCTTTGGAGCTGGCCGATACCGTCGGCCTCGACATCGTTCGCGACGCAGGCCGCGGACTCACCGATGGCGCCGCCGTGCCGCGCTGTCTCGAACAGCGCTTGGCGCAGGGGCAGTTGGGCAAGAAGAGCGGGCGAGGCTTCTATAGCTGGCAGGACGGCAAACCCGCCAAGGCCAAGCCGGGTGACGCGCCCGACGGGCTCGCGCTGCGCATCATTCACCCCTTGGTCGAACGCACCCGCGCCCAGCTCGCCGCCGGTGTGGTCGAGGATGCGGACCTGGCCGATGCCGGGGTGATCTTCGGTACCGGCTATGCGCCATTCAGCGGCGGACCGTTGAGCGACAAGCGGTTGGCACCGAGCGCCACCGGCGCCGAGGCGAAGATGAGACACGGCCGATAGGCATGCGAGGAGCGCGACGATGAACACACCCTGGCTCGAAAGCTACCCTCCCGGCGTACCGGCCGAGATCGATGTCACGCGTTTCGACTCGCTGATCGATATGTTCGATCAGGCCTGCGAGCGCTACGCCTCCCGCCAGGCCTACGTCTGCATGGGCACGGGCATCGATTATCGTCGCCTTTCGGCACTCTCGAACGACTTCGCCGCCTGGCTGCAAGCGCATGGCATGGGCAAGGGCGACCGGATCGCGCTGATGATGCCCAACCTTTTGCAGTATCCGGTGGTGCTGTTCGGTGCGCTTCGCGCAGGCTGCGTGGTGGTCAACTGCAACCCGCTCTACACCACCGACGAACTCGAGCACAAGCTGGTCGATGCCGAAGCGAGGATGATCGTGATCGCCGAGAACTTCGCCCATACGCTGGACAAGGCCGGCTCGCTGTCGCGCCTGGATGAAGTGATCGTCACTCGGCTGGGCGAGCTGCTCGGGCCGGTCAAGGGCCGGTTGGTGGACTTCACCGTGCGCCGGGTAAAGAAACTGGTGCCGGCCTGGCAGTTGCCCGGCCATCGCCGGCTCGACGCGGTACTCGCCGAAGGTAGGCGCCATACGTTCGCCCCCGTCGCGCTCGGCCAGGACGACCTCGCTTGCCTGCAGTACACCGGCGGCACCACCGGCGTCGCCAAGGGTGCGATGCTCAGCCACGGCAACCTGATCGCCAACGTACTGCAGGCGAGCGCATGGGTGCGGGGCGGCGTGCGCGAGGGCGCAGAGCTGATGGTCACCGCGCTGCCGCTATATCACATCTTCGCCCTGACCGCGAACTGCCTGGTATTCCTGCACCTGGGCGCGACCAATCTGCTGATCACCAACCCGCGCGACATCCCGGCCTTCGTCAAGAGCTTGAAACGCTATCCGTTCAGCTGCATGACCGGGGTCAACACCCTGTTCAATGCGCTGCTCAACCATCCCGACTTCGCACGCCTGGACTTTTCCCACTTGAAGGTGGTGCTCGGCGGTGGAATGGCCGTGCAGGGCAGCGTCGCCGAACGCTGGCAACGGGTCACCGGTAAGCCGATCACCCAGGCCTATGGGCTCACCGAGACCGCCCCCGCGGTGACGATCAATCCGATCGTCGAGCCGCCGCTGCCGTTCAGCGGTTCGATCGGCCTGCCGATCCCCTCCACCGAGGTGCGGATCCGCAACGAACAGGGAGAGGATCTCGGTATCGACCAGGTCGGCGAACTCTGCGTGCGTGGTCCCCAGGTGATCTCAGGCTACTGGAAGCATCCCGAGGAACAGGCCAATGCGTTCTTCTCCGACGGTTTCCTGCGCACCGGCGACATCGCGCGGATGGATGCCAAGGGATTCATCGTCCTGGTCGACCGCAAGAAAGACATGATCCTGGTCTCGGGCTTCAACGTTTACCCCAACGAAGTGGAAGAGGTCGCGACCCGCCATCCCGGGGTCAGCGAGGCGGCGGCGGTGGGCGTCCCCGACGAGCTTTCCGGCGAGCGGGTCAAGCTGTTCGTGATCCGGCGCGATCCCGATCTCACCAAGGAGATGCTGATCAAGCACTGCCGCGAGCACCTCTCGGGCTACAAGGTGCCGCAGCAGATCGAATTCCGCGACGATTTGCCGCGCACCAACGTCGGCAAGATCCTGCGTCGCGAACTGCGCTCCACGCCCTCGTCGTCGACCGCCGCGGTGGAGGAGAAGATCCCTGACTGAGCCCGAACGAGGCGATCGCCCGCCTCGGCGAAAGACAAGCCAGCCCCACGGCGCTACACTTCCCCCCTTGCGATGCGCCCCCAGTGGGCGCGCGGCCTGGGCGCTGCGCCAAGGCCGGCGACGCCTTCGCTCGCCGATTCATATTCAACGCCGTCGGGGCCACCCCCGACTCGCTACGCCATAGGGGAAGGGCATGGAGAAACGCACCACTGATTTCGGCTTCCAGGACGTTCCCATCGAGGAGAAGGCCGGTCGGGTCGCCGACGTCTTCCACTCGGTCGCCCGCCGCTACGACGTGATGAACGACCTGATGTCGATGGGCATCCATCGCCTGTGGAAGCGCGTCACCCTCGAACGCTCCGGCGTGCGCCGGGGCAACAGCGTGCTCGATATCGCCGGTGGCACCGGCGATCTGACCAAGAAGTTCGCCAGCCGCGTGGGCCCCACCGGGCGCGTGGTGCTCGCCGACATCAATGCCTCGATGCTCAACGTCGGCCGCGACAAGCTGATCGACGAAGGCATCGGCCACCAGGTCGAGTACGTGCAGGCCAACGCGGAAGCGCTGCCGTTCCCCGACAATACCTTCGACTGCATCACCATCGCCTTCGGCCTGCGCAACGTCACCGACAAGGACAAGGCGCTGCGCTCGATGACCCGGGTGCTGAAGCCGGGCGGGCGGCTCTTGGTGCTGGAGTTCTCCAAGCCGACCAACGCCCTGTTCGAGAAGGTCTACGATCAGTACTCGTTCCAAGTGCTGCCGCGCATCGGCAAGCTGGTCGCCAACGATGCCGACTCCTATCGCTACCTCGCCGAGTCGATCCGCATGCACCCCGACCAGGAGACACTCAAGGCGATGATGGAAGCGGCCGGGCTGGATCGGGTCGAGTACACCAACATGACCGCCGGCGTCGTCGCCCTGCACCGCGGCGTCAAGCTTTGAACCGCGCCTCTCGGCTGTCCCGCACGTTTTCCATTTCGCCGACGAGAACCCGATGACGCTGCTCGCTCCCTTCGCGCTCGCCTGCATCGAGACCACCCTGAACCGACTGCTGGGTCGTGACCCGGCAGCCGCCCCACGGCTGGGCGCACTCGATGGCCGGCGCGTGCTGCTGCGCCTGGAGCGGCCCTCGCTGCTGCTGCTGGTCCATTTCCAGCGCGATGGCCTGAACCTCGCCCAGCTG
Organism: Halotalea alkalilenta; assembly: GCF_001648175.1. Lineage (NCBI taxonomy): Bacteria > Pseudomonadati > Pseudomonadota > Gammaproteobacteria > Oceanospirillales > Halomonadaceae > Halotalea > Halotalea alkalilenta. The sequence continues at coordinate 1,221,267 of NZ_CP015243.1, read as the reverse complement.
GTCGACGCCGAGGAAGGAGACGCCGATGCGGTGGTCGAGCTCGACCTTGACGCGCTCGGCGCGCTGGCGGCGGGCGAGTCGGTCGACAAGCTGATGTTCGAAGGGCGACTGGCGGTGCGCGGCGATATCCAGCTGCTTCACCAGGTCCGCACCCTGCTGCTCGATCTCGACGTCGACTGGGAGGGCGGACTCGCCGAGCTGGTCGGTGAGACGCCTGCCCAAGCGCTGGCGCTCGGCATCCGTCGGCTGGCGGCGTTCGGCGTGCGCAGCGGTCGCGAACTGCGAGAGGACCTGCGCGAGTACGCACTCGAAGAGGGTCGGCTGCTCGCTGGCCGCGACCAGCTCGCGGTGGCCCGGGAGCAGCTGACCCTGCTCGAGATCAGCATCGATCGCCTCCAGGCTCGCCTGGCTCGAATCGAACGGCTCCTCGGTGAACGCCATGGCGGGGGGAGCGTGTGCTGAAACTCTGGCGTCTGGTCCGTATCCTCTGGGTGATCGCGCGGTTTCGACTCGATGGTCTGGTACCGGTCGAGCGCCTGCCGGCGAGCGCGCGCTTCGTCTTTCGGCTGATGCCGCTGTGGCTTTTCCCGAGAGGCAGCGAGAGCCGCGGCGCGCGGCTGAGACTGGCGCTGGAGACGCTCGGGCCGATCTACGTCAAGTTCGGCCAGATGCTCTCGACCCGTCGCGACCTGCTGCCCCCGGACATCGCGCTCGAGCTGAAGAAACTGCAGGACCAGGTGCCGCCGTTTCCGAGCGAACTCGCCCGGGCCACGGTCGAAAGCGAGCTCGGCGCCAGCGTCGAGACGCTGTTCGCCAAGTTCGATCCTACCCCGCTGGCGTCCGCCTCGATCGCCCAGGTCCATGCGGCGACCCTGCACGATGGCGCCGAGGTCGTGGTCAAGATCATCCGGCCGGGAATCGACAGGGTGATGCGCAGCGACATCGACCTGATGTTCACCTTCGCCCGCCTGTTGATGCTGGTGCCGGAGATGCGGCGGCTGCGTCCGGTCGAAGTGGTCGACGACTACCGCGCGTCGCTGTTCGACGAGCTCGACCTGCACAAGGAAGCTGCCAATACCTCGCAGCTGAAGCGCAACTTCAAGCACTCGCCGCTGCTCTACGTGCCCGCGATCCACTGGAGCATGACCCGGCGCAGTGTGATGGTACAAGAGCGCATCTACGGCATCCCGGTCGCCGATGTCGAGGCGCTGCGCGAAGCCGGGGTCGATCTGCGCAAGCTCGCCGAACGCGGGGTGGAGATCTTCTTCACCCAGGTGTTCCGCGACAATTTCTTCCATGCCGACATGCACCCAGGCAACATCTTCGTCTCTCGCGAGACACCCGAGGATCCGCGCTACATCGCGATCGACTGCGGCATCGTCGGCAGCCTCACCCGCGAAGACCAGGACTACCTGGCCCGCAACATCCTCGCCTTCTTCCACCAGGACTACTACGAAGTCGCCACCTTGCACATCGAGTCGGGCTGGGTCGGCGAAGGCACCCGGGCCAATGAGTTCGCCGCCGCGGTGCGCGCGGTGTGCGAGCCGCTGCTGGAAAAGCCGCTCAAGGACATCTCGTTCGGCCAGGCGCTGCTCGGGCTGTTCCAGACCGCGCAGCGGTTCAACATGGAAGTCCAGCCGCAGCTGGTGCTGCTGCAGAAAACCTTGCTCAACATCGAGGGCCTCGGCCGCACGCTCTATCCCGATCTCGATCTCTGGCACACCGCCAAACCCTATCTCGAGAACTGGATGAAGGAGCGCGCGGGACCGCGGGGCTTCTGGGAATCGCTCAAACGCCAGGCGCCGGACCTGGCCTATCGGCTACCGGAACTGCCGGTGCTCGCGCACCAGGTGATGCGCCGCTCGGAGGCAGAGGAGCGCCAGCGCCGCCAGCAGAGCGAGACGATGGGCACGCTGCAGCGCAGCCTGCGCGGCTTCAGGCGCCGCTCTCGCCAGGTGCGCGCGGGCCTGCTGCTGCTGGCCGGCGCGGTCTTCTGGCAGCCGCTGTGGGGCTGGGCGTCGCAGCAGCACTGGGGCGTACTGGTGGCTACCGGCATCGGTATGTTGCTGATCCTCTGGCGCTGAGCCAATTCGACGGCATAGCGCATGGTAAAGTGCATCCGCGCTGCGCTAGACTTGAGCCGAGACTCATTGCTCGATCGTGCCGAGTAGCGAGCATGATCGATGCCTCTGCAGGGCGTCGATGTCCTGCCACCGCACCACGGACAAGCATCACCGATGAACGATACTCTCGAGCGGCTCGCGCAGGTTCTCTCCGAACGGCGCCACGGCGATGCGCAGAGCTCCTACGTCGCTAGTCTCCACCAGCGCGGATTGAACAAGATCCTCGAAAAGGTCGGCGAGGAGTCGACCGAGCTGATCCTCGCCGCCAAGGAGCTGGAAGCGGCGGACGCCTCTCGGCTCGAGGGCGCCCGCCTCGAGCTGATCAAGGAAACCGCGGACCTGTGGTTTCACTCCCTGGTCACGCTCTCGCACCTGGGCCTCGGCCATCGCGACGTACTCGCAGAACTCGAACGCCGTTTCGGTGTCTCGGGACTCGAGGAGAAGGCCTCGCGAAGCGCACACAGCCAGTGATCGGCTTCCCTTGCCCAAGAGCAACCACGCCAAGCGCAATCACATTTGGGTGCTGGACTGATCCAGCCCCATCTTCCTGGAGAATCACGATATGTTAGGTGGAATCAGTATCTGGCAGCTGCTGATCGTACTTGGGATCATCGTCCTGGTCTTCGGCACCAAGAAGCTTCGCAACATCGGCGGCGATCTCGGCGGCGCGGTGAAAGGCTTCAAGCAGGCGATGAACGACGACGACAAGAAAGACGCCAGCACCCAGTCCCGGGTTGGCCATGAGGACGGCAACACCTTCCATGGCGAGGCGGTGCACAAGGAAGAGCGCGACGATACCCGGCACGACTCGCGGAAATAAGCGCCGATGTTCAACTTCAGCTTCGGCGAACTGCTGGTGATCGGGGTGATCGCCCTGCTGGTGCTCGGCCCCGACAAACTTCCCGGCGCCGCGCGTACCGCGGGGGTGTGGATCGGCAAGATAAAACGCACCGTCGGCAATCTCCAGCACGAGATCACCTCCCAGCTCGAGGCGGAGGACCTGCGCCGCGAGCTGAGCAAACAGGGCAAGCGGATCGACGGCGGAGTGAACCGTGCCCGCAAGGGCTTCGAACGGTTCACCTCGGAGTTCAATGGCGCGGCCTCCTCGTCATCGCGCCAGCCGCCGCTCCCTCCCTCTCGCCCCGAGCCCCCACCGGCTCCAGCCGAAGTGCGCGCAGCCCCCCTGCCGCCGCTGCGCCCGCCCTCGCGCCCGGTGATCGCCCGCGCCGCCCTCGATGCCCCGTTGCCGTCTCCAGAGCGCTCCACCGAGGAGCCGACCGGCACGCCGATCGAGTCGTCCATGGATCCATCTCCTTCGAGCAACCAGCGGAATGACTGACGTGTCCAGAGACTCCGATCCGCGGCCCGAAGAAGAGCAGCAGCAGGCACCGCTGCTCGATCACCTGATCGAGCTGCGCTCGCGGCTGATTCGCGCGCTGCTCGCGGTGCTGGTGGTATTCCTCTGCCTCTACCCGTTCTCCAACACCCTCTACACTTTCGTTGCCGAACCGCTGATGGCACTGCTGCCGGCGGGATCGCAGATGATCGCCACCGAGGTCACTTCGCCGTTCCTCGCGCCGCTGAAGCTGACCCTGATCGTCGCCTTCTTCATCGCGGTACCCTACGTGCTCTACCAGGTCTGGGCCTTCGTCGCGCCAGGCCTTTACAGTTCGGAAAAACGCCTGGCGTTGCCGCTTCTCGCCTCCAGCGTGATTCTCTTCTATGCGGGCGCCGCGTTCGCCTACTACGTGGTCTTTCCGCTGATGTTCGCCTTCTTCACCGGCACCGCCCCAGCGGGCGTGCAGGTGATGACCGACATCAACGCCTATCTCTCGTTCGTGCTCAAGCTGTTCATCGCCTTCGGCATCGCCTTCGAGATTCCGATCGCCACTTTCCTGCTGATCCTCACCGGTGCGGTGACGGTCAAGGACTTGGCGGCCAAGCGCGGCTACGTGGTGATCGGCTGTTTCGTCATCGGCATGCTGCTGACCCCGCCCGACGTGCTGTCGCAGACGCTGCTGGCGATTCCGATGTGGATATTGTTCGAGGCAGGCTTGCTGGCCGGTCGCTTGGTGAAGCGCCAGCGCGGCGGCCGGGGCACCGCCCCGGACGAAGGCGAAGAGCAGAACCCCTCCTGAACCGACAGTGCGCCGGGGAGCCCCTCGGCGCACTGCGTACCACTCCTCTTGCTGCCAATTCCTGCGCCGATCAGCACGCCTTGCGCTGCGCCCAGAGATGGCCTGGCAGCGCGCGCAGCACACCGAGCCAGGGAACCTGACGGGGATCGTCCTGTTCGCAGTTGAGCCCTACCAGCGACTCCAGCGGCCCGGCTACGCGAAACAGCAGCCGCCGCGCCTGGCGCGACAGTGGATCCTCGCGCCGGAACAGCCGGCAGATCTCGTTGGTGGCCCGATAAAGCGGCCACGCGGTGGCATGGGCGCGGCGAGAGACCCGCTCGAGCACCTGCCCGTCGCTGAACTCCTCGCCCTGCTGCCGCGCGGCGAGCAGCTCGGCAACCAGGGAGCGTGCATTGATCAGGCCCAGGTTCAATCCATGGGCGGTGATCGGCAGCATGCCCACCGCGGCATCGCCAAGCAGCACGGCACGCTCGACGTGAAAGTGCTCGGCATAGTGGCTGGCCAGCGGCACGTCGAAGCGCCGGGACTCGAGCCGGATCTCCCCCAGCTCGTCGCCGAGCAGCTCGCCGAGCCAGGCGGTGAAGGCCTGGTCATCGAGCGCCTTGAGCCGCTGGGCCTCGCTCCAAGGCAGCATCAGCGCCAGCGAGCTGTGGCCGGCACAGAGCGGCAGCGTGGCGACACAGCCTCCCGCCTCGAAGCGCTGGACGGTCCAGCCATCGTGGTCTCGCGAATGAGCGACCCGGCAGCAGAGCATGCGCAGCGCATAGTCATGCTGCCGCACGCCGATGCCCAGCAGCGCGCGCAGCGGTGAACGGCGCCCATCGGCGACAGCGACGAGCCTCGCCTCGACGCACCTGTCGTCGTCGAGGGTCAGCCGGGCGCCGCGCGCGTCTCGCTCCACCGCTACCGGCTTGGCACCGAGATATTCGACCACACCTCGACGCCCGCTCAGCGCCTGGAAGGCGAGCTCGCGCAGCCGATGCTCCGGGACGAAGGCGCCGATCGAGCTCTCCCCTGGGGCGGGGGCGAAATCAAGACTGCTATCGGTGAGCCGATCGACCACGCGGGCACCACGGATCGGCGAGCGCTCCTGCTCGCTCAACCCTTGGATCACGCCGAGCGACTCGAGCCAGCGCAGGCTGGCGCTCGAAATCGCCACGTCACGCCCGTCGAACTCTCCCGCGGCCAGATCATCGGCGGACTGCGGATCGATCACCGCAACGCTGAGCCCGCCCTCGAGCGCGGCAAGCGCGGTGCAGAGGCCGACGCTTCCAAGCCCGACGACGGCCAGATCGACTTGGTTTTCGCTACTCATCCCGAGCCTCCTCGTTCAGGGCCGCGCGGTGCGCGGCGGATTAGGCGGCTACCAGCTGCCGGTATTTTCCATCGATGCCCAGGGCTCGGCCGGCGCGAGTGGCTCGCCACGCTGAAGCAATTCGATCGAGATACCGTCGGGGGATCTCACGAACGCCATGTGGCCATCACGCGGCGGGCGGTTGACGACCACCCCGGCGTCGAGGAACTTCTGGCACAGCGCGTAGATGTCGTCGACCCGATAGGCCAGGTGACCGAAGTTGCGACCGCCCTGGTACTCTTCCGGGTCCCAGTTGTAGGTCAGCTCCAGCTCGGGTGCCTGGAGCTCACTTGAACTCTCCAGATCGCTGGGCGCGGCGAGGAAAACGAGGGTGAAACGTCCCTTTTCGTTCTCCTTGCGACGGACCTCCTCGAGGCCAAGCAGGTCGCAGTAGAACGCGAGCGACGCATCGATATCTTTGACTCGCACCATGGTGTGCAGGTATTGCATGTTCCTCTCCTTGGAAAATGGCCTTGGAAAATGGCCTTGGAAAGCGACCCTTGGAAGATCGCCTTGGAAGACGGCTGTGGAAAACTTGGCCAGCGGTGAAAAACCTCATGGCATGCCACGAGGCCCGTCCACGGGGCCATGGGCCAGCTGGTATAGATGCTGTCATAATCGCGCTTTTCAAGCCGCAGGGCGAATGCCATCGGCCGCAAGCGACCTCGGAGCATGGATGAGCGACTACTGCCTTAGTGCCATCGACCACCCTTGGCATGGCCCCTATCACGACCGTGAGTATGGCTTCCCCTTGAACGACGACGACGCCCTTTTCGAGCGTTTGGTCCTCGAGATCAATCAGGCCGGGCTCTCCTGGCTTACGGTACTGAAAAAGCGCGCGGCCTTCCGCGCCGCTTTCGATGGCTTCCAGGTCGATCGCGTCGCCGCCTACGGCGAAGCCGAGCGCCAGCGGCTGTTGGAGGATGCCGGTATCATTCGCAATCGGCTCAAGATCGATGCGACGATCCACAATGCTCGCGTGATTCTCGCGCTGCGCGAAAGCCACGGCGGCTTCAAGGCGTGGCTCGACGCCCATCATCCGCTACCGCTCGCCGACTGGGTGAAGCTGTTCAAGCGCCATTTCCGCTTCACTGGCCCGGAAATCGTCAACGAGCTGCTGATGAGCACAGGCTATCTCCCAGGGGCCCATCACCCCGATTGCCCGGCCTACGCCAAGGCGCTGGCCGCCGAGCCGCCCTGGGCGCTCACGCGCTGAGCGGAGCGGGCGCATCGGGTCCGGCAGTTGGCGAAAGGGCCGCCGGACACACGGCGGTAAGCTGAAGATCAACGACTTGCGTCGCAGTCATCGCTCGACGAATCTTGTCGATCGTCTCACCCATAGGATCCAACGATGGACTCGATCACCCAGGCCGTTCTTGGTGGCAGCATCGGCGCCACCGTACTCGGCCGACGCCTAGGTCGACGCGCGGTACTGCTCGGCATGGCGATAGCGACACTACCCGACCTCGACGTAATGTTCGATGCAGGCGATCCGATCGCCAACTATAGCGAGCATCGCGGCATCACCCATTCGCTTCTGACCCTGCCACCCTTCGCAGCGCTATGCGCCGTCCTGGCCTGGTGGATCGGCCGCCGCCGGGGGCGGGGGCGAGACACGCCGCCGATCTCGCTGGCACGATGGTGGTGGTTCTTCGCCCTGGCGCTGGTCACCCATCCGCTGATCGATGCCTTCACCACCTACGGCACCCAGCTGCTGTGGCCGCTGACACCGCCACCGACCAGCTGGAGCTCGATCGCGATCATCGATCCGCTCTATACCCTGCCGCTGCTCGTGGCGGTGATCCTGGTGCTGTGCCGGGGAAGTCGTTCGGTGCGCGCAGCGCCGATCGCGCTCGGACTCTCGACTCTCTACCTGGGGCTCACCCTGGTGCTCAAAGGCTGGGTGGTCTCTCAAGTCACCCCGGTGCTGATCGAGCACCGCTTGCAGGACCGCCCGATACTGGTCCAGCCGGTGATGCCGACCAGCCTGGTCTGGCAGCTGGTGATCAGCGACGGCGAGCGCTATCACCAAGCCTACGTCAGCATCTTCGATCACCAGGACCAGATTCGCTTCGATACCTTCTCACGCGGCGCGGAACTCGAAGACGCGGCGCTGTCGACCCCTGGTGGACGGCGCATGGCCTGGTTCGCCGGTCCTTTCATCGGCTATCGGGAAGACCAGGGGAGGCTGGTGGCCAGCGACCTGCGCGTTGGCATGCCTGGCGTCGAGGTATTCAGCTTCACCATCGCCCAACGCGACGCCGAAGGAGAGTGGCAAGCCTTGACCACCTCACAGCAGGGCCCCATGGCACGCCCGGCCCCGGCCCAGCTCTCATCGCTGGCGCGCCGGCTGTTCGACGCCGGTGCGCTTTGCACGGCGGACTACGGCGGACGAACGCGCCTCGCCTCGAGCCTGCCCCAGTGCGCGACTAGCGAATGAACATGAATGAAATTAAAGTAAAGACCAATCAGGCTGAAAAAATCGAATCCAATGCTCGAGCTCCGTCATCTCCGCACCCTCATCGCCCTACGTGACTCGGGCTCGTTGGTGGAAGCCGCCGAACGGGTGCACCTCACCCAATCGGCGCTTTCCCACCAGCTCAAGGAGCTGGAAAATCGCCTTGGCGATGCATTGTTCGTGCGCAAGACTCGTCCGGTGCAATTCACCCCCTGCGGCCAGCGGCTGCTCGCGCTGGCCGAGCAGGTGCTGCCCCAGGTAAGGATCGCCGAGCGCGATGTGGCACGCCTCGCTGCGCGTCGGGACGCACGGCTGCACATGGCGATAGAGTGCCATAGCTGCTTCCAGTGGCTGATGCCGACGATCGATGCCTTCCGGCACGTTGCCGCCGACGTCGAAATCGACATCCTCGGCGGCAACGTGTTCGAACCTCTCAACGGCCTGGTACGCGAACAGCTCGACCTGGTGATCACCGCCGACCCCCAGGCGCTGCCGGGGATTCACTACCAGCCACTGTTTCGCTACCAAAGCCTGCTCGCGGTCGCACCCGATCATCCTTTCGCCGGGCGTGAGTGGATCGAACCCGAGGAGCTACGCGACCAGACGCTGATCATCTACCCGGTCGAACATACCCGCCTCGATGTATTCACCCGCTTCCTCACCCCCGCCGGGGTCTATCCCCAGGAGGTGCGCAGCGCCGAGCTGACGATGATGATGATGCAGCTGGTGGCCAGCGGCCGCGGGGTCTGCGCGCTGCCGAACTGGGCGCTGACCGAGTATCTGGAGCGCGACTACGTCAATGCGGTGCGGCTCGGCGAGCAGGGAGTATGGGGCACGCTCTACGCGGCGATTCGCGGCGAACAGCGGGAGTTGGGCTGGATGCAAGCCTTCCTCGACACCGCCAAGCGCACCAGTTTCGAAGTGCTCGACGGCATCGAACCACCTGAGGATCAGCCGCTGGCTTCCTGACCAGGACCAGGGCTAGGACTGCTGGGCTCGCGCCGCCGTCGACGCAGCAGCCTGCCGCGACTCTGCTCGCGCTGCGGCACCGGCAGCAGCAGTGAGAATCGTGCGCCGCCAAGGGAGGGCGAACTGGTCACCACGACCCGACCGGCGTGCCAGCGCACGATCCTGGCCACGATCGCAAGCCCGAGGCCATAGCCGGATGGCCGCTGGCCGCGCGCAGGCTGGCGCCGCGCGCGGCTGCCATCGAGCCGGGCGAAGGGCTGGAAGATCCGCTTGCGCTCGCTCCTGGGCACGCCCGGGCCATCGTCGTCGATGTGCAGGCAGGCGACCCGCCCGATCCGCTCGAGGCGGATCTCTACCCGTGAATCCGCATACTGGCATGCGTTGCTGATCAGGTTCTGCAGCGCGCGGGTGAGATAGCGCACGTCGGCGAGCACCCAAAGCTCGTCGAAACCAGCGTGCGTGATCGAAAGCTGGGCATGCAGCGGCGCCAGCCCCTCGACCAGCTCGACGACGATACTCCGGACGTCGCACCACTCGCTCGCCAGCGGCATGTGGCCGTCGGCGGCGCTATCCACCCGCGCGTAGGTGAGAATCTCATCGATCAGATGGTCGAGAGACTCGATGTCGTTGTCGACCTCTCCGAGCTGCCGACGAATGGTCTCGGATTCGCTGATGTCGCTGATCATCTGCAGCGCGAAGCGAATCCGCGCGACGGGAGTACGGAACTCATGGGAGACCGCGCGCATCAGGTCCTGCTGGGCCCCGAGCGATGCCTGTACCTGGCTCGCCATCGCGTTGATCTTGATCGCCAGCTGGGTGAACTGGGAGTCGTGCTCGATCGACGCGCGGACATCGAAGTCGCCGGCGGCTATCTTGCCCGCGCTGACCTCGAGCTCGTTCAGACGCCGGTCGTCGCGACGTATCATCCAGTAGCCGATCAGCACGTTGAGCAGGCTGAGTATCAATGGCAGCGCATAGAGCAGCCAGACGGGCGCCTGGGCGAAGATGCCGACCGGGCCGACCGCGATCCAGCGACCATCGTCGAGCATCACGTAGAGCGTCACGGATGGGGCACTAGGGTTGATGTTGAGCACCACCTGCCGGTCCACCAGCCGCTGCAGCTGCTCGTTGCTCAACCCATCCGGCGTGCCGTTGCCCATCCCCATCGCTATCGAACTGCTCGAACGCAGGCGCTCGAAGCGAGCATCCCGAGCGTCCCAGGGGACCTCCTGGATCCAGTCACGCATCATCGCCATCAGCTCGAGCGGCAGCTGCTGGCTGAGCGATACCGAGTGCATCACCAACGCCCGGCTACCGTCGTCGATCAGCCGGTACAGGCTCCAACCGCTGTTACCCTCTTCGATGACCACCTGCCCGCGCTCGAGGCGCATCCGCTGCCAGCCGCTGAGCCCCAGGGTGACCGGATCGACGATCGAAAGCCCCGAGCCGAGCCTGCGCGAATTCTCCTCGAGCCACGCATCGCGATAAGCGGCCGGCTGGTTGTCGACCAGATAGCCGATCAGCGCCATCGGCGTACTCGCCAGGCGCTCGCGATAGCCCTGCTCACGATAGGATTCGTAAGCCCAGATCGAGACGATGCAGCCGACCAGGATCAGCAGCTGCATCAGTACCAGGGTCAGGTAGACGCGCCGGTAGGAGGCGCGAAACGGTTGGAACATCAAACATCCCGAACGAAGAGATAGCCCTTGCTGCGCACGGTCTTGATCCGCTGGGGATGGTGAGGATCATCGCCGATCTTCGGCCGGATCCTCGAGACACGCACGTCGATCGAACGATCCTGCCCATCGTACTTGATCCCGCGCAGGGCGGAGAATATCTCCTCGCGGGTCAGCACACGGCCAGCGTTGGAGGCCAGGAACCAGAGCAGGTCGAACTCGGCGCTGGTCAGGTCGATGCGCTCGGCGTTGAGCCAGGCTTCGCGAGTGCCGGAATCGATCACCAGGTCGCGAAACTCGAGGCGCGCCTCGGCGGGTGCGCTCTCGAGCACTTCGGAGCGACGCAGCAGCGCGCGCATGCGCGCCAGCAGCACCCGCGGCGGCACCGGTTTGGGGACATAGTCGTCGGCGCCCATCTCGAGCCCGAGCACCTGGTCCATGTCATCGGTCCGCGCGGTCAGCATTAGAATCGGTCCGGGGAACTGCGGGCGTACGCGACGGCAGATGGACAGCCCATCCTCGCCCGGCAGCATAAGATCGAGGATCACCAGATCAGGACGAAGTGCCAGAATCCTCTCGACACCTTTCGCACCGTCGTGTTCGACACTGACCTGGAAGCCGCTGCCTTCCAGGTACTCCCGCGTCAGCGACGCGAGACGCTCGTCATCCTCGATGATCAGGATATGGTCGTTACGAGTTTCCAAGACGCGCTCCAAGGCTCGAAGTCGTATGACGCCGTCATATCGAGGGTTCAATCATGACGGCGAATGGAGATACTGAGATTCGGGGGCTTTTATACCTTGATCGCCATGATGCTGACAAAACAAAGGTAACAAATGATAGTTGTTCTCATAACCAGCGAGCACGGGAGCCGTCCCATCAAGCCCAATTGAAAACCGCTTTCCGATAGAAAATTTTTCTGGCCCATCGCGCCCAAGCAGGACGCGGATCGAGCTGCCGATCTCAAACCACACACAGCTTAGTCACAACTTATCCACTTGTGGGGGGAGGCTATCGATTCTATCGTGGCCGAGGAGATTCCCATCCCGAGGCTTTAGCAGCGCAGTATCGAGCCTCGAGATTCCAAACCACCGTGCGGCAGCATGCGGATTCGACCATGCCCTTGCAGGGGCGCACCGAATCGCTCGACGAAGCCGCAGCGTCGCACGAGTTCTTGATGTCCCGGCAAGATCGTTTCAAACGACTTTTTTCAAACTATTGGAAGGACACGAGAGATGCCAAAGCCAATGTTTCGTGACCCTGGCCCCGTGCCCTAGCACGGCGCAACAACGAGAAACGCCCAGTGTTGCAGCACTGGGCGTTTCGAGCGGCTCCGAAGGTTGCAGCCTCCGGGGCGAATGTTAGGCAGGCTTCCGACCTCCCCACTACGTGTTTCCAATAGTGGTCGGAATTCCTGTCGCCGTCAATCTCGTGCCGAAAAAATGGTGCGAATAGCCGATGCAAGAGGAATCCGACCATGGATCGCTACATCATCACCTGCGACATTCCCGCCGACACCGAGCGCTATGACAAGGTCCTCCAGGCACTGTCCAAGTGCGGCAGCTTCACCCGCGTCACCGACTCCACCTGGCTGGTCGCCACTCGGCTACCGACGCGCGAGCTGTTCCTGCGCCTGCGCATGCACACCCATGCCCAGGACACCCTCTATCTGCTCCGCTTCGACGATGCATTGGAAGGCTTCGGCCCGCGCCGGATCAACCAGTGGATCGAACTCACCGAGAACCAGCCACGGGCGGCCAACGGCTGACGCCGGGGGCGTCAGCCAGGTATCAGCAGGTTGAGGATCAGCAGCACCAGGCCGAACAGGCCCACCGCCCAGACCAACGAACGCAGCCACGGCACACCGAAGGCATAAAGCGGCAGGTAGATCACTCGCGCAAGCAGGTAGAGCCAGCAGCCCCAAAGGGTCATGCTCCCCTCGACCCCGGCGAGGTGATTGATCACCACCGCGGCGAGGAACAGCGGCAGGGTCTCGAACAGGTTCGCCTGGGCGCGAAACAGCCGCGCCGTCATCGTGCCCATAGGCGGGCCCGGACGGTCGCGCGGACCTGCGTTGTAGCCTATCCCGGTCTCACGATTGCGCGCCATCGCCGGCAGCAGCAGTTGAATGACCGCCAGCAGCAGGGCCCAAGCCGCCAGACTCAATTCAGTACTCATCGAAGTCTTCCCTCGTTCGCGCGCGCCGCTTCAGCCTTGCGGCCGGAACATCACGAACCGCTGCGCCTCGCTGATGGTGAAATAGTCGCCAGGGCCGCCGCCTCGCAGTACCGGCTTGCCCGCGACGGTATCGTAGATGCCGTCTTTCAATAGCGCGGTGTCGATGTGCACTCCGACCACCTCGCCCAGCACCAACCAGGTATCGACCTCATCACCCTTGGCGGTTCGCAGCCGCACCACCTGGGTCGCCCGGCACTCGAAGGACACCGGCGCCTCGGCGACCCTGGGCACGGCGATCTCATGCGACGGCGTCGGGGTGAGGCCGGCGAGCATGAACTCGTCGGTCGCGGGCGCCACCATCGCGCTGGTGGCATTCATCCGCTCGGCGAGCGCCTCGGTCGCCAGGTTCCAGACGAACTCCCCCGTGCGCCCGATGTTACGCACGCTGTCTTTGTAGCCGACGCTCGAGAAGCCGATGATCGGCGGCACGTAATTGAACGCATTGAAGAAGCTATAGGGAGCGAGATTGAGATTCCCGGCCTCGTCGTGGGAGGAGATCCAACCGATCGGCCTCGGCGCAATGATCGAATTGAACGGATCATGGGCCAGCCCGTGCCCCTCGCTGGGGCGGTAGAAGTGTTCGTCGCGCATCGTCGATTCCTGGTCGAAGTCTCGCTTCACTCTAGCAGCCCTGGCCGCCGGCCGGGCACGAGGTGATTCTCATGGCGGGAAATCGGCACCTTTTCAGCGCCACCCCGCCCAGGTTGCACCCAACTGGTGCTCGTTCTGCACTGGCCATCCTCCTTTAGCCGAGGAGGGGAAGAACTTGGGTTGCAACTAGTTGCACTACCCTCTTGGGCACCTTAATCTCGCTCGACGTTCATCGTCTTCGGACACCTTCTTCAAGCGTCACGCGAGAGCACCATGGCCAATACCACAACGATGGGTGTGAAACTCGACCAAGCGACCCGCGACCGGCTCAAGGCCGCCGCCCAGTCGCTCGACCGCACGCCGCACTGGCTGATCAAGCAAGCGATCTTCAATTGCCTCGAACAAATCGAAAACGGACGCGGCTTCAGCCTCCAACCCGACGGCGATACGGCCGAGCGCGAAGAGCTCGGCGAGGCGACGCCTCCAGCCGCCCAGCCGCAGCCTTTCCTCGAGTTCGCCGAGAGCATCCTGCCCCAGTCGGTGCTGCGCGCAGCGATCACCTCCGCCTATCGGCGCCCCGAGCAGGAAATGGTGCCGATGCTGCTCGAGCAGTCGCGGTTGCCGAAACCGCTCGCCGAATCGGCCCATCAGCTCGCCTATCGGCTCACCGAGCAGCTGCGCAGCCAAAAGAACGCCGGCGGCCGCGCCGGTATGGTCCAAGGGCTGCTGCAGGAGTTCTCGCTCTCCTCCCAGGAGGGCGTCGCACTGATGTGCCTCGCCGAGGCGCTGCTGCGCGTACCGGACAAGGGCACGCGCGACGCACTGATCCGCGACAAGCTCAGCGGCGGCAATTGGCAGCACCATCTAGGGCGCAGCTCATCGATGTTCGTCAACGCCGCGACCTGGGGCCTGCTGGTCACCGGCAAGCTGACCGCGACCCACAACGAGGCCGGGCTCACTTCTTCGCTCAACCGGATCATCGGCAAGAGCGGAGAGCCGCTGATCCGCAAGGGTGTCGACATGGCGATGCGCTTGATGGGCGAGCAGTTCGTCACCGGCGAGACCATCGGCGAGGCGCTCGCCAACGCGAGCCGTCACGAGGCCAAGGGCTTTCGCTACTCCTACGACATGCTCGGCGAGGCGGCGCTCACCGAAGAGGACGCCAAGCGCTACCTGGCCTCTTACGAGCAGGCGATCCATGCGATCGGCAAAGCCTCCAATGGCCGTGGCATCTACGAAGGCCCAGGCATCTCGATCAAGCTCTCGGCGCTCCACCCGCGCTACTCGCGCGCGCAATACGACAGGGTGATGGACGAGCTCTACCCGAGACTCAAGTCGTTGACGCTGCAGGCCAAGCAGTACGACATCGGGATCAACATCGACGCCGAGGAAGCCGACCGGCTGGAGATTTCACTCGACCTGCTCGAGCGGCTCTGCTTCGAGCCCGAGCTCGCCGGCTGGAACGGTATCGGCTTCGTCATCCAGGGCTACCAGAAGCGCTGCCCGCTGACGATCGACTACCTGATCGACCTTGCCCGCCGCAGCCGTCGCCGGCTGATGATCCGACTGGTCAAGGGCGCCTACTGGGACAGCGAGATCAAGCGTGCACAGATCGAGGGGCTCGAGGGCTATCCGGTCTATACCCGCAAGGTCTACACCGACGTATCCTACCTCGCCTGCGCGCGCAAACTGCTCGCCGCCCCCGAGGCGATCTACCCGCAGTTCGCCACCCACAACGCCCATACGCTGGCCGCGATCTACCATCTCGCCGGACAGAACTACTACCCCGGCCAGTACGAGTTCCAGTGCCTGCATGGGATGGGCGAGCCGCTGTATGGACAGGTGGTCGGCAAGAGCGGGCTCAATCGGCCGTGCCGCATCTACGCCCCGGTAGGCAGCCATGAGACCTTGCTCGCCTACCTGGTGCGCCGCCTGCTCGAAAACGGTGCCAATACCTCGTTCGTCAACCGGATCGCCGACCATTCGATCTCGCTCGAAGAGCTGGTGCGCGACCCGGTCGAGGAGGTCGAACGCTTGACCGCCAGCGAAGGTGTCCAGGGCCTGCCGCATCCGCGCATTCCGCTGCCGGTCGAGCTCTACGGCGGCGAACGCGCCAACTCCAGCGGCCTCGACCTCTCCAGCGAGCACCGCCTGGCATCGCTCTCCAGCGCGCTGCTCAATGGCCTGAACCATCCGCTCGAAGCACGCCCCTTGCTTGCGCGCGCGACCGCGCCCGGCACACTCGAGCCGGTGCGCAACCCCGCCGACCAGCGCGACGTCGTAGGCCAGGTGCAGGAAGCAGGCGATGCGGACGTCGCTGAAGCGCTGGCGGCCTCGATCGAGGCCGCGCCGATCTGGCAGGCCACTCCGCCCGCCGAGCGTGCCGCCGTGCTCGAGCGCGCCGCCGAACTGATGGAAACGCAGATCCAGCAGCTAATGGGCATATTGGTACGCGAGGCCGGCAAGACCTATGCCAACGCGATTGCGGAGGTGCGCGAAGCGGTCGACTTCCTGCGCTACTACGCGGTGCAGGCCAGAACCCACTTCTCCAACGATACCCATCGCCCGCTGGGGCCGGTGGTCTGTATCAGCCCATGGAACTTCCCGCTGGCGATCTTCACCGGCCAGATATCGGCCGCCCTCGTCGCAGGCAACACCGTACTCGCCAAGCCGGCCGAGCAGACACCGCTGATCGCCGCGGCCGGTGTACGCCTGCTGCTCGAAGCGGGGCTTCCGGCCGGCGTGCTGCAGCTGCTACCCGGGCGCGGCGAGACGGTCGGCGCGCGCCTGGTCGCCGATCCTCGAGTCAAAGGGGTGATGTTCACGGGCTCCACCGAGGTGGCCAAACTGCTGGCCAAGAACCTCTCCGGACGCCTCGACAGCAACGGCCGCCCGGTACCGCTGATCGCCGAGACCGGCGGGCAGAACGCGATGATCGTCGACTCCTCGGCGCTGCCAGAGCAGACCATCCCCGATGTGATCAACTCCGCCTTCGACAGCGCCGGCCAGCGATGTTCTGCGCTGCGCGTGCTGTGCGTACAGGAGGACGTCGCCGAACGGGTGCTGAAGATGCTCAAGGGCGCGATGGCCGAGTATCGGATCGGCAACCCAGAGAACCTCTCCACCGACATAGGCCCGGTGATCGATCTCGAAGCGAAGCAAACCATCGAAGCGCACGTCGAGCGGATGCGCGCCAAGGGCCGCCGGGTATTCCAGGCCGCCCTGGGTGATACCGAAATGCCAACGCACGGGCTTTTCGTCGCGCCGACGCTGATCGAGCTCGAGAGCCTCGACGAGCTCGAGCGCGAAGTATTCGGCCCGGTGCTCCACGTGATCACCTACAAGCGCCAGGAACTCGACTCGCTGCTCGAGCGGATCAATGCCAGCGGCTACGGCTTGACCATGGGCATCCATACCCGCATCGACGAGACCATCGCCAAGGTGATCGCCAAGGCCCAGGTCGGCAACCTTTACGTCAATCGCAACATCGTAGGCGCCGTGGTCGGGGTACAGCCGTTCGGCGGCGAAGGGCTCTCCGGCACCGGCCCCAAGGCCGGCGGCCCGATCTACCTCACCCGCCTGCTCTCGGTGCGCCCCAACGGCGTACCGCTCAGCGTAGCCGACAAAGAGGGAATGTCGACCACCCAGCGCGAGGCCATTCTCCCGGCGCTCGAACGCTTCGAACGTTGGGCCCGCGAGCAAGGGCAGCCCGAACTGGCCGACTATTGCCACCTCCTGGCCGAACTAACGCCGAGCGGTGTGACGCTGGTACTGCCGGGACCGACCGGCGAGCGCAATACTTATATCCTGCTGCCCCGCGAGCGGGTGCTGTGCCTCGCCGATCACGGCCAGGACCTGCTGACCCAGCTAGCGGCGCTACTCGCGGTGGGCAGCCAAGCGGTCTGGGTCGGGGACGAGCAGAGCAGGCGCTGCCTCGCCCAGCTGCCGGAGGAGCTGCGCGAGCGGATCGAGCTGATCGATGACTGGCAGGCGGACGGCGTCGAATTCGATGCGGTGCTCCACCACGGCGACTCCGACGCACTGCTCGACGTGTGTCGCGCGGTCAGCGCCCGTCCCGGGCCGATCGTCAGCGTCTTCGGCCTCGCGCGTGACGAGCGGGCGATACCGATCGAGCACCTGCTGGTCGAGCGCGCCCTGAGCGTCAATACCGCCGCTGCCGGCGGCAATGCCAGCCTGATGACGATTGGCTGAGCGGGCCCCTCCCGGCCAACCCTCGGGAGGGGCGCGGACCCGGCCGCGAGGCTGGCGTGTGGCCAAGGTGAGACCGGCTATGCGACGAGTTGCCTCACCCTGCGTGGAACATCCCCGCAACCGCGCTGTATTGGCCGGCCGGCGAGCCCACCGGCGGCAAAAATTCACCGTTCGCCGCTTGATATTCAGCCTCAAGGTGCCCACCTTTAATCAGGTAGGCACCGAGCATTGTGCTTGCCGGAGATCAGGCGAGCGTACGTCAAGGAATCCGGCGCCCCCATCCACTCTCGATCAAGAAGGATTTTGAACCATGAGCAGTGCAAAGCCGCGTAGCCTCAAGGACGCCAAGAAGACCACCAAGCTTTTTCCGACCCGCAACGACCTGCCCGAAGCGACCCGCGCCAAGGTCGTCGCGATCCTCAATGCCCGACTCGCTGAGCTGATCGATCTATCGCTGGTGATCAAGCAGGCTCACTGGAATCTCAAAGGCATGCAGTTCATCGGCGTGCACGAGATGCTCGACGGCTTCCGTACCGAAGTCGACGGCTTCGTCGACTCAGTGGCGGAACGTGCCACTCAGCTTGGCGGCACCGCCTTCGGTACCGTGCAGAGCGTCGCCGAGAGCACCTCCTTGAAGCCCTACCCGACCGATATCCATGCCGTGCCGGATCACCTGGTAGCGCTCGCCGAGCACTACGCCGGCGCCGCCGCCGCGGTACGCAAGGCCATCGACGACACCGACGAACTCGGCGATGCGGACACCTCGGACCTGTTCACCGAAGTATCCCGCGGCCTTGATATGAACCTCTGGTTCCTCGAAGCCCACACCCAGGTGTGAGGGTGACTCGATCTCGGCTCAGGTCGGGCGAAATCAAACCGGGAAACGAGTGACTCAGCGAGACGAGGGGCGATGCCATATCGCCCCTTTTTTTGCTGCGCTTCATTTGGCGCCCTTGTTCACCCGCCTGACCGCTCGCCGCGCTTTCGCTACCTGCAGATGCCGAAGCCACGCATGCCCAGGTGGAAGTGGTTGGCGTGGGCGGCATTGTAGTCAGGGCCGATCGAGTTGCCGAAGTAGCCGCAGCTGCGCTCGAACAGCGCGTGAAGGAAGGCGCCCGCTTCGTCGTCTCGCCCCCATCCCCCCAGAACCGTTAGCTCGCGCCCGTCACCGAGACGCAAACCAGAGACGTCGAGTGCCTCCGCGGTGGCATGCTCGCTGAGCCGCCCTTGTTCGCGATGATAGACGTTGCGGCAGGCGTAGCTGCCGAGATGATCGATGCGCTCAAGCGATGAACCCAGCCGCGCCTGCGCCTCGGGAACGGCGACCTGGGCGACGAACATCGCGCTGCTCAGCGCCAGCGGGCAGCTGGCGAGGAAGCTCGAACTCAGCGTGACCGAACCGAAGCCCTGTACCCGCACGGGCGAGGACAGCGGGCACTGGCCGCCGCTGTCCCCTGGCTGAGAGAAGGAGATCCACTGCGCCTCGCGCGCTCGTTCGAGCACGGCAAGGCAGGCATCTGGATCTCCTGCCAAGCGCGAGAGCTTGAACCGGGTCACCACCGTCGGTGGATCATCGATCGACAGCGGCGCGAACGGATCATAGCCGGGCGGCAGCCATCGTTCGATCCAAGGCGCGAGTCCTGCGAGCAGCAGCACGGTGATCAGCCCCCAGAACAGTGCGCGCAATGGATATCCCTCGGTCAGACGCGATCGCTATTGGCTCCGCGCCCGGTGTTGATTCGCCGGTTCACCAGTTCAGGTGTGCGCTTGATCTTCTCGTCGAAGCCGCTTTCCATGCTGTCCGCCTCGAAGATGTCGGCACCGACCGGTGTTTCACCATGCTGGCGATAGAGCGCCATCAGCATCGCACGGCGGTCGGCGCGAAGCTCCCTGAACAGTACCACCACCATGCCATAGATGATGAAGGTGAACGGCAGCGCCGCGACCACCGCCGCCGACTGCAGCCCGGAAAGGCCGGTATCGCCTCCCGCGGCGATCAGGGTCAGGCAGATCGCGGCGATCAGGATGCCCCAGGTGAAGCGCTTGTAGAGCGGCGGGTGGAGCGAGCCATTGTCGCTCATCTGCGAGACGATGAAGGCAGCAGAGTCGGCCGAAGTGACCAGGAAAATGAAGATCAGCAGGATCGCGACGAGCGAGACCAGATAGGAGAACGGCAGCTGGTCGAAGAGCAGAAACAGCGCAGTGGTGATGTTGGCCTCGGTCGCCGCGGCCAAGCCTTCGGCTCCGTTGAGCTCCATGTTCAGCGCGGCACCACCGAGTATGCCGATCCATAGGCAAGCGAGCATTGGCGGCACGATCAGCACCCCGAACACGTACTGGCGGATGGTACGCCCGCGCGAGACACGCGCGACGAAGCTGCCGACATAGGGCGACCAGGAAATCACCCAGGCCCAATAGAAGACCGTCCAGCTGCCGATCCACTCGCTATCGCCGAAGGGATCGATGCGCAGACTCATACCGATGACGTTTTGCAGATAATCACCGATCCCGACGGTGAAGGTCTCGAGGATGGCGATGGTCGGCCCGGTGATCAGTACATAGAGCATCATCCCCAGGCAGAGCAGCATGTTGAGGTTGGAGAGGTTCTTGATCCCTTTGTCGAGCCCTGACCAGGCCGAGGCCATGTAGCAGGCGAACATCGCCGCCATGATCACGCACTGCCAGAAGAAGCCCTCCTGGACACTCTCGAACACGATGCTCAGGCCACCATTGATCTGCAACACCGCAAGCCCCACCGAGGTGGCTACCCCCATCACCGTGGCGACCACGGCGAACACGTCGAGCGCACTGCCGGATACCTTGCGCGCCCGCCCGAGCTTGGCGGTGATCGGTTTCATCACCGTCGACACCAGTCCAGGCTGGCCCTTGCGGAACTGGTAGTAGGCGATGATCAGGCCGACGATCGAAAACGCCGCCCACTGATGCAGGCCCCAATTGAACATCGCGTACTGGATTGCATAGCGCGCAGACTCCGGGGTCCCGCCCTCCATGTCGCCGAAGGGCGGCGAGAGGTAATGAAGCATCGGTTCGGACATGCCATAGAACACGAGCCCTACGCCGAAGCCGGCGGCCAGCAGCATGCTGACCCAGGAAAAGAAGCCGTAGGTCGGCCTGGAATCCTGCGGACCGAGACGGATATTGCCGTAGCGGCTGCCAGCGACGAACAAGAGAAATACCACGAAGCCGAACACCGACCAGAGGTAGAACCAGCCGAATACCCGGGTAACCCCACTCAGCGCCGCTGAAGCCCCTGCGCTGAACTGACTGGGAAACACAGCGCCGATCGAAACCAATGCCACTATCAATGCCGCTGAAACGAAGAACACCCGCTGGTTGCTGGCTTGAGCCATCGAAATTCCTTTTCACCCTTGAAATGATTCAGTCCCGCGGCGAGCGCGGGACTTTGACCATCTACAAGGGTAGAGAAGGGTCGGGCTGCTCTCCACCTGGCGCCCAACGCTTAAGCTTCAGCTCAGCATCAATGACTCAGCCTTGGCTGCCAGCCTACCGCCGCGCAGCCGCTCGGCCGCCTCGAGCAGTGCCGCTTCGGTCGCATCCCACCCCAGGCAGCCATCGGTGATCGACACGCCATAGCGCAGCGGCGCGCCCAGGGATTGAGCGCCCGACTCCAGGTGGCTTTCGAGCATCACCGCGCGAAGGCTATCCTCTCCCGCCAGTCTCTGGGCGATCACCTCGGCCAGCACCGCCGGCTGACGCAGCGGATCCTTACCGCTGTTGGCGTGGCTGCAATCGACCATGATCCTCGCAGGCAGCCCGGCCCGCTCCAGCGCCATGCGCGCATCATTGACGCTCTGCGCATCATAATTGGGTCCATTGCGCCCGCCGCGCAGCACCAGGTGCGTGTCGGGATTCCCCTCGCTGGTCAACATCGCCGGATGCCCATCGCAGTCGATGCCGAAGTGGCGATGCGGGTGCGAAGCCGCGCGGATTGCGTCGCAGGCCACGCCGATGCCGCCGTCGGTTGCGTTCTTGAAACCGACCGGCAGCGCGAGCCCGCTGACCAGCTCGCGATGAATCTGCGACTCGGTGGTACGCGCCCCGATCGCCGCCCAGGCGAGCAGATCGGAAAAGTAGCCCGCGGCCATCGGGTGCAGCAGCTCGGTAGAGACGGGCAGGCCCAGGTGCAGAATCTCGCGCATCAGCGAACGTGAGAAATGCAGGCCAGTGGCCATATCGTCGCTACCGTCGAGGTGCGGATCATAGAGCAGTCCCTTCCATCCCACCGTGGTGCGCGGTTTTTCGACGTAGGCGCGCATCACCAGTACCAGCTGGTCGTCGACACGCGATGCCAGATCGGCAAGACGCTCGGCGTAGTCGAGAGCCGCGCGATCATCGTGGATCGAGCAGGGCCCCACCACCACCATCAGGCGCGAATCGCGGCCCTCGATGATGCGGCGCAGCGTTGCGCGCTGGGTGGCCACGCGGCGCGAGAGGGTGGGACCAAGCGGCAAGCGGGCCTTGAGCTCGGCGACGCTCGGCAGCGGCAGTGACGAGCGTTCGGAGGCAGGCGCAGCGGGGATAGAGAGATTGGATGTCATGATCTTTCCTTGTCGGGACGCGGTCAGCGTGGCCCGTGGTCAGGGTGTTCGTGATCGCAATGAAAGCGGGAGCGGCTTGCCACCGAGAAGGGATCGGCCGGAGGCGACGGACTGAGCCGACCGATGAGGGCTAAATCGCCAGGATGAGTGACGGTATCGAATGGCGTTGGTGTACATGTGCTGACTCCTGGTACGTGGCGGCCCTGCTATGGGCCTGCGAAAACGAAAAAACCCCCGGTCAGGAAGCCTGACCGGGGGTGATGCGATTCTCAGGTAGGCGTCCCGTTTTCGGGCGCGCCTGGAGGTTCAGGCGCGCGAGCGGCTAAACCAATACCCGTAATAGCTTGGCTGGGACACACCAACGACCGCGTCGACAGCGCGCACGACCACAGCGCCGCACAGGGCGCGGTGGTGATCGGCTGAAGTGTCAATGACGATGGCGGACATTGGAGAATCCCAAAAATCGATGGCATGCAGGATACTGCACCGCTGCTCGATCGGCAACCTCGCCCAACGGGCGCGGCTCAATCGGGCCGGATCAGCTCGATCCAGATGAACAGCGCAGGCAGAGCGCTGATCAATCCGATCACCAGCAGCGCGGCAGCCAGCCAACAGAACGCACGCAGCTCACGCCTGAAGGTGTGCAGCGTGAACGACGGCTGGCGCTCCCGATGCAGACTGGCACCCCGGCTGCGTCTCGCGCCGGCGAACAGGTGGGAGGGCTTCATGTCAAAGCTCCGGTGTCGCCGACGACGGCAAGAAAGAAACCGCATCCGTCCCGGCGCGAATCACTCGATGAAAAGTTGACGAAGTTCTACTTCACATTGCGCCCACCGTCAATGGCGAGCGTGCTGCCAGTGACGAAGCGAGCATCGAGCAGATAGCGCAGGCCTTCCCAGATCACCGATGGACCGGGGATCGCCTCGAGTACCGATTTGTCCCTGAGCGAGGCGGCATAGGCCTCATCGTCGTCGGTATTGAGCATGATCGCCGCCGGGGCGATCGAGTTGACCTTGATGCTCGGTGCGAAACGCGCGGCGAACGAGCGGGTCAGGTTCTCCATCCCCGCCTTGGTCGAGGCGTAGGCCGAATGGTGCCGCGAACCTTTACTGGCGGAAAAGTCGCTGATGTGGACGATGTCGCGCATCGGCTCGGTGCAGGCATCGAGCAGGTCGCGAGCCTTCAGGTTGATCAGGTAGGGAGCGAGCATGTGGACGCGGAACATCAGCTCGAACTCCTCGCCCATCGAGGCGTCACTGTGATCGGCCTGCCACCTGGAGGCGTTGTGGACGATCGCGCGCAGGCTCGGGGTGAGCGAGTGGAGCGTCTCGATGAACTCGAGGATACCTGCTTCGCTCGAGAAGTCGGCCTGCACCGCGGTCACACCGCGGGCGCGCAGCGCCTCTACCGCGGCCCGAGGACGGCGGTAGGTGATGATCACCGGATGGCCATCCTCGAGCAGCCGCTCGGCGCAGTAGCGCCCGAGCCGCTGGGCGCCACCGGTGACCAGGATCGGTGACTGGGGCATCAGCGGGACTCCCCATTGCCGGCCGGCATCCTGGGTGCATAGCTGAATACGTCTGAGAACACTCGCTCGGTGAGTGGCTCGATCGCCTCCAGCGTGTCGACCACGGCGTACACCATGCCAGGGGAACCGGAGATGTAGACGCTGGCGTGGCGAGTCGCGGTAATGTTCTCGGCCAGCGCCCGGTCGATACGCTCGATCACCCCATCGAAATCACCCTCGCCCGGCAGCTCGAGCACTGGGTGATAGCTGAAGTAAGCGTAGTCTCGTGCCCACCGCCGGGCCAGGTCGTCGAGGTAGAGTTCGGGCCGAGTGCGTGCCGCCCACCACAGATGGATCTCGTGATCGGGATCGTGGGCGAGCGCGGCCTCGATGATCGCCTTCATCTGGGCAAAACCGGTGCCGGCGGCGATCAGCAGTAGCGGGCGACGGTCGGCGAGATCGAACACGCACCCCCCCATCGGCAGGCGCACCTCGAGACACTCGCCCAGGCGCAGGCGACGCGCCAGGGCAGCGCCGCTGCGGCTACCCTCGGCATGCAGGATATGCAGCTCGAGCAGGCCATCGCCGCGATGAGCGTTGGCGATCGAGAACGGCACCCAGGACTTCTGGCCCTCGAGCTCGACGGCGACCTCGAGATATTGCCCCGGCGCATGGGCGACGTCGCCCTGCCCCTCGCGCAGGTCAGCGCGCAGGAACACCCGCGTGACGTTGGCGTCGAGGGTCTCGAGCGCCTCGATCCGGCAATTCAAGGTGGTGGACGTCATCGTGCTCTCTCTCGCTTGGTATCTTGGAGCGCCGCCCTGCACGGCACACTCCTCACTGTTCGAATATAGCCAGTTCGGCCCAACGCTCCGAGACCCGCCGCTTGATCGCCTCATCCATCGCGATCGGCACGCCCCATTCGCGATCGGTCTCGCCTGGCCACTTCGAGGTCGCGTCGAGCCCCATCTTCGAACCGAGCCCGCTGACCGGCGAGGCGAAGTCCAGGTAGTCGATCGGGGTGTTCTCGATCATCACGGTATCGCGGGCCGGATCCATACGCGTAGTGATCGCCCAGATCACGTCCTTC
The DNA here is from genome assembly GCF_001648175.1 of Halotalea alkalilenta. Classification (NCBI taxonomy): domain Bacteria; kingdom Pseudomonadati; phylum Pseudomonadota; class Gammaproteobacteria; order Oceanospirillales; family Halomonadaceae; genus Halotalea; species Halotalea alkalilenta. The sequence continues at coordinate 1,196,331 of NZ_CP015243.1, read as the reverse complement.
CAGTCGCGGGTGTCGACGTCTTCATCGACCACGATCACGAACTTGGTGTACATGAACTGGCGCAGGAAGCTCCACACCCCCATCATCACCCGCTTGGCATGGCCTGGATACTGCTTGCGCATCGACACCACCGCCATCCGATAGGAGCACCCCTCGGGCGGCAGATAGAAGTCGATGATCTCGGGAAACTGCTTGCGCAGGATCGGCACGAACACCTCATTGAGCGCGACGCCGAGCACGGCCGGCTCGTCCGGTGGACGCCCAGTGTAGGTCGAATGGTAGATCGGATCGCGACGATGGGTGATCCGGGTGACGGTGAACACCGGGAAGGTATCGACTTCGTTGTAGTAACCGGTGTGATCGCCGAACGGCCCTTCGGGCGCAGTGTCGTCGGGGTAGATGAACCCCTCGAGGACGATTTCCGCCGAGGCCGGCACTTCGAGCTCGGCGTGCCCGCAGCTCGTGAGCTCGGTCTTGCTGCCGCGCAAGAGCCCGGCGAACGCGTACTCGGACAGGCTGTCGGGCACCGGCGTCACCGCGCCAAGGATCGTCGCCGGGTCGGCGCCGAGCGCCACCGCCACCGGGAAGGGTTCGCCGGGATGGGCCTTTTGCCATTCGAGGAAATCGAGCGCACCGCCGCGGTGGGAGAGCCAGCGCATGATCAGCCGGTTCTTGCCGATCTTCTGCTGGCGATAGATACCGAGGTTCTGGCGCTTCTTGTTCGGCCCCTTGGTCACTACCAGCGGCCAGGTCACCAGCGGCCCCGCGTCTCCCGGCCAGCAGTGCTGGATCGGCAGCCGGTCGAGATCCACCTCGTCGCCCTCGAGCACCACCTCCTGGCAAGCGGCCTTGCGTACGCGCTTGGGCCCCATGCTCAGCACTTTCTTGAGCAGCGGCGCCTTCTCCCAAGCGTCGCGCAGCCCCTTGGGTGGCTCAGGCTCCTTCAGATAGGCGAGCAGCTCACCGATCTCGCGCAGCTTGCTCACCTCCTCCTGCCCCATGCCCAGGGCGACGCGCCTGGGTGTACCGAACAGGTTGGCGAGCACCGGCATATCGTGCCCGCGCACGTTCTCGAACAACAACGCAGGACCTTCGGCGCGCAATACGCGATCGCAGATTTCGGTGATCTCCAGATAGGGATCGACTTCCGCGGAGATGCGTTTGAGCTCGCCCATCGTTTCGAGGCGCTCGATGAATTCGCGCAGATCGCGATACTGCATGTGACCTTCCTTGATGAGGGCGACGAGAAAGAAAAAGGGCGGAGAATCATATCATCCGCCCCTCTCGCTCGCTCGTTCGACACCGCCGCCGAGGCGAGGCTCGTTCAGCGGCGCTTCATCGCCTCGAAGAACTCCAGATTGGTCTTGGTGTCCTTGAGCCGGTCGATGAGGAACTCGGTCGCGGCGACGTCCTCCATCGGATTGAGCAGCTTGCGCAGGATCCACATCCGCTGCATCTCGTCCTCGGTGCAGAGCAGGTCCTCGCGGCGGGTGCCGGAGCGGCGAATGTTGATCGCCGGGAAGACGCGCTTCTCGGCCAGCTTGCGGTCGAGATGCGCTTCCATGTTGCCGGTACCCTTGAACTCCTCGAAGATCACTTCGTCCATCTTCGAGCCGGTATCGACCAGAGCGGTGGCGAGGATGGTCAGGCTGCCCCCCTCCTCGATGTTGCGCGCAGCACCGAAGAAGCGCTTCGGCTTCTCGAGCGCGTGGGCATCGACCCCACCGGTCAGCACCTTGCCAGAGGAAGGCACCACGGTGTTGTAGGCGCGCGCCAGACGAGTGATCGAGTCGAGCATGATCACCACGTCCTTCTTGTGCTCGACCAGGCGCTTGGCCTTCTCGATCACCATTTCGGCGACCTGGACGTGGCGAGCGGGCGGCTCGTCGAAGGTCGAGGCGACGACTTCGCCGCGCACCGTGCGGCTCATCTCGGTGACCTCCTCCGGACGCTCGTCGATCAGCAGCACGATCAGGTAGCACTCGGGATTGTTGCGCACCAAGGCGTTGGCGATGTTCTGCATCATCATCGTCTTGCCCGCCTTGGGCGGCGAGACGATCAAGCCACGCTGGCCTTTGCCGATCGGCGCGGTCAGATCGAGAATTCGCGAGGTCAGGTCTTCGGTCGAACCGTTGCCGATCTCCATCACCATCCGCTCGTCAGGAAACAGCGGGGTGAGGTTCTCGAACAGGATCTTGTGCTTGGCGTTCTCGGGGCGATCGAAGTTGATCTGGCTGACCTTGAGCAGGGCAAAATAGCGCTCGCCCTCCTTGGGCGGGCGAATCTTGCCCGAAATGGTGTCGCCCTTGCGCAGGTTGAAGCGGCGGATCTGAGAAGGTGAAACGTAGATGTCGTCGGGGCCGGCAAGATAGGAGCTGTCGGCGCTGCGAAGGAAACCGAAGCCGTCCTGGAGTATCTCGAGCACGCCGTCGCCGTAGATGTCCTCGCCGCTCTTGGCGTGCTTCTTGAGGATGGCAAAGATGATGTCTTGCTTACGTGACCGCGCGACATTGTCGATGCTCATGCTCTGAGCGAGTTCGAGCAGTTCCGGGACGGTCTTTTGCTTGAGTTCGGTTAGATTCATCGGCTTCGTTCAGAAATGGCTGAGCAGGTCAGCATGGGAGATAGGAAAATGGTGGTGTCGACGTGCCATCGGAGTAACCCAGGCCATGGAGCTGGCGAACGGCGAACGCTCAATCGGCCTGCAACGCCCATCGGCCGGGCGCGTCGTGGTGAGGCGCCAGCGGAGAAGGACAAGGGCACGAGTCGGTGGAGCATCTAGCGATCGCGACAGGTACAGCCCACCTTCGTCGCTACGACACCACCGCAGAGCGGCATGACGGGAAAGAGCGTCTCTCGCACTCACGCAGCCGGTCTGTCGGATAGTGGGGCCAGGTACTTTTCACGTGATCGATTGCTGCGTCATGATGATCGTCGTGAACACCGAATGCACTCCTCGGTAGGAGGTGCTATTCAGCCGAGGGATACGCGGCGAACGAGATCTGACGGGAGTATTCGAAACACGTTGGAATAGAAAAGTCTGGAAGGTTCTTGGAACCGCAGGGTAACCAGAAGAGGTATCGAAGCTGGCGGACCTCATGATGTTAAGCAAGCGCCGGCGACAACGCAAGCATGCGTGATGAAAATTTCGCTCAGGCTCGATCATCGCCGATTTGCACATCAATATTCGCCCCGCACGATCGCCCCACCATGGCGCGCCAGCCGCCAACCGTCCGCCACCCAAGCCTGCCGCTCGCCCAGCACCGCGACCAGTGACGCTGAGCCGCTCTGGCGCACCAGCACCAGGTTGTCGCGCTCCCAGGGCGGCACGCCGCTCTCCTGGAACAGTGTCTTGAGCCGCCGGCTCATCCCACCGAGCCTCAGCCGCTCCCCTGCGCAACGCTTGCCGCCTTCGAGCGCGACGCGCTGACCATCCTTGGGTACCGGCTGCCATTGCGCCAGACGGGCGGCAACCCAGGCAGGCCAATCAAGCTCAAGCGCATCGCTGCCAAGATAAAGCGCGCGGCGCCAACGACGCGCCACCCCACCGGGCCAGCGCACCTCGACCAAGCGGTCTTCGGCCGCGCCGAGCTGGGCAAGCAGCTCAAGGAGCCGCGCCCGCGGCGGAGCCGGCACGTCGATCCTGCCGAGCGCATGGCGGATCAACAACGCCGCTCGCGCCTCACCCAGGGCGAGCAGCGAGGCGCAGTCGAGCCGGGTGGGGTCCGCGCCAAGGCGAACCAGGTCCTCGGCTGCGAAGAGTTCGAGCAGCCGAGCGCTCTCGCTCAGCCGTTCGGCGGTTTCGGCCAGCCGGGCAGCGGCTCCGGGCCATCCCGTCTCGAGCGCGGGAACCACGGTGTGGCGCAGGCGGTTACGAGCATAGCGCAGCTCGAGATTGGTCGTATCCTCGACCCAGCACCAGCCGCGGTCACCTGCCAACCGCTCCAGTCGATCACGGCCGATACCCAGCAGGGGGCGCTCGAGCCACCCGCGGCCGAGCCTGCGCGCGGCGGGCATGCCGCCCAGCCCGCTGACGCCAGCACCTCGCAGCGCACGCAGCAGGAAGGTTTCGGCCTGGTCGTTGCGATGATGGGCGAGCCAGAGTCGATCGCCTTCATCCAACACGGCGCAGAAACAGCGATAGCGTGCCTCTCGCGCCGCGGCCTCCGGGCCCATGCGGTGATCCAAGCAGTCGACCGAGCGGACTTCGAGCGGTACTTCGAGGGCGGCGCAGAGTTCGCGGCAGAAATGCTCGAAGCGCTGAGCATCTTCCTGGAGCTGGTGATTGACGTGGATGACGTGGAGGGAAGGAACCGGCTCGCCGGCCAGGCGGCGGCGAGCATGGGCTTCGATGGCGAGATGGAGCAGGCAGACGCTGTCGAGTCCACCAGAGAGCGCGAGCCAGAGCTTCGCGCTTCCGGCGCCGGCCATCGCCGCGTCGAGCGTCAGGCGCTCGCCATCCGCCCCGGCCATGGCACGATCAGCCCGGCGCGCCGTAGCTCATCAACCGCTGGTAGCGGCGCTCGATCAGGGCATCGAGATCGAGCGCATCGAGTCGCTCCAGCCCCTCGAGCAGCGCCTGCTTGACCCGCGAGCAGGTCTCGCGGGGATGGCGGTGAGCGCCGCCGAGCGGCTCGTCGATCAGGTTGTCGACGAAGCCGAGCTCCTTGAGCTGGCTGGCGGTGATGCCCATCGCCTGGGCGGCGTCGGAGGCCTTGTCGGCGCTTTTCCATAGAATCGAGGCGCAGCCCTCCGGCGAGATCACCGAATAGGTAGAATACTGCAGCATCATCAATTCGTCGCAGACGCCGATCGCCAGCGCCCCACCGGAGCCGCCTTCGCCGATCACGGTAGCGATGATCGGGGTCTTGAGCCTCGACATCACCGCCAGATTATAGGCGATCGCCTCACTCTGGCCCCGCTCCTCGGCATCGATCCCCGGATAGGCACCGGGCGTGTCGATGAAGGTCAGCACTGGCATCTTGAAGCGCTCGGCCATCTCCATCAGCCGCACCGCCTTTCGATAGCCTTCGGGGCGCGGCATACCGAAGTTGCGCCGCACCTTCTCTTTCACCGTGCGCCCTTTCTGGTGGCCGATCACCATCACCGGCCGATCGTCGAGGCGCGCGACCCCACCCACCAGCGCCGCATCGTCGGCGAAGGCGCGATCACCGTGGAGCTCGTCGAACTCGGTGAAGACATCCTCGAGGTAGTCGAGGGTGTAGGGCCGCTGTGGATGGCGGGAAAGCTGGGAAACCTGCCAAGGGGTGAGGTCGCGGAAGATCTGCTCGGTGAGCTTGCGACTCTTGTCCTCGAGCTTGCCGATTTCGTCGCTGAGATTGATCTTGCTGTCGTTGCCGACCAGCCGCAGCTCTTCGATCTTGGCTTGAAGCTCGGCGATGGGCTGTTCGAAGTCCAGGTAGTTCGGGTTCATATGGCGTGTCTGAAAGGCTCTGTCGAAGAACTGGCAGCAGGTGAAGGGCGCTCGCGGCAACGCGATGCAACACTACCCCGAGATGAACGACCGGAGCAGCGGACCCTCGCAGGTACGCAGTCGCCGGAACGGGCACTGGGCGGAGCACCGAGCGAAACACCGGCCATCTGCAAGCGGCCCGCTTCACGGCACAACATCCTAGTCGCGACCCGCCTTGCCCCACCCGCGCTCGCGCCACCGGCCGCAGCGGCACCGAGAAACGCATCGAGCGCGAGGGACGCTCCACCGCAAGGTCGGCGCAAAAGTGCGTCATTATCCCATTGTGGCGACAACTCGCAAGGCCGCGTGGCCGTGATCAGCGATAGCAAAGCCGCACACCCTGCTGACCACGCACCTCGGCGAGGCTGATCAGCAGCTCGTCGCAGGGAGCGACGCGCCAGCGCTCGTCGAGCTCGAAGGCGCCGCTGGCGGCGGCATTACGATAGCGTAGCCGAACCGGCAGCCCTTGCTCGTCGAGATGCGCGCTCAGCCCCTCGCGCAGGGCGCGGGCGAACTGTGCATCGATACGCTGACCATCGACTGCCACCTCGACGGCCTCACCGAACCGCTTGCGCGCATCGACCATCGGCGTGATCTCCTTGACCCGCATACGCAGGCCGCCGGAATAGTCGTCGCTCGATACATCGCCCTCGCAGATCAGCACCTGGGCGTCGTTGAGCTGGCCGCGCACCTGGTCGAACAGCTCACCGAACAGCGATGCCTCGATGCGCCCGGTGCGGTCGTCGAGGGTGATGAAGGCGATGGTCTCGCCGCGCTTCGATTTCATCGTCCGCATCCCGACCACCAGCCCGGCAATCCGCTGGGGCTGGCGCGACGGCTTGAGTTCGTTGATCCGGGTCGAGACGAAGCGCTTGAGCTCGCTTTCATACTCGTCGATCGGGTGGCCGGTGAGATAGAGCCCGAGGGTATCCTTCTCGCCGCCGAGCCGCTCGCGGTCGGTCCATTGGCGCACTTCGGCGTAGGCGGCGAAATTGTCCTGCCCGCCTTCGTCGCTCGAGAACGCCTCGCCGAACATATCGTCGATGCCGATGCTCTGGTTGGCGTGACTCTGGGAGGCGGCTTTCATCGCATCCTCCAGCGCCGCCATCATCACCGAGCGCGAAGGGCCGAGACGATCGACCGCGCCGGAGCGGATCAGCGCCTCGAGGGTGCGTTTGTTGAGCCGCTTGGCATCGATGCGCTGGCAGAAGTCGAACAGGTCGACGAATGGACCGCCGCTCTCGCGCGCCTCGACGATCGCCTCGATCGGCCCCTCGCCGACCCCGCGGATCGCACCCAGGCCGTAAACCACTTCGCCCGCCTCGTTGACGCTGAACTTATAGGCACCGAGGTTGACGTCCGGAGGGGTGACGGTGAGGCCGATGCGTCGGCACTCCTCGATCAGCGGCACCACCTTGTCGATGTTGTCCATCTCGGTGGAGATCACCGCCGCCATGAACGGCGCGGGATAGTGGGCCTTGAGCCAAGCGGTCTGGTAGGAGACCAGGCCATAGGCCGCCGAGTGCGACTTGTTGAAGCCGTAGCCGGCGAACTTCTCCACCAGATCGAACAGGTTGCCGGCAAGGTCGGCGTCGATGTCGTTGGCGGCGCAGCCATCGAGGAAGCCCTGGCGCTGCTTGGCCATCTCCTCGGGCTTTTTCTTGCCCATCGCGCGACGCAGCATGTCCGCCTGGCCCAAGGTATAGCCGGCCAGCACCTGCGCGATCTGCATCACCTGTTCCTGGTAGAGGATGATGCCGTAGGTGGGCTCGAGCACCGGCTTGAGCCATTCGTGCTGGTAGTCGGGGTGCGGGTAGGCAAGCTCGGCGCGGCCATGCTTGCGGTTGATGAAGTCATCGACCATTCCCGACTGCAAGGGGCCGGGGCGGAACAGCGCGACCAGTGCGATCATGTCCTCGAGCGAATCGGGCTGCAGCCGCTTGATCAACTCCTTCATCCCGCGCGATTCGAGCTGGAACACCGCGGTGGTCTCGGCGCGCTTGAGCAGGTCGTAGGTCGGCTTGTCATCGAGCGGGATGGTCGAGATGTCGAGCGGGCCCTTGCCCTGGCGGGCACGCACCACATCGACCATCTCCAGCGCCCAGTCGATGATCGTAAGCGTCCTCAAGCCGAGGAAGTCGAACTTGACCAGCCCAGCCTCCTCGACGTCGTTCTTGTCGAACTGCACCACCAGACCGTTGCCCTCCTCGTCGCAGAGCAGCGGCGAGAAGTCGGTCAGCTTGGTCGGCGCGATCACCACGCCCCCAGCGTGCTTGCCGGTGCCACGGGTGATCCCTTCGAGCTTGACCGCCATCTCCCAGATTTCGCCGGCCTCATCGTCGTTCTCGACGAAGTCCTTCAGCGCTGGCTCCTGCTCGATCGCCTTGGCCAGGGTCATGCCGACTTCGAAGGGGATCAGTTTGGAGAGCTTGTCGCCGAGCGAATAAGGCTTGCCCTGGGCGCGAGCGACGTCACGCACCACCGCCTTGGCCGCCATGGTGCCGAAGGTGACGATCTGCGAAACCGCGTCGCGGCCGTAGCGGTCGGCGACGTAGTCGATCACGCTGTCGCGCTTCTCCATGCAGAAGTCGACGTCGAAGTCGGGCATCGAGACGCGCTCAGGGTTGAGGAAGCGTTCGAACAGCAGGTCGTACTCGAGCGGGTCGAGATCGGTGATATCGAGCGAGTAGGCGACCAGCGACCCCGCACCGGAGCCGCGCCCCGGCCCCACCGGCACGTCATTGCGCTTGGCCCACTGGATGAAGTCCATGACGATCAGGAAGTAGCCGGGGAAGCCCATCTGGTTGATGATCTTCAGCTCGAAATCGAGCCGCTCCCGATAGGCCGGCTCCTCCTCAACACGCGAGCGCCCCTGGTAGATCGCCGATGGGGCATCGAACAGCTGATACAGCCTGCGATCGAGCCCTTCGTGGGAGACCTTGTTGAAGAACTCCTCGAGCGTCATGCCCTCGGGTACCGGGAACTCCGGCAGGAAGTACTCGCCCATTCGCACGTCGACGCTGCAGCGCGCGGCGATCATCACGCTGTTCTCCAGCGCCTCGGGGATATCGGCGAAAAGTTCGGCCATCTCCTCGGGCGACTTGAGGTACTGCTCCTCGGTATAGCGCCGCTCGCGGCGAGGGTCCTCGAGCGCCTTGCCTTCGCCGATCGAGACCCGGGTCTCGTGGGCCCAGAACTCCTCGCGCTTGATGAAGCGCACGTCGTTGGTCGCGACCACCGGGGTACCGGTCTCGAGCGCCAGTTCGACCGACAGATGGAGACACTCTTCGTCGTACTGCCGCCCGGTACGCTGGAGCTCTAGATAGAAGCGATCGGGGAAGAAGCGCTGCCACTCGGTGAGCAGGGTGCGAGCGGTCTGCGCATGGTCAGCGAGCAGGAAACGGCCGATCTCGCCCTCCCGTGCGCCCGAGAGCGCGATCAGCCCATCCGACGCCTCGAAGATCCACTCCTTGTGCAGGATCGCCCTGCCCTTCACCTGCCCTTCGCGCCAACCGCGAGAGATCAGCTCGATCAGGTGGCGGTAGCCATCGGCGTTCATCGCCAGCAGGGTCAAGCGGTAGGGGTGTTCTTCGTCCTGTGCGTTGTGCATCCACAGATCGGCACCGATGATCGGCTTGAGCCCGGCACCCTGGGCGGCTTTGTAGAACTTGACCAGGCCGAAGAGGTTGCTCTCGTCGGTCACCGCCAGCGCCGGAACACCCATCGCCTGGGTCGCCGCGGTCAGCGCCTTGAGCCTGACCAGGCCGTCGACCAGGGAGTATTCGCTGTGCACGCGTAGATGTACGAAAGGCGTCGTCATGGCTCGCTCGACTTTGACATGGAGGTGGCTCGAAGATCGACCATGATAAAGCATCGACCGGCCCGATTCAGTGCCACCGGCGCACAGCGCCTCGATGGCGGACAGGATTCAAAACAGTGCGAGCTGGCGCTTGACCGGGCCGAACGAGCGGCGATGGACATCCAGCGGACCAAGCCGCTCGAGCGCCTCGAGGTGCTCGCGGGTCGGGTAGCCCTTGTGGCGAGCGAACCCATAGCCAGGATAGCGCTGGTCGAGCACGAGCATCTCGGCGTCCCGTGCGACCTTGGCGATGATCGAGGCGGCGCTGATCGCCGGGTGACGCAGATCGCCCTTGACCACCGCGACACCGGGAAGCCGATGTCCGGGCAGCCGATTGCCATCGATCAAGAGGAATTCGGCCGCGGGAGAGAGCGCGTCGATCGCACGGCGCATCGCCAGGTGGGTGGCGTGGTAGATATTGAGCTGGTCGATCTCGGCGGGCGTGGCACGGCCGATCGCGAAGGCCAGCGCCACCCTCCTGATTTCGGCATCGAGCAGCTCGCGCCGAACGCTGGTGAGCGCCTTGGAGTCGGTGAGCCCATCGATCGGTCTTTCCGGGTCGAGGATCACCGCGGCGGCGACCACATCACCGACCAGCGGGCCTCGTCCGACCTCGTCGACGCCGGCCAGCCAGCGGCCGCGGTAGTCGATCACAAGCGGTGGATAATCGCTTGGGCGCATCTTTCCAAGCCCGCTCTTGCGCCCTTTCACCGCGCGACCTCCCGCTCGCTCGCAAGGGCCTGCGGGCCCTTCTCGACCAGCGCCGCCACCGCATCGGCGGCGCTCGCGCTCGCCCCCAGTGCGAGCTCGGCGTGCATCCGCGCGAAACGCTCACGCAGCGCCTGTTGAGGATCCGTCAACAGCGGCTCGAGCAACGCGGCGATCCGCGGCGCAGTAGCGTCGTGCTGGATCAGCTCGGGCACCAGCGTCTCGCGGGCGATCAGGTTGGGTAGCGAGATCCACTCGGTCTTGACCACCCGCTGGGCGATCCAATGAGTGATCGGTGCCATCCGGTAGGCGACCACCATCGGCCGATGGCAGAGCATCGCCTCGAGCGCCGAGGTGCCGGAGGTGAGCAGTACCGCATCGGCTGCGACCATCGCCAGCGCGGCATCTCCGTCGATCAGGGTGATCGCCTCGCGCGCCTGCTCGTCGAGCAGTGCCTCGATCTCCGCGCGACGGGCGGGAGAGGCCGCTGGCAGCACCGCGCGCAAGGCCGGCTGGCGCTGTCTCAGCAGCGCCAGCGTCTCGAGATAGACCGGCAGCATCAGCCTGACTTCATTGTGTCGCGACCCAGGCAGCATCGCCAGCAGCGGACCGGTATGCTCGATCCCGAGCGCCCGCCGTGCGCTGGAGGCATCGTCATCCAGCGGCAGCTCGTCGGCCAGCGGATGGCCGATGAAGCGTACGGGCACGCCATGCTCACGATAGAAGGCCGCCTCGAACGGCAGGAAGGTGAGCATCAGATCGACCGCGCGGCGGATGCCTTCGACCCGGCCTTGGCGCCATGCCCACACCGAGGGACTGACGTAGTGCACGGTCCGGATCCCGACCTCGCGCAGCTGACGCTCGAGGCCTAAGTTGAAGTCGGGCGCATCGATGCCGACCATCACGTCGGCCCGCCAGTCCAGCGCCTCTTTGCGCAGCATGCGGCGCAGCTGGATCAGTCCGGGCAGGTGCTTGAGCACTTCGACCAGCCCCATGATCGACAGCCGCTCGAGTGGCGCGAGGCTTTCGAGCCCTGCGGCGATCATTCGTGGACCACCGATGCCGCGAAAGCTCGCCCCGGGATAGCGTCGCTTTAGCTCACGCAGAAGTCCCGCGCCCAGCACGTCGCCGGAAAGCTCACCGGCGACGACGAAGACCTTGAGCGGACGAGGAGATGGGATCATACGCAGACTCGTCACCAAATCGGAGGGATATGCCACCATGCCCCGGCACCGGGGCATGGTTCGAGCTCAGCGGGTGATGCCGCGCGATGAGTTCTTCAGCGAGTCGATGAACACCTGAAGCGCAGCGGAGGGCGTTTCGCGCTCGAGGGCTTCGATGCTTTCGGCGAGCTTCAACTGGCTGCGGAACACCTTCTTGTAGGCGTCGCGCAGGGTCGCGATGGCCGCGGCGTCGAAACCCCGGCGCTTGAGCCCTTCGGCGTTGATGCCATGCGTATGCGCCGGGTTGCCGTTGACCATCACGTAAGCAACCACGTCCATGGTGATCGCCGACAGCCCGCCGACCATCGCGTGTGCGCCGATGTGGCAGAACTGATGGACCGCGGCGAGACCGCCGAGAATCGCATAGTCGCCGAGCACTACGTGGCCGCCGAGGGTCGCCTGGTTGGCCATGATGCAGTTGTCGCCGATCACACAGTCGTGGGCGACATGGGCATAGGCCATGAACAGGTTGCCGCTGCCGATCCGGGTCAGTCCTTCGTCCTGCACCGTGCCACGATGGACGGTCACGCCTTCGCGGAAGACGTTGTCGTTGCCGATCTCGAGACGGGTCGGTTCGCCGCGGTACTTCTTGTCCTGGCAATCCTCGCCGATCGAGCCGAATTGGAAGAAACGGTTGTTGGTGCCGATGACGCTCGGCCCTTTGATCACCACATGAGGCGAGATCACGCATCCCGAGCCGATCACGACATCAGGACCGATGACGCTGTAGGCGCCGATCTCGACATCGGACGCGACCTGCGCCTTGGGATCGATGATGGCGGTGGGATGGATCAAGCGATCTTCCTCTCTGCGCAGATGATATCGGCTTCGCAGACCAGCTCTTCGCCCACGTGGGCGCGGCAGGTGAACTTCCAGATACCGCGGCGGGACTTGTCCATCCAGGCTTCCAGGCTGAGCTGGTCACCGGGGAATACCGGGCGCTTCAAGCGCACGTTGTCGCTGCCGACGTAGTAGTAGATGTAGCCATCACGCGGCAGCTTGTTGACCGTTTTGAAGCCAAGGATACCAGCGGCCTGGGCCAGCGCTTCCGTGATCAGCACGCCCGGCATGATCGGATGGCCAGGAAAATGACCGTTGAAGAACGACTCATTGACGCTAACGTTCTTATAGGCCTTGATGTAGCGACCCGTCTCCAGTTCGACGACGCGGTCGACCAGCAGGAACGGGTAGCGGTGGGGCAGATATTCCTGGATTTCCTTGATATCCATGACCATGCAGAAAAACCTCTGAGGCACGCGCCTCTTGAATAGCGAAATGTCTGTCCTCCGGACAGACGGATGAAGGAGACGCCTCGACCGATCAAGGCGAAGCGTCCCGACGACCGGGCGCGTTCGCGGATCGTCTAGCCGGAGGGCGCAAGCGCTACCTCACTGGCGGTTTTCGCCGGAAAACCCGGCAAGCGCATCGTTGTTCTTCCGGCCATCCCTGCCCGCCGCTCTCGACGGGCACAGCGCCCAGGGAGTGGCTATCGCCGACTTGTCGAGCCAAAAGCGACCCGGGGCACGCAATCGAATCGAACCCGACCATAGCGGATGCGGCCCGCCTGGAAAACGCCTGCGCCAGGCGGCCCTCCAGACGAGCGCTAGGATTTCTCGAGCTTGCTCACCCGGCGCGCCAGCGCGTCGAGCTGCTTGAAGCGCACCGCATTCTTGCGCCACAGCGCGTTGGGCATCGCCCCGGTGCCGGAAGAGTAGACCCCGGGTTCGAGAATCGAATTGGTCACCAGGCTCATACCGGTGACCTGAACCCGATCGGCGATCTCGAGATGACCAGCCAGGCCAACGCCGCCGCCCAGCAGGCAGCCGCGCCCGACTCGGGTGGAGCCGGCGATACCGACACAGCCGGCCAGCGCGCTGTGGTCGCCGATGTGGACGTTGTGGGCGATCTGCACTTGGCTGTCGATCTTGACGTCATCGCCTATCACGGTATCGCCGAGCGCCCCACGATCGATGCTGGTGCAGCTGCCGATCTCGACGTCATCCCCCACCACCACGCCACCGATCTGGGCGATCTTCTGCCAGCCACGACCGTCGTGGGCGAAACCGAAGCCGTCCCCGCCCAGCACTGCGCCGCTGTGGATGATCGCACGCGCCCCGACCATCACACCGTGATAGAGGGTCACGTTGGCATGCAGCATGCCATCTTCGCCGATCTCACAATCGTCTCCGATCACACTGCCCGCGCCGATCCTTACCCGTGCGCCGATGCGGACATGATCGCCGATCACCACCTGGGGACCGACCGAGACGCCCTCGCCCAGCACCGCGCTATCGCTGATCACCGCAGTCGGATGCACCCCACCCTCGGTGGCACGGGCGAAGCGATCGAAACAGCTCGATAGCTTCGCGTAGCCGAGATAGGGATTGTCCAGCGCCAGCGCATTGGTCGGGCAAGCCTCGACGTGCTCGGGCCGCAGCAGCACGGCAGCCGCGCGGGTACCGGCGAGATGCTTGAGATAGGCCGGGTTGGCGAGGAAGGCGATGTCGTCGGGTCCGGCATCGACCAAAGTAGCGAACCCGGTCACCTGACGCTCGCCGTCGCCCCGCAGCGTGGCGCCGGAGAGGGAGGCCAACTCGTTTAGTGACAAACCGATCGTGGCGGTCTTTTTCATGTCCATCCGTTAGAGCATCCGGGCAACGACGAGACGGTCGCATGCCCGGTTCGTGGGTGCGCCACAGCTCGACGTCAATTAGTTGCCGGCATTATACGCCGCAGTGACTTCACTGGTCAGATCCAGCGCATCGTCGGCATAGACTACACTGTTGCGGTCGACGAGTACCTTGACCTGGTGGCGCTGCACCACCTGCTGGATCGCACGGTCGAGGCGGGGGCGCGCCTGCTCGAGGAACTGCTGCTCCTGATTGGCGCGCGCCTCTTCCAGCTCACCGCGCTGCTGCTGGTACTGCCCACCTTTGGTCTGCAACTGCTGGATCAGGTTGTTGCGTTCGGCCTCGGAGAGCGTCGCACCGTCACGCTGGAGACGCTGCTGGAGCTGCTGGAGCTCTTGGCCGAGCGCCTGTACCTGCTGCGGTCTGTTGCCGAGCTGGTTGCGCAGCTGGTTCATCGACTGCTGCGCGGACTGGGTCTCGAGCAGCGCCTGCTGCCAGTCGATCACCGCGACGTCGGCGGCCTGGGCAGCCATGGAGGCCGAACCGAGTGCCGCGGCAACGCCGAGAGCCAAGGTCAACTTACGCATATCTCTACTCCTGAATGACGCGAAGACAAAGGCGCGCACCGCGCCCATGCCGAGTCGTGAAATGTCATCGGGCTTTCACCCGAATCAGAACGTTTGTCCCAGCGAGAACTGGAATACCTGTGACTCATCGTCGCTTTTCCGGTTCAGCGGCTGTGCCAGGCTGAAGGTCAGCGGTCCTACCGGGGTCAGCCACGAGAGCCCGACACCCACCGAGTAACGCAGCTCGCCCAGGTCGATCCCCGAACTACACTGGGACGCGGTATCGCCAGTGGCATAGCAGTCGCTCAGATAGGTATTACCGGTATCGAAGAAGAACGAGCTCTGCAACTGGCGACGATCCTCGATGAACGGAAGCGGGAAGATCAGCTCGGCCGAACCCTCGATCAGGATGTTGCCGCCCAGGGTATCCTCGTCACCATCGCCGCGGGCCGTGGTCCTCTGCCCGAGGGTGTTGCTGCGGAACCCGCGCACCGAGCCCAGACCACCGGCATAGAAGTTCTCGAAGAATGGATAGACGTCGGTGTCGCCATAGCTGTCGGCGTAGCCCAGTTCGGTGCGGAACTTGAGCGCCCACTCAGGATTGAGCTCGAACAGCTTCTGTCCGCGATAGCGCAGCTTGAAGAACTCAGCGTCGCTGCCGGGGCCGGCCGCTTCGAGCGCGACCTGCTGGTAGCTACCGCTGGTCGGCAACACGCCCCGGTTGAGGTTGTTGCGCGTCCAACTGGTGGTCAGCTTGTAGCTGTCGAAGGTGTCGCCTTCGTTCTGGACGTAGCGATATATCTCTTCCGGCGTATCGGTGTAGGTGTCGAGGGTCAGGTGCTCGACGCCGAGCCCGAAGTTGAGCCGCGAGAGATCGCTAATCGGATAGCCGAAGTTGATCCCGCCGCCGATGGCGTCGCTCGAGTAGGTCGAGATGTCGGAGTCTTCGTAGTCGGTACTACGGTAGTAGACATCGTAGCCGCGCGAGATCCCGCTCAACGTCCAGTAGGGGTCGGTGAAGCTGAAGCGCAGGCTGGTGTAGTACCTGCTCTGCTGGGCGCCGATGTCGACCCGGTTGCCACTGCCGAGGAAGTTGCTCTGCGAAAGCGACGCACCGTAGATGATCCCTTCGGACTGGGCGAAGCCTACGCTTGCCGAGATGCTGCCGGAGGGCTGCTCGGTGACGTTGTAGTTGACGTCGAGCTGGTCGGACTCACCGGCCACCGGTGTGGTCTCGACCTCGACCTGGCTGAAGAAGCCCAGGCGTTGCAGCCGTTCCTGCGACTGGCGAATGCTCTCCGCCGACGCGGGCGCGCCCTCCATCTGCACCAGTTCACGGCGCAGGACCTCGTCCGCGGTGGTGGTATTACCCCGGAAGTTGACCCGACGCACGTAGGCACGCTGGCCCGGATCGACATTGAAGGTGACGTCGACCGTATCGCCGTTTTCGTTGACCCGGGGAACCGCGTCCACGTTGGCGAACGTGAAGCCTTCGTTGCCTAGCGCCTGACGCAACGCCTCGGAGGACTGGGTCAACAGCGACTGGTTGTATACCTGCCCCGGTTGGGCGGTCACCAGCGAGCGGGCCCGCTCCTCGCTCATCTCGAGCGAACCGGCGAAGTTGATCTTGTCGATCGTGTAGCGATCGCCCTCGTCGAGGTTGACGGTGACGTAGATCGCCGACTTGTCGGGGCTGATCGAGACCTGGGTCGACGTGATGTTGAAATTGACGTAGCCGCGATCGAGATAGAAGGCGCGCAGGCGGTCGAGATCACCGGTGAGCGCCTCGCGCGAGTAGCGATCGCTCGAGAACCAGCCGAAGAACCAGCCCGGCTTGTCGGCGAGCTCGAACTGGCGACGCAGCTCGTCATCGCTGAAGGCGTGGTTGCCGACCAGGTTGATCTGCTGGATCCGGGCAACCGCGCCTTCGTCGATGTTGATGTTGACCTGGGCGCGGTTGCTGTCGAGGTTGACCACCGAAGTGGTGATTCTCGCGCTGTAGCGTCCCTGGCCCTGATAGACCTGCTCGAGCTCTCGCTGGACCTCTTCGAGGGTGGAGCGCTGCAGCACCTGGCCTTCGCTGATTCCGGTCTGGTTCAAGCCATTGCGCAAATCGTCGGTGGATATCTGACGATTGCCGGTGATGTTGATCTGAGCGATCGAGGGCCGCTCCTGGACCCTGACCACGAGCACATTGCCATCGCGATCGAAACTCACGTCGTCGAACAGCCCGGTACGGAACAGCGCCTGTCCGGCGCTGCTCAGAGCGTTCTCATCGATGGTCTGGCGAGCGGTGAACGGAAGCACGTTGAAGACCGTCCCGGCCGACACCCGTTGCAGCCCCTCCACGCGAATGTCCGAAACTTCGAAAGACGCAGCGAACGCCACTTGGGAGCTGCCAAGCAACCATACTGCCAAACCGAGGGTCTTTATCTTCATGCCGTCATTTCGCTTCTTTCGGGTCGCTTTTCAAGATCCTGCCGCCGAACACGCCGCTGGACCGGCGAGCGGCCCTCCATCGTGCACAGGCACCTTATACACAAGCCCCCCCACCTGACAAGCGCGGGCGAAAGCTTCCACGATCCAGGATCATCAGGGGTTCCAACCCGCTCCGCCGCAGGCCTTGCAGGATACCGGGAGGCGTGCGGCGAGCGGTTCAAAGACGCAGCAGGTCGAAGTAGAGCGCCATCACCATCAACGTACCGATCAATACCACGCCGACCTTGAGTCCGGCGAGCTGCACTCGCTCGGAGACCGGGCGGCCACGCACGGCCTCGATGATGAAATAGAGAAGATGGCCACCGTCGAGCACCGGGATAGGCAACAGGTTGAGCACCCCGAGGCTGATCGACAGATAGGCGAGGAAACCAACGAAGGTTTCAAGGCCGCTGCGCGCCGAATCCCCCGCCACACGGGCGATGGTCACAGGTCCCGATAGATTGCTCGGCGAGATCAGGCCCACCACCATCTTGCGGATGGAGTCGACGGTCAGCCAAGTCATCTCCCAGGTCTTGCCCACCGCCTGGGGCAGCGCCGCGAACGGCGAATAGCGGATCTCGCGCAGGTACTCGGCCGGCCATTCGGGGGGAACCGCCGCCGCGCCGATGTAGCCGATCGTCTCGCCACCGTCGAGCTCGCGCGGCTGCGGTGTCAGCTCGATGCTGCGCTGCACTCCGGCCTGGCTCTCAACCTCGAGGCTCAATGTCTGTCCACTCGATGCCCGGACGCGCTCGACCAACACGTTCCAGTCTTCGATCGGCTCGCCGTCGACGGCGAGCACACGGTCGCCGCTCTCGAGCCCAGCCTGCGCCGCGGGGCCATCGGCGAGCACCTGGCCCAACCGCGCTTCGATAGGCGGCTGCCAGGGAGTGATGCCGAGGGTCTCGAGCGGACGCGGCGGATCCTGGCGCACCATGTACGCCTGCACCGGCAGCCGATGCTCTGCTCCGTCGGCGGTGTCGATCACCAGAGAGCCGTCGCGACCGATCTCCCCGATCAGCTTGAGACTGACCTCCTGCCAGGAGGGGGTCGGAGATCCCTCGACCCGAACGATCTCCTCGCCACCGCGCAGCCCACCGAGCTCTGCGGGAGAGCCGGGCGCGACAGCGCCGACCACCGGCGCCACCACGCTGGTACCGTAGATGAACAGCGCCCAGTAGGCGATGATCGCGAGCAGGAAGTTGGCGACGGGGCCGGCCGCGACGATGGCGATCCGCTGATAGACACTCTTGCGGTTGAAAGCGCGATGGAGCTCCGCCTCAGGGACGTTGCCCTCGCGCTCGTCGAGCATCTTCACGTAGCCACCGAGCGGGATCGCGGCGACCACGAACTCGGTGCCGTGTCGATCGGTCCGCGACCACAGCGGCTTGCCGAATCCGACCGAGAAACGCAACACCTTGACGCCACAGCGCCGCGCCACCCAGAAGTGGCCGAATTCATGAATAGTGATCAATACGCCGAGTACGACGATGACCGCAAGGATGTTCTGCAGCGCGCTCATGGTGTTTCCTCAGCGGGCAAAAGCACGGCGATGCTCAACTGCCGACCCAGGGGGCTAGCAAGGCGAAGATCGGCACCGCGGCGGTGAGACTGTCGACTCGGTCGAGAATACCTCCATGCCCAGGCAACAGCTGGCTCGAGTCCTTGAGCCCACGATGGCGCTTGAGCATGCTCTCGCAGAGATCGCCGAGCACGGAAGCGAAGGTGACGATCCAGGTGACGATCACGAGCCAGATGAATTCGCCGAATCCAAGGCCTTCGATCAGCGCCATCAGCACCGCCAGTACCGCGGTGCCGGCGAGCCCACCGTAGACCCCGGCCCAGGACTTGCCCGGACTGACCCGCGGTGCCAGCTTACGGTTGCCGAAGGCGCGGCCAGCGAAGTAGGCGCTGATATCGGCACCCCAGACGACGAACAGCACGTAGAGCAGCCAGAGAGGCTCGACGCGCAGCTGGTTCAAGCCGATCCAACACGGCACCAGCGCCCCCACGCCCATCGCCAGGCGCATCGCGCGACCATTCCACTGCGATTCGGACGCGGGATAGCGCACGACCCAGTAGCAGCACAAAAGCCAGCCCCAGAATGCCAGCCACAGCGGCCAGCGCTGCCAGACCACGCCGCTCGACCAGGCCAGCGACAGCACCACACAGATCGCGAGGGCGAACAGCGTACGCTCGCGATTATCGCCGAAACCGGCCAGATTGGCCCATTCCCAGGCGGAAAGCACCACAATCGCACCGACGAAACAAGCGAACCAGCCACCACCGAGGGTAAAGAGCAGCACTAGCGAAATAGGACCGATCGCCAATGCGGTCAAGAAACGTTGTTTAAGCACCCTGTACCTCGATCTGCTCATCGGTCATGCCGAAACGACGCGTGCGCTGAGCGAATGCTTCGAGCGCTTCGTCGAAAGCCTCGGCACCGAAATCCGGCCAATAGAGCGGGGAGAAGAAAAGCTCCGCATAGGCGAGCTGCCAGAGCAGAAAATTGCTGATGCGCTGCTCGCCACTGGTCCGGATGCACAGATCGACATCGGGAACGTCACCGCTGTCGAGCTCGCGGGAGATCATCGACTCATCGATCTCCCCAGGATCTAGCTCGCCACGAGCCACCCGCTCGGCCAGCCGGCGGGTGGCCTCGGCGATGTCCCAACGACCACCGTAGTTGACCGCAATGAACAGGTGCATTCCATCGTTATCGCGGGTCTTGCGCTCGGCACCGTCGATCAGCTTGACCAGCGAGGGATGTAGCCGGGCGCGATCACCGATCACCGAAAGGCGGATGTTGTTGCGGTTGAGCTTGCCCACCTCGCGCTTGAGCGCCAGCACGAACAGCTCCATCAAAGCGCTCACTTCGGTGGCAGGGCGCTTCCAGTTCTCGCTGGAGAATGCGAACAGCGTCATCGCTTCGACACCGCGCTCGGCCGCGCGGCGTACCACCGCGCGCACCGCTTCGACGCCAGCGTGATGCCCACGCACCCCGGAGAGTCCACGCGAGCGGGCCCAGCGGTTGTTGCCATCCATGATCACCGCGACGTGTCGCGGCACTGGGCCCTGGGCGCGGACGTTCGAAGTGTTCGAGGTCATGGTTGGGGACATGTGCGAGCGTCAGACCTGCATCAGGTCGTGTTCTTTCTGCTCGAGCAGCTGATCGATCTCAGCGATGTACTTGTCGGTCAGCTTCTGGATCGTATCCTCGGACTGGCGGGCCTCGTCCTCGGAAATCTCCTTCTCCTTGAGCAGCGCTTTGACATCGCCGTTGGCATCACGGCGCACGTTGCGGACCGCCACCTTGCCCTGCTCGGCCTCGGCACGCGCCTGGCGAGTATAGCTGCGCCGGGTCTCCTCGGTCAGCGGCGGCATGGGCACGCGGATCACCGTACCGGCGCTCGATGGATTGAGCCCAAGATCGGAGGTCAGGATCGCCTTCTCGACCTTCGGCACCATGGCTTTCTCCCACGGCACCACGGCGAGCGTGCGCGCATCCTCTACGTTGACGTTGGCGACCTGGGTGATCGGCACCTCGCTGCCGTAGTAGTCGACCTTGATCGCCTCGAGCAAACTCGGGTGGGCACGTCCGGTGCGAATCTTCTGGAACGCGGAGCGCATGGACTCGACGCTCTTCTGCATCCGCGTCTCGGCGTCCTTGTGAATGTCGTTGATCACGGAGACTTCCCTCTGAACCTAAGATGTATCGGACGGCGCTTCACCGCCCGCTTTACTCTCGAGCGGGGCAACCGCCCCGCCGCTCACTCGCCGCGATCGATCAGCGTGCCTTCCTTGCCACCCATCACCAGGTTGAGCAGCGCGCCTGGCTTGGTCATGTCGAACACGCGCACCGGCATGTCATGGTCCCGCACCAGACAGATGGCGGTCAAATCCATCACACCGAGCTTCTGATCGAGCACCGCATCGTAATCGAGACGATCGTATTTTACCGCATTGGGGTGCTTCACCGGATCGCAATCGTAGACGCCATCCACTTTGGTCGCCTTGATCACCACATTGGCATCGATCTCGATACCGCGCAGGCAGGCCGCCGAATCGGTGGTGAAGAAGGGATTACCGGTGCCTGCGGAGAAGATCACCACGTCACCGGAGGTCAAATAGCGGATCGCGGTGCGGCGATCGTAGTGTTCGACCACCCCGCTCATCGGGATCGCCGACATCACTCGCGAACGGATGCTGGCACGCTCGAGCGCATCCCGCATCGCCAGGCCGTTCATCACCGTGGCGAGCATGCCCATGTGATCACCGGTCACTCGATCCATGCCGGCGGCGCTGAGCGCGGCGCCGCGAAACAGGTTGCCGCCGCCGATCACCAGCCCGACCTGCACGCCGATGCCCACCAACTGACCGATCTCCAGCGCCATCCGATCGAGCACCTTGGGATCGATGCCGAAGTCCAGCTCGCCCATCAGGGCCTCGCCGGATAGCTTCAGCAGGATTCGCTTGTACTTGGCGTTGCGGTCGTTGGGGATGGACATTGACACTCTCCTGGGCGGACGAATGAGATGAAGGGAGGGGTATGGCCTGCGTACCGACGCTCGTCACCAAGTGCCGGACACGCAATGGCGTGCGCGAACGCACGCCATTGTCGATACAATCTCCGTGCCGCGCCAGCGCAACGGCATGGAAATACGCGGTTTTGAGCCAGGCTCAGCTGCGCCGCGCCTGCTCCATGACTTCCTTGGCGAAGTCGACTTCTTCTTTCTCGATACCTTCGCCGACTTCGAAGCGCACGAACGAGACCACCTCGCCACCCGCCTGCTTGGCATACTCGGCGACGGTCTGGTTCGGATCCTTGACGAACGGCTGGGCGACCAGGCTGTTCTCGGCCAGATACTTCTTCAACCGCCCCTGAACCATCTTCTCGGCGATCTCGGCCGGCTTGCCGGCCATATCGGGCTGCGCCAGGATGATCGACTTCTCGTGGTCGAGCTTCTCCTGCGGCATGTCTTCGGGAAGCGCTACCGCCGGGTTGATCGCAGCCACGTGCATCGCGATGTCGCGCGCGACTTCTTCGCTGCCGCCTTTGAGCACCACGACGGCACCGATCCGGTCACCGTGCACATAGGCACCGACCTTGCCACCTTCCGGCGCTTCGATCACCGCAGCGCGACGAACGCTGATGTTCTCACCGATCTTCTGCACCAGCTGGCTGCGGGCGTCCTCGAGCTCGCCTTCCATCAGCGAGGCGATGTCCTGGTTCCTGGTCTCGAACACGCGGTCGACGACGCGCTGGGCGAAGCCCTTGAAGTTGTCGTCGCGCGAGACGAAGTCGGTCTCGGAGTTGACTTCGAGCAGCACCGCAAGGCTTGCATCCTCGGCGGTACGGGTGACGATCGCACCTTCGGCGGCGATGCGGCCGGCCTTCTTGGCCGACTTGAGCCCGGCGTTCTTGCGCAGGTTGTCGATCGCAAGCTCGATGTCGCCATCGGCTTCCTGGAGCGCCTTCTTGCACTCCATCATGCCGAGCCCGGTGCGCTCGCGCAGTTCCTTGACCATAGAAGCGCTGATAGCTGCCATGTCCAGATTCTCCGTGGTTGTCTCTCGACCGATCCGTGTCGAACACGTCCGGCCTGCATTGAATGGGGGTCCGAGGCCCTCGAAGAGGGCACCGTTCGCGCAAGGCCTGCGCCCGAAGCGGCGACTCAGGTATGCAAAAGGGGGCCGCGGCCCCCTCGAGCCTTCGCTCACCTCACCCTATCGGGATGGCGGGCAAGGCATTGCGACCAACGACATCACTCGGAAGCGGAAGCCGCAGCCTCTTCGACCTCGACGAACTCGTCGGGACGACCTTCCTTCGCCTTGGCGCAAGCGTCTGCGATCGCCTGGACGTAGATCTGGATCGCGCGGATCGAGTCATCGTTACCGGGGATGACGTAGTCGACGCCGTCCGGATTGGAGTTGCTGTCGACCACGCCAATCACCGGGATGCCGAGCTTGTTGGCTTCGTTGATCGCGATGCGCTCGTGATCGACGTCGATGACGAACAGCGCGTCGGGCAGGCCGCCCATGTTCTTGATGCCGCCGATGGAACGCTCGAGCTTGTGCTGCTCGCGGGTCGCCATCAGGACCTCTTTCTTGGTCAGCTTGTCGAAGGTGCCGTCTTCGTGCATCTGCTCGAGCTCACGCAGGCGCTTGATCGACTGACGAATGGTCTTGTAGTTGGTCAGCATGCCGCCGAGCCAGCGGTGGTTGACGAACGGCTGCCCCACCCGGACCGCTTCTTCGGCAATGATCTTGCTGGCTGCGCGCTTGGTGCCAACGAACAGGATCTTGTTGTTGCTCGACGCCATCTTCTCGACCACCGAGACGGCTTCGTTCAGCGCCGGCAGGGTATGCTCGAGGTTGATGATGTGAATCTTGTTACGCGCACCGAAGATGTACTTGCTCATCTTCGGGTTCCAGTATTTGGTCTGGTGGCCGAAGTGCGCACCAGCCTTGAGCAGGTCGATCATTTTTACTGCCATGGAACTTCTCCTTGGATCGGGTTACGCCTCCACGCACCCCATGGATCCGACCGCTAAGCGGCACCCGGGACCATGTGACGGTACGTGTGTGGTGTCGTTTTGATTGCGTGCGCGAGCACGCGGTTGCTTTGGCGCAGCCGCACATACTTCGACGCGGCCGCCGTGGAGATCAGTCTCGGATACCCCACACGCCCTCTGCGAGCGAGATTTTCGATACGCAAGCAGGCGCGGCTTTATATCACATACAGCCTCTCAAGAGAAGCCCGACCCTCCCCTGCAGCCCTCGCCGCACGGGCTTCCCACCATAGGGTGTTCGCCATACCAGCGAGGCTTTATCCTTGTAGCCCCTAAGTGTATCCGGAAGAAGCGCCATGCCCCTTCCCACCGACCCAGTCAGCAGAGAAGTCCACTCAGCCCCATGAACATTCCTATCTACACCCCGGAGGAGATCGCCAAGCTGCGGATCGCCGGACGCCTCGCCGCCAAGGTGCTGGAAATGATCGCGCCGCATATCCAGCCGGGCATCTCGACCGGCGAGCTCGACCGGCTGTGCCATCGCTACATCGAAGACGATCTCGACTGCGTATCGGCGACCATCGGCTACCACGGCTACCAGCACGCCACCTGCATCTCGCTCAACCACGTGGTCTGCCACGGCATTCCCGACTTCGACAAGAAGCTCAAGCGTGGCGACATTCTCAACATCGACGTGACGATCATCAAAGACGGCTTCTACGGTGACACCAGCGCGATGTACATCGTCGGCGAAAACATCAAAGGAGAACGGCTGTCGCGCATTACCCGGGAGTGCCTCTACGAGGCGATGAAGGTGATGCGCGCCGGCACCCGGCTCTCCGAGATCGGCCGGGTCATCCAGCGCCACGCCGAGAGCAACGGTTACAGCGTAGTGCGTGACTTCTGCGGCCACGGCATCGGTAAGGAATTCCACCAGGACCCCCAGGTGCTGCATTATGACGGCTATGACGAGCGTACCGATGCGGTCCTCGAGGAAGGCATGTGCCTGACCGTCGAGCCGATGATCAACGCAGGCGGCTGGGCGACCAAGGTGCTGCGCGATGGCTGGACCGCGGTGACCCGCGACAAGAGTCTTTCCGCACAGTGGGAACACACGCTGATCGTCAGCGCAGACGGCGTGATCGTCACCACCAAGCGTGAAGACGAGGACCTCTCATTCCTCGGCGGCGAGTACGCCTGAACCAGGACGACCGCGCGAGCTACGCCCATGCTGCTGCACCACTACCGCTTCAGGCCAGACCCGAGCCTGCTCGACGAAGCCGGGCTACGCGCCCGCCTCGCCGCGCTGGATGCCGAACGGGGCTCGACCTGCACCACCGCAGGCCATATCGCCGCCTTCAAGCAGGCGCTGCGCGATATGTCGTCGACCCTCGACGCTCGCTTCCACCAGGGCGAGGACATTCGCAACCTGATCCATGGCCGCGCATGGGGAATGGACCGCATCCTCACGCTCGCCTGGGAGCGGATACGCTGGCCGCAGAGCCTCGAGGGCATCGCGCTGCTGGCGGTGGGCGGCTACGGCCGCGGAGAGCTCCACCCCCACTCCGACATCGATCTGCTGTTCCTGCTCGGCGACCCCGATGACACCCCCTATCGCGAGCCGCTCTCCCAGCTGATCACCCTGCTCTGGGACATCGGCCTCGAGATCGGCCATAGCGTGCGAACCGTCGCGGAGTGCGTCGACGAGGCCAGAAGCGATATCACGGTGATCACCAACCTGCTCGAGACCCGGACCCTGATCGGGCCAGAGCGACTGCGCGACGAAATGCGCAGGCTCACGGCACCGGACAAGATGTGGCCATCGGACGCTTTCTTCGCCGGCAAATGGCAGGAGCAGATCACCCGTCACCGCAAGTTCAACAACTCCGAATACAGCCTCGAGCCGAATCTCAAGAGCTCGCCCGGCGGACTGCGCGACCTGCAGATGATCGGATGGGTGGCCAAGCGCCACTTCGGCGCCCGGCTGATAGAGGAGATCGTCGAGCGCGGCTTCATGACCGACTCAGACCTGCGCATCTACAGCCAGGGCCAGGCATTCCTGTGGCAGCTGCGCTACGCCCTCCATGAGCTCACCCACCGCGCCGAGGACCGCCTGCTGTTCGATCATCAGAAGACGATCGCAGCGATGCTCGGCTATCGGGACCAACCGGACAGCCTCGCCATCGAACAGCTGATGCGCCGCTACTACCGGGTGGTGACGACGATGGCCGAGCTCAACGATATGCTGCTGCAGCACTTTTCCGAATGCATCCTCCAGGCCGACCAGCCTCCCGAGATTCGCGTCCTCAACAATCGTTTCGAGGTCTACGCCCGCCACATCCAGGCCCGTCACCCCAACGTGTTCAAGCGACGCCCAGGCGCCCTGCTCGAGCTCTTCGTGCTGATGGCCCAGCACCCCGAGATCGAGGGGGTGCGCGCCGAGACGATCCGGCTGATCCGCGAGCACCGCCATCTGATCGACGATGCCTTCCGTGAAGACGTACGCCACCAGAGCCTGTTCATGGAGCTTTTGCGCAGCGGCGGTGACGTCGCCCGCCAGCTGGCGCTGATGGCGCGCTATGGGGTGCTCGGCAAGTACCTGCCAGAATTCGGCCGGATCATCGGTCTGATGCAGTACGACCTGTTCCACATCTATACCGTCGACGCCCATACCCTGCGCGTACTCGATCGCATGCAGAGCTTCCGCGGGCGCGCCGCTCAGCGCGACTTTCCGCTCGCTTACGAGCTGGCGCGCCACTTGCCGAAGCTTGAGATCCTGTGGATCGCCGGCCTGTTCCACGATCTAGGCAAAGGACGAGGGGGAGACCATTCCCAGCTCGGCGCGGTCGATGCGCGCCAGTTCTGCGAGCGTCATGGACTCTCCCGTCGCGATACCCAGCTGGTCACCTGGCTGGTGGAGCACCATCTGCTGATGTCGCAGACCGCGCAGAAGCGCGACCTCGCCGAGCCCGACGTGATCCGTGAATTCGCGCTGGTGGTGCATAACGAAGTCCATCTCGACTATCTCTATCTGCTCACCGTCGCCGACATCGACGCCACCAACCCGACGCTCTGGAACGGCTGGCGCTCGGCGCTGCTGCGCCAGCTGCATGGCGAAGCGCGCCGCGCGCTACGCCGCGGTCTGGAGCAGCCGTTCGACCGCGCCGATTGGATCGACGACACCCGCCAGGAGGCCTATGCGCTGCTGCGCGGGATGAACGCCGACGTGGCCGAGGTCGAGAAGCGCTGGGAACACTTCGGCGAGGACTACTTCCTCACCTACTCGCCGAGCGACATCGCCTGGCAGACCCTCGGCATGATCCAGGATCCCTCGCGGCCGCTGGTGCTGATCAGCGCCCCCACCGAAGAGATGGTCGACGGCGGCACCAAGGTATTCATCCACACCCGCGCGGTCGCCAACCTGTTCGCCGCCACGGTCGCGGCCTTCGGCCAGCTCGACGTCTCGATCCACGACGCGCGGATCGTCACCACGCTGGATGGCTGGACGCTCAACGCCTTCATCCTGCTCGACGCCAATGACCAGCCGATCCGCGATCCGGGGCGGCTGCGCCATATCCATGACGTGCTGGTCGAAAGCCTGATCGACCCCGACGAGTATCCGCGCATCGCCAGCCGGCATACCTCCCGCCAGCTCAAGCACTTCAGAGTGCCGACCCGGGTCACCCTCGAATACGATGCGCTTCACCAGGGCAGCGTGCTCGAGCTGATCGCCGCCGACCGACCTGGGCTGCTCGCCAGGGTGGGACGGATATTCATGGAATTCGGGATCTCGATCTCAGCGGCCAAGATCGCCACCTTCGGCGAGCGGGTCGAGGACGTCTTCTTCATCACCGACGCCAATGAACAGCCGATCTACGACGAAGCGTTCAAGCAGCGGCTGATCAACCAGCTCTGCGAGGTACTCGACGCCGAGGTTTGAGCGACGGCGGACGCGCGGTTATTTGTTACAATCGCGCCTTTCGCGGCGCCTACCCCAGCGCCGCCGGCAGACTTTGAGGAGCGCAAATTGAGCATCACGCTCTACGGACTCAGCAACTGCGACAGCTGTCGCAAGGCGCGCCGCGCCCTCGACCAGGGCGGCGTCACCCATCGTTTCATCGACTTGCGCGCGGATGCGAGCGACGCCGATGGACGCCTGGACGCCACCCTGGTGGAGCGCTTCTTCGCCTGCGCCGACTGGGAAACGCTGCTCAACCGTCGCAGTACGACCTGGCGCAACCTCGATCCCGAACAGCGCGACGGCCTCGACGAGGCGCGCGCTCGACGACTGGTCGGCGACCATCCCACATTGCTCAAGCGCCCGCTGCTCGACACGGGCAACGAACTGATCATAGGCTTCGACGCCGAAGCCTATGATCGCCTGCGCTGAGCGCCCCGTATCCATCGTATTCACCCCTATACCAAGGACATAGATATGTTCAGTTTCGCGATCGGCATCGGCACCCAGAACAGCAAGGGTGACTGGCTGGAAGTCTTCTATCCCGCCCCGCTGCTGGCTCCCAATGCCGCCCTGGTGAGCGAAGCCCGCCGCGCCCTCGGCGCGGGCGCCGACGAGCGGGAGGTCAGCTTCCATCCCGAGCAGTGCGCGACGCTCGCCGCCGCCCTGCGCGGCGCCGGCCACGACGACCAGGCGCAGATCGCCGAAGCGTTCAGCACCTCCAAGCGCCCGCTGATTGCCCTGTTCCTCGACGAGGACCAGGCGCCCGCCAGCGCACCGGAGGTCTATCTCAAGCTGCAGCTGCTATCCCACCGGCTGGTCAAGCCCCATGGGATCAAGCTCGACGGCATGTTCGGCCTGCTCAAGAACGTCGCCTGGAGCAGCGAGGGCGCGATCGACGTCGAGGAACTGCCCGCTCGCCAGCTGCGTGCGCGGCTCGATGGCCGGGTGATCAGCGTCGACTCGGTGGACAAGTTCCCCAAGATGACCGACTACGTAGTGCCCAAGGGCGTTCGCATCGCCGACACCGCGCGGGTGCGTCTGGGTGCCTACCTCGGTGAAGGCACGACGGTGATGCACGAAGGCTTTTGCAACTTCAACGCCGGTACCGAAGGACCGGGCATGGTCGAAGGACGGGTATCCGCGGGCGTGTTCGTCGGTGCGCACTCGGACATCGGCGGCGGCGCCTCGATGCTCGGCACCCTCTCCGGCGGCGGTAACATCGTCATCTCGCTGGGCGAGAACTGCCTGATCGGCGCCAACGCCGGCTGCGGCATTCCGCTCGGCGATCGCTGCACGATCGAGGCCGGGCTCTACATCACCGCGGGCGCCAAGGTCACCGTGCTCGATGCCGATGGCAAGGAGGTCAAGACCGTAGCGGCGCGCGAGCTCGCCGGCCTCTCCGATATGCTGTTCATCCGCCACTCGGTCACCGGGCGCATCGAGTGCCGTACCAACAAGAGCGCGATAGCCCTCAACGACGCCCTCCATTCCAACAACTGACACGGTGCCGGCCGCTCCCGCCGAGCGGCCGGCCACCAGTCGAGCCGAAGACCGATTGCCATGCCCGCTCAAGCGAACCCCGCCACGCCACAGCAAGCCATCGACAGTGCTACCGTGGCACTGGCCTGCGAGCTACTCGCGCGCCCCTCGATCACCCCCGACGACCGAGGCTGCCAGCGCCTGATCGGAGTTCGTCTCGAGCGCCTCGGCTTCGATCTCGAGTGGATCGAGGAAGGCGGCGTCACCAATCTCTGGGCCACTCGTGGCGAGGGTGTGACGCTGGCCTTCGCCGGCCACACCGACGTGGTGCCGACCGGGCCCGAAAGCGCCTGGGCCACCCCGCCGTTCTCGCCCACGATCGATGAGCAGGGCTATCTGCGCGCCCGCGGGGCCGCCGACATGAAGGGCAGCCTGGCCGCGATGGTCACCGCGATCGAGCGCTTCGTCACCGACCGTCCCGATCACCAGGGGCGCATTGCCGTACTGCTGACCAGCGACGAGGAAGGCCCTGCGCGCCATGGCACCCGCGCCGTGGTCGAGCGGCTGCGCGAACGAGGCGAGCGCCTCGACTACTGCGTGGTCGGCGAACCCTCGAGCAGCGAACGGCTCGGCGACGTGGTCAAGAATGGGCGCCGAGGTTCGCTCAACGCCCGCCTGCGGGTGCTCGGCGTGCAGGGGCACGTGGCCTATCCACAGCGCGCGCGCAATCCGATCCACCTGATCGCGTCGGCGCTGGCGCGACTCACCACCGAGCACTGGGACGAAGGCAACGAGTTCTTCCCGGCGACCACCTTCCAGGTCTCCAACTTCGACTCGGGTACCGGTGCGACCAACGTGATCCCGGGAGAGGCCCTGCTCACCTTCAACTTTCGCTTCTCCACCGAGAGCACCAGCCAGTCGCTGATCGAACGGGTCGAGACGATCCTCGCGGATGCCGGACTCGAGACGCAGCGGGACTTCCAGCTCGAGTGGAACCTCTCCGGCGAACCCTTCCTGACCGCCGAAGGAGCGCTGCTCGAGGCGGTGATCCAAGCGGTCGAATCCGCCACCGGGCAGCGCCCCCGGCTCTCGACCTCGGGCGGCACATCGGACGGCCGCTTCATCGCTACCCTCGGTGCCCAGGTGGTCGAGCTCGGCCCGCTCAACGACACCATCCACCAGGTCGACGAGCGCGTCCTGGCCAGTGATCTGGATCGCCTCAGCGTCGCCTACCAAGGCATTCTCGCCCAGCTGCTCGCGCCCCATCACGACACGGAGCCGAGGCGATGAACATGGAGCGCTATCCGGACATCGAGATATATCTCGCCCCGCTGCAAATCGAGCGCCTGCAGGAGTGGCTGAAAGCGCAAATCAGCGCTGACCTGGTCGCCGCCGGCAAGCGCCGGTGGCGTGGCACCGGGCGCAGCGAAAATGGCGCGCAACTGCCGATACTGCTGATCGAGACCGCCGCCGATGGTTTCTCGAGCCTGTGGATCGACAGCCCCGACTCCCCCTGGCCGCGCGACGTAGATCTCGCCCGCGCGATCAACCAGGCCTTGGCCATCGAAGTACGCTGCTCGCTGGGTGGCTGGCAGCCCGGCGACGCGCCCGACCGCTTTCTGCATATCGATGCGAACGGCGAAGAGTGTGTGATCGAATGGCCCGACAGCGGCATTTGACCACCACGCGGCTTGGCGACAGGCGAGAAAAAAGCCCAGCAAGCGATGCCTGCTGGGCCTTGGGGTCACGGCTGACCGCGCCATTGGCGCGAAGCGGGTGGAACCCGCTTCGCCGCTGGTCACGCCTCAGGTGATGACGGTGACGTCCTCGGCCTGCAATCCGCGATCGTTCTCGATCGCGTGGTAGCGAACCCGCTGCCCCTCGACCAGGGTGCGATGCCCTTTGCCGCGGATCGCGCGGAAGTGAACGAACACATCCTCGCCCCCTTCGCGGGTGATGAAGCCGTACCCCTTGTTGACGTTGAACCATTTGACCACGCCGATCTCTCGATCGTCGTTCTCGATACGCGCAATGTTGGCCAATTGCGGGGTCAACACCTGTACCGCCAGGGTAGCCAGGATTAATACGATGAAACTAGCGAGGGCGGCGAGCAGGTATCCGCTCATCAACCCTTCCCGCGCGGCGATCTCACCGATCAACTGCGAGTAGAACTCACTGTCGGAAAACGAAACGAAGAAGCCAACGAGGGGAGGAGACAACAGGGCAAGCAGAAGGCTGATGACGATACAACGAAGTAATGCTCTTGGACTCATGACGACGATTTCTCTCTAATGAAGCTCGAACGCAGGTCGACGCAGGCGAAAGACTACCCCCGCCGCCCCAGCGTCCGCGACCTTTCCATTAAGAAACAGACACCTGTGGAGATCGCCAAATGAATGACACCAGGCGACCGGCAAATACTAGCATGCCGGTCCCAGGCATGCTTGATGAGCACGAGGCGCGCCTGGAGGCGTTGGAAACTCGGCTCGCCTTCCAGGAAGACTGGCTCGAGACCCTGGATACGCGTCTCATCGAACAGGGACGGACGCTCGAGCGCCTCGAGCGTATCAACGTCCTGCTCCAGGAGCGGCTGCGCCAGCAGAGCGAAGGGCTGGACCAAGGAGAGCGCGAGTGGCGACTGGAGGACGACCGTCCACCGCACTACTGACTCGGCCTCGCCTGACACCCCAGCGAATGCCGGGCAAAAGAAAGCGGCGCCCACCGGGGCGCCGCCATAGCCGCGAACAGTGAGGCGGCGGGAACGTACGATCGCTCAGCTGTGCGGTACCGCAGGGTCGAGATCGTCGAGGAAGCGCTCGGCGTCGAGCGCGGCCATGCAACCGCTGCCCGCCGAAGTGATCGCCTGGCGATAGATCGAATCGGCCACGTCGCCGGCGGCGAACACGCCGGGAATGCTGGTCTGGGTGGCATTGCCCTGAGTCCCGGACTGCACTTCGATGTAGCCATCGCGCATCGAAAGCTGGCCTTCGAACAGCTGGGTGTTCGGCTTGTGGCCGATGGCGATGAAAAGTCCCAGCGAGGAGAGCTCGCGAATGCTGCCATCGACGGTCGAGCGCAGCCGCACGCCGGTAACGCCGCTGGCGTCGCCAAGCACCTCGTCGATCTGGTGATTCCAGATGATCTCGACGTTGCCGTTCTCGGCCTTGTCGAACAGTTTGCGCTGCAGGATCTTCTCCGCGCGCAGCCCGTCGCGGCGGTGTACCAGGGTCACCTTGGAGGCGATGTTGGACAGATACAGCGCCTCTTCCACCGCGGTGTTGCCGCCCCCACCACTACGACTTCCTGATTGCGATAGAAGAAGCCATCGCAGGTCGCGCAGGCCGACACACCCTGGCCACGGAAGCGGCCTTCCGATTCGAGACCGAGATAGAGCGCGCTCGCGCCAGTGGCGATGATCAGCGCATCGCAGGTGTAGATGCCATTGTCGCCCTTGAGCGTGAACGGGCGCTGGGTCAGCACCGCCTCGCTGATGTAGTCATGGACGATCTCGGTCTCGAAACGCTCGGCGTGACGGCGCATCCGCTCCATCAGTTCCGGCCCCTGGACCCCGGCATCGTCGCCGGGCCAGTTGTCGACATCGGTGGTGGTGGTCAGCTGGCCGCCCACCTCGATACCGGTGATCAGCATCGGACGCAGATTGGCGCGGGCTGCATAGACCGCGGCCGAATAGCCAGCCGGGCCCGAACCCAGGATGATCAGGGAGCGATGACGCACGTCGTTCATGGAAGCCTCGTTGCGCCGCTTGGGCGCCCTTTCACGGTAATGGTTAACGGCGGACCTTAATCAAGCGCACTCGACGCTGCAACTATCGCGCTGATTGATTGCCGCCATCGACCGAGAAGGACGTGCCGCAGAGGCTCCCAGCGCTCGCGCCTCAGGCCTCGTCGTCGCGCTTCAGGTTCAGCGTCTCGAGCCCGCCGTCGGCCCCGAGTCGGACTTCGATCGATATAGGCGAGCAGCACCAGTAGCAGTCCTCGACGGTCTCATGATCGCTCTGCGACAGATCCAAGACCAGCTCGAAACCAGCGCCGCAGTAGGGGCACTCGACCTCGACCGGCAGCAGCATCTCCTCGTTCATCTCATCCTCCCGGCCGCTGGTCCTCATTCGGATCAACGGCACCGTCGGCCCGTGGAGCGTCTACACTGGGATGCAGTGACCCCAGCGTCACCGGGGCGCTTGGCGGCGCGCCGGAGCGCCTCTCCTTGCTTCTGTTGCCAAAGGTAGTCGAGAAGAGCGCCACCGACACGCAGGGCCGGGCCCGGATGACGACACGCCCACGCCGGACGACCACCGGGCACAAACGGTGGCGCAGCATGATGAGGAGGAGATAGATGAGCTCGATCGATCCGAAAGGCACGCTCACCGAACTGACCGTCGGTGACAAGCGCTATCACTACTACAGTCTCGAAAAGGCCGCCGCGGCCTACGGCGATATCACCCGGCTGCCGTTCACGCTCAAGGTACTGCTCGAAAACCAGCTGCGTTTCCTCGACGGCGAGACCACCACCGAGGAAGACGTCCAAGCACTGGTCGACTGGCAGCAGCAGCGCCGCTCGAGCCGCGAGATCGGCTACCGCCCGGCACGCGTGCTGATGCAGGACTTCACCGGGGTCCCCGCGGTGGTCGATCTCGCCGCGATGCGCGATGCGGTCAAGCAGCTGGGGGGCGATCCGAAGAAGATCAATCCGCTCTCCCCGGTCGACTTGGTGATCGACCACTCGGTGATGGTCGATCGCTTCGGCAACGCCGAAGCCTTCGAGGCCAACGTCGAGATCGAGATGGAGCGCAATCGCGAGCGCTACGAGTTCCTGCGCTGGGGCCAGCAGGCGTTCGACGACTTCAGCGTGGTACCGCCCGGCACCGGGATCTGCCACCAGGTCAACCTCGAGTACCTGGGTAAATCGGTGTGGACCCGCGAGCAGGATGGCAAGACCTTCGCCTTCCCCGACACCCTGGTCGGCACCGACTCCCACACCACCATGATCAATGCGCTCGGCGTCCTCGGCTGGGGGGTCGGCGGCATCGAGGCGGAGGCGGCGATGCTCGGCCAGCCGGTCTCGATGCTGATCCCCGAGGTCATCGGCTTCAAGCTGGTCGGCAAGCTGCGCGAGGGGATCACCGCCACCGACCTGGTGCTGACCGTGACCCAGATGCTGCGCAAGAAGGGCGTGGTCGGCAAGTTCGTCGAGTTCTACGGTGATGGGCTCAACGACCTGCCGCTCGCCGACCGTGCGACGATCGCCAACATGGCGCCCGAATACGGCGCTACCTGCGGCTTCTTCCCGGTCGACGAAGAAACCCTCACCTACATGCGCCTGACCGGTCGCAGCCAGCAGCAGCTCGACTTGGTGCGCGCCTACACCCAGGCCCAGGGCCTCTGGCGGGAGCCCGGCCACGAGCCGCTGTTCACCGACGTGCTCGAGCTCGACATGGGTATCGTCGAGGCCAGCCTTGCGGGGCCGAAGCGCCCGCAGGACAGGGTCGCGCTGACCGACATGAAGCGCACCTTCGAGAACCTGCTCACCGAAGCCGTCGACGCCCCCGACAGCGAGCAGGGCAAATGGCAGAGCGAGGGCGGTTCGACCGCTCCCTTCGTCGCCGACAGCTACTTCGATAACCCCAATGTCGAACACGAGGGCCAATCCTATCGGCTCGACGATGGCGCGGTGGTGATCGCGGCGATCACCTCCTGCACCAACACCTCCAATCCCAGCGTGCTGATGGCTGCGGGGCTGCTGGCCAAGAAAGCGGTCGACAAGGGGCTGAACCGCAAGCCCTGGGTCAAGACCTCGCTGGCACCGGGCTCCAAAGTGGTCACCGACTACCTCGCCACCGCCGGCTTCGACAAGTCGCTCGACAAACTCGGCTTCAACCTGGTCGGCTATGGCTGCACCACCTGCATCGGCAACTCGGGGCCGCTCCCCGAGCCGATCGACAAAGCGATCCAGGAGCACGACCTGACCGTCGCCGCGGTGCTCTCCGGCAACCGCAACTTCGAAGGCCGCATCCACCCCCTGGTGCAGACCAACTGGCTCGCCTCGCCGCCGCTGGTGGTCGCCTATGCGCTGGCCGGCAACGTGCGTGTCGATTTGACCAAGGAGCCGCTCGGCAAAGGCAAGGATGGCCAGCCGATCTATCTCAAGGATATCTGGCCGACCCAGGCCGAGATCGCCGAAGCGGTCGAGCGGGTCAAGACCGACATGTACCGCAAGGAGTACGCCGCGGTATTCGACGGTGACGAGAACTGGCGGGCGATCGAGGTCACCCCCTCCGAGACCTACTCCTGGAGCGACGACTCGACCTACATCCAGAATCCGCCCTATTTCGAGGGCATGAAAGCGGAGCCTGCGCCGATCACCGACATCGAGCAGGCACGGGTGCTGCTGATGTTGGGCGATTCGGTGACCACCGACCATATCTCGCCGGCCGGCTCGATCAAGAAAGACAGCCCCGCCGGCCGCTATCTGCAGGAGCACGGGGTGGAGCCGGTCGACTTCAACTCCTACGGCTCACGGCGCGGCAACCACCAGGTGATGATGCGCGGCACCTTCGCCAACGTGCGTATCCGCAACGAGATGCTCGACGACGTGGTCGGCGGCTACACCCGCTTCGTCGGCGAGGGGCCGGATCAAGGCCAGCAGCTGGCGGTGTTCGATGCGGCGATGAAATATGCCGAGAACGGCACCCCACTGGTGGTGATCGCCGGCCAAGAGTACGGCACTGGCTCCTCGCGCGACTGGGCCGCCAAAGGCACCACGCTGCTCGGCGTCCGCGCGGTGATCGCCGAATCGTTCGAGCGCATCCACCGCTCCAACCTGATCGGCATGGGCGTGCTGCCGCTGCAGTTCGCCGAGGGTCAGGATCGTAAGTCGCTCGGGCTCACCGGCGACGAGAAGATCAGTATCGAGAACCTCTCGGCGATCGAACCCGGCGCCGTCCTCAAGGTACTGATCGAACGGCCCGATGGAGAGCGACTCGAGCTCGCTGCCAAATGCCGTATCGACACCGGTAACGAGCTGGAGTACTACCGCCACGGCGGGATTCTCCACTACGTGCTGCGCAGCATGCTCGACAAGTAGTCCGAGCGGGCAGCGACAACCGACGGGGCACGCCAGTGCCCCGTTTTTCATCGCTCATCGATGACACCGAGCGCGCCCCTGCGCCACGAGACCGCATGGCGCCGAGGCCACGGCGCGCATACGGGTTGAATTTCCCCGCCTTCGCCTACATAAACAAGCCAACGTCTCTCTCAGTCACCCGCGCAGGGCTCGCGCCCGCGCTCGCTACGGACAAAGGGTTCCCATGGCCATCGTCGATCCACGCACCGGCGCGCCGCTCAGCAGCGCTCCCGCCGCACAAGGCGCTCCCGACCGCCAACCCAATGTCGACGACGCTCAGCTGATCGTCGATATCGACATGCAGAACTTCCAACAAGTGGTGCTCGAAGGCTCGATGCACACCCCAGTGCTGCTCGACTGCTGGGCTTCCTGGTGCGAGCCGTGCAAGAACCTGACGCCGATCCTCGAGAAGCTGGCGCGCGAATACCGCGGCGCCTTCATTCTCGCCAAGCTCGATATCGAGGCCAACCCGCAGATCGCCGCCCAGCTCGGCATTCGCTCGGTGCCGGACGTCAAGCTGATCCATCAGGGCCAGCTCTATGACCAGTTCCAGGGCGCACTGCCCGAGAGCAAGATCCGTGAATGGCTCAGCCAGTACATCGAGGCACCGGCTCCCGCGGAAGACGCGCTCGACGAGCTCGCGGCCCAGGCCCTGGCCGAGGGCGACACCGCCACCGCCAAGGCGCTCTATCATCAGTTGATCGAAGCCGAGCCCGAGCAGTTCGAGCATCGCATCGGCTATGCCGAGGTGCTCGCCGCCGAAGGCGAGACCGTCCAAGCCGCCGAGCTGCTCGATACCCTGCCGGTGGAGCTGCGCGATTCCGCGCGGGCCAAAGGACTGCAAGCGCGGCTCGGCTTCGCCGCCGAAGCGCCTAGCCAGGAAGAGATCGCACGGCTCGCCGAGCGCGACGACAGCGAGGCACGGTTCAAGCGCGCCTTCCGGGCGATCGCCGATGGGCGCTATGAAGAGGGCCTGGAGGGCCTGCTCGCGCTGATGAAAAGTGACCGCCAGTATGGCGAGGACGCGGCGCGCAAGACCCTGCTGAGGGTCTTCGAGGCGCTGGGAGGCGATCATCCGCTCACCGTCGGCTATCGCCGCAAGCTGTTCGCGCTGCTCTACTGAGCGCACCGCCGAGCCCTAAGCTCATCCCGATGCGCCCTGCCGCCGCAGGGCGCTCGCAGTTTCACTCAGGCACCGCCGCCAGCACGCTGTCGAGGCGGTTCAAGCCCTCCTCCAGACGACGGGGCTGGGTACCCAGATTGATCCTTACGAATCCTGGCCAGCCGAAATCGGCGCCATCGGAAAGGCCCACTTTCGCCCGCTCGAGCAATGCCCGCTGCGGCGACTCGCCCAAGCCCGCCGCACGGCAGTCCAACCAAGCAAGGAAAGTTGCCTCCGGACGGCTCATGCCGACCCCGGGCCAGCGCGCGACGAATGCCTCGAGCATCGATACGTTCTCGCGTAGCTGGGCCAGCAGCGCCTGGCGCCAAGGCTCGCCATGGCGATAGGCGGCTTCGGTAGCGGCCAGGCCAAGCACGTTGTGGGATGGCATCAGGCCGATGCAGCCGCGGGCAAATCGCGCCCGCAGCCGGGGCTCCTCGATCACCGCGCAGGCCACGGCCAGGCCTGCGACATTGAAGGTCTTGGACGCTGCCCACAGGGTGATGGTACGAGCGCTGAGCCGAGGCACCGCTCTGGCCAGGGGCTGGTGGCGGCGGCCGCTTTCGAGGATCAAATCGCAGTGCAGCTCATCGGAGCAGACGATCAGGTCGTGGCGCTCGACGAAATCCGCCAACCGCTCGAGCTCTTGCTGTTCGAACACCCGCCCGGTCGGGTTATGCGGATGACACCAGAGCAGCAAGCGGGCGCGCGGCGTCACCGCCCGCTCGAGCGCATCGAAGTCGATTTCCCAGCGCCCGCCTTCGCTCTCCTCGGGTGGGCGCATCGGCACCGCGCGGGTCACTCTGCCGGTCAGCTCTCCCACCTGCAGGAAGGGAGGATAGATCGGCGTCAACGTCATCACCT
Organism: Halotalea alkalilenta; assembly: GCF_001648175.1. Taxonomy (NCBI): domain Bacteria; kingdom Pseudomonadati; phylum Pseudomonadota; class Gammaproteobacteria; order Oceanospirillales; family Halomonadaceae; genus Halotalea; species Halotalea alkalilenta. Next base: position 1,158,276 of record NZ_CP015243.1, on the reverse strand, counting down.
CGTCACCCGGCTCGGTGAGCGAGAGGCTTGCGACGTGCAGCGCGGGGACCACGCCTGGCAGCCAGATCTGCCAAGCGGCGTCGATGTGCCAGTCGTAATGGTCGCGACTCCAATCGCACAGCGCCTCCTTCAACGACGCGGAAGGATTGGCATAGCCGAATATCGCATGCCCGACGCGCGCGCTCAGCGCCTGCTGGATCGCCGGCGCTACGGCGAAATCCATGTCGGCGACCCACATTGGTAGCGTATCTTCATCGAAACGCTGCCACTTGGTGCTCGGGTACTGACGCCGGTCCAGCTCCGTGGTGAAATCGAACTCCATTACCGAAGGTTCCTGCAGCGAGGGGGTTGAGTGTTTGAACATGCCTGAAAGCCGCTTCTATGCCAAGGCGGTCGCCGGTTGGCCTGCGCTGCTCGCTCGCCTGATCGCGCTCAGCGAGGCGCCCGCCGACCGATTGGCGATAATCCTCGGCGACACTGCCCGCCTGGCCTCCCTCGGCACGCCCGAGGAGAATCCAAGCGCGGCGGAACTGCTCGCCTGGGCCCACGTGCGTCCGCCCCTGTGGGCGGCGAAGACCGCACTGTTCCTGCTGGTGCAGATGCCGCGGCGCCCTGCTCCCGAAAGCGAGGAGGAGCGCGCCGCCTGGGCCTATCTATGGCTGCGCCTGCGTCCTCGTGAGTCGCTCGTGGCAGCGCTCGCAGCGCTGCCCGAGTATCTGCGTGCAACACTTGCCGATGATCTCGACCAGGCCTGGCGCGACCAGGTATCCCAACGCCTGGTCTGAACGGGCGTTCCGGGGGAGATGGACAAAACCCGCTCACGGCGGGAAGCTAGCCGCACGAATATCATCTTCGTTCGACGGAAGTTCCCACCATGTCCCGAACCCCAGCCATCACTGCTCTGGCCCGTGAAGGTATCGCCCATCGGGTGATCTCCTTCGAGGCCGAGGGCCATGCGGGCGATTACGGTCGCGCCGCCGCCGCCGCCCTGGATCAATCTCCTGCCCAAGTATTCAAGACCCTGATGGTCGAGCTCGACGACGGCCGTCTGGCGGTGGCGATGGTGCCGGTGGAGGGCAGGCTCGATCTCAAGGCCGTGGCGCGTGTCTTCTCGGTACGCAAGGCGAAGATGGCCGAGCCCCGTAAGGCAGAGCGGGCGACCGGCTATGTGGTCGGCGGGATCAGCCCGCTGGGGCAGAAGCGACGCCTACCGAGCGTAATCGACGCCTCCGCCCTCGATTTCGACGAGCTCTACGTCAGCGCCGGGCGCCGAGGGTTGGAGGTCGCCTTGAGCCCCGACGACCTGATCGCGACCACTGCGGCGAAGGTCGCCACCATCGCCACTGGCTGAGCGCCGCGGTCTTGCCCTGGGTGCTCGGCCCGCCTACCATGCGGCTGCGATTCGACCCTCCATTTACCGACACACTCCCCAGGTACACGCCTATGCTGATCCGCATCGACCAAGCGCCCGACGAGCGCCAGCTGACGCTGATCGCCGAACAGCTCGGCCGTACGCCAAGAGGCATCCAGGCGGTCACCGCGATCGATGGAGAGGGCACCCCGCTGGCGCTGAGGATGCACTCGCTGGTCGACGATGCCCCTTTTCCCACCCTCTACTGGCTGTGCAGCGAACGGCTCAAGATCGAGCTGTCGCATCTCGAGGCCGATGGTGTGATCAAGGCGCTGGAGGCGCATTTGCTCGAAGACCCCGCGCTGCTCGCCGATTATCACCGCAGCCATGAAGCCTATGTCGCCGACCGCTGGCGCTACATGGACGAGGCGACCCGAGTCCGTATCGAGGAGCTCGGTTTCGAGTCGCCGCTGCGCGAGCGCGGCGTCGGCGGAATCAGCAACTGGAACCAGGTGCGCTGCCTGCACACTCAGTATGCCCATCACCTCAGCACCGACAATGCGATCGGCCGCTGGATCGACGCGCACTACCCCCAGGTCGCCGCTTCGCTGCCTTGAGGGGCATTCCCCATCGCCTCGCACCCGTTGGATGCATGACGAGCGGGCCCGATCGTGTTCCAAGCGCCCTTCCTCACCACGAACGGGCAGTAGAGCGCTCGCTCCAGAGCCTGTGGTAAGCCTTGGCGAGCAGAGGGATGCGAACGGTCGCCGCGGCAACCATTCCCTGGATCAAAGCTCCATGCCCAATTTCGCAGGGGCATGAGGCCCACCACGGACAGCCACTCAAGGTGGGTTTTCGCCAGCCGCGCCGTCATGACCGCAAAGCCCTTCATCCCCGCATTGGTTTGACGATAAGATACTCGTTTGGTCCGAGGGAGGTGAACGATGAGAAGCGTCTGCGTGTATCTGGGCTCTCGCGATGGCGCATCCCCCGCCTGGGGGGAGGTGGCCGAGCGGGTGGGGCGGAAAATTGCCGAGCGGGGCTGGCGTCTGGTCTATGGTGGCGGACGCGTTGGACTCATGGGGCGCTGCGCGGATGGCGCGATCGCCGCGGGCGGAGAAGTGATCGGGGTGATCCCGAATGCACTGGTCGAGCGGGAGGCGGCCCACCTGGGGCTCACCGAGCTGATCAAAGTCCCTGACATGCACACCCGCAAAGCGCGGATGAGCGAGCTGTCGGACGGCTTCATCGCGCTTCCAGGCGGTATCGGCACCTTCGAGGAGCTGTTCGAGATGTGGACGTGGCTTTATCTTGGCATCCATGCCAAGCCGGTGGGGCTGCTCAACGTCGACGGCTTCTACGACAAACTGCTCTCTTTCCTCGACGACACGGTCAGCGCAGGCTTTCTCGCCACCTCGACCCGCCAGGGGCTAGCCGACGACGACGACATCGACCGGCTGCTCGATCGCATGTTCACTTCGGCTCAGTGACCAGCAGTTCCCGCGCGAACGCCTCGCGCGGGAACGCCATGTGCTAGTGGCACAGCGAACGCAGGTAGGTCTGCTGCAGCAAGCGCACGTCCTCTCCGGCGCGATGGCGGCGGATTCCCGCTTCCACCTCGACTCTCGCCTTGGTGGCGTTCCAGCGCGCCAGCTGACACTCATCCAGCAGCCTGCGCAGGCTCTCGAGCCTGAATCCGGGCAGCAGGTCGACATCGTTGAACAGCCTGCCCACCCAGCTGCTGTCGTATCCCCAGCTGTCGCTGTAGGCCACGCCGACCTCGCGCAGCTCGTCGTTGAGCCAGCTGGCGACTTCAAGGGGGGAATGGCCTTCCTGCATCAGCTGATCGCGCGTGATGCCATGCAGCAGCTCGGCCTTTGGATCCCAGTGGGTCCACTCATCCAGCGGCCGGATCAGTAACGCACTGTGCGTGCCATCGGCCCGCGCCAGCCCGATCTCGATCGGATAGCTGCCACGGCCGAATCCAGAGGCTTCGACGTCGAGGATCGTCGGACACCAGGTGCCCAGCACTCGCGATGGCTGCTGTCGCGCATCGCCGCGTTGCAAATCCAACGCTCCTCCGCCTCGCTCCAAGCGCCTGGACATGCCTTGCCACACTTGACCAGTGGTATCTTCAGCGAACTCGAGTGCCATGGTGTTCAATTCCTTTTGTTCGACACAGTGCACATGAAGTCATCGGCGACATACAACTGGCCAGCCAGCCGTGACCTTGCCCAGCCAGCATGTAACAGTGCAAATGACATGCCATTAGGCCAGAGGGCAGGCACAAGGTTCACACCCGGACGGCCAAGCGAGCGGAGAATCAGCCGCGACAGCGCAAGTGAGAATAAAGGAAGGACGGAGCTGGTGCTGGACGCCGGCTCCCGTACCATGACAGTTCGCATGCTTAATTAATTGACCGAAAAGGGCGCGAACTATACGTAATTGCGGTGAAGCGATCAAGCGGCGCAATGAACGTCTCCGCCTTTCGACCCGCAGGCGTATCGGTTATGTTGCCATATCGGGTATTTCCCACGTTTCACTATCGATCAAATTTGGGAGTTCGCATGGAATATCGTCCATTGGGCGACAGTGGCATCAGTGTCAGCCGGCTATGCCTGGGCACCATGACCTTCGGTGAACAGAACAGCGAGAGCGACGCCCACCAGCAGCTCGACAAGGCAATCGCCTCCGGGATCAACTTCATCGATGCGGCCGAGATGTATCCGGTGCCTCCCCGTGCAGAGACTCAGGGCCGGACCGAAGCCTATATCGGCAGTTGGCTGAAACGCAGGGGGCGGCGCGACGATCTGGTGGTCGCCACCAAAGCAGCCGGCCCCAATCGGGACATGCAGCATCTACGCGGCGGCCCGCGCTTCAACGCTGACCATATCGCCCGGGCGCTGGATGCGAGCCTTGCGCGCCTGCAGACCGACTACGTCGATCTCTACCAGCTGCACTGGCCCGAGCGACACACCAACTTCTTCGGTCAGCTCGGCTACACGCCACGGGAGGACGAGGACGCAATCCCTCTCGAGGAGACCTTGCAAGCACTGAAAACCCAGATAGAAGCTGGCAAGATCCGCGCCATCGGCCTTTCCAACGAAACCGCCTGGGGAACCATGCAGTGCCTGAAGCTTGCGCAGACCATGGGGCTGCCCCGGGTAGTCAGCGTGCAGAACCCCTACAACCTGCTCAATCGCAGCTATGAAATCGGCCTGGCCGAGGTCAGCCATCGTGAAGGTGTGGGCCTGCTCGCCTACTCCCCTCTCGCCTTCGGTGTGCTTTCCGGCAAGTACCTGGGTGGCCTCAAGCCCGCGCAGGCGCGTTTGACGCTGTTCGAACGCTTCAAACGCTACACCTCGCCGGTGGCCGAGGAGGCGGTATGGGCCTACGTCGACATCGCACGCAAATTCGGCCTCGATCCGGCACGAATGGCGCTGGCATTCGTCAATTCACGCCCCTTCCTGACCAGCAACATCATCGGCGCAACGACGCTTGAACAGCTCGACAGCAACCTCGCCAGCGAGTCGCTGACGCTCTCCGATGAAGTTCTGGACGCGATCGAGGGCGTGCACCGCAGGCTACCCAACCCCTGCCCTTGATGGCTTCACCCTTATGATCAACTTAACCCAGCCCGCTGCGCCACAGCGGGCCTGGCCACCAATGCTACACTTTCATCACTAGCGGATAGGAAGCATGCATGCTTAGTGTGATTTCACCGGCCAAGACGTTGGATTTCGAGTCTCCCGCACCTTCCTCGACGCATACCCAGCCGGAATATCTCGATGCCAGCGCTCAGTTGATCGATCGGCTGCGCGAGCTGTCTCCACAGCAGCTATCAGCACTGATGGGAATCAGCGACAAACTGGCCACACTGAACGCCAACCGCTATATCGAATGGTCTTTGCCCTTCAGCCTGGACGCAGGGAGCAATCCCGCCAAACAGGCGATATTCGCCTTCCAAGGTGATGTCTACACTGGACTCGAGGCGCAGCGATTCAGTGCCGCTGAACTCGAGCGCGCCCAGCGGCGATTGCGTATCCTGTCGGGTCTTTACGGCATGCTGCGTCCACTCGATCTGATTCAACCCTATCGGCTCGAGATGGGCATTCGCCTCGATAATCCGGCGGGAGCCACGTTGTACGACTTCTGGCGCGAGCGTTTGACTCACGACCTCGCGAAGGCGGTGGTGCAAAGTGGCACACCGGTATTGATCAACCTGGCGTCGAACGAATACTTCAAGGCGATCGATGCCAAGCGCCTGGGACACCGGATCGTCAGTCCGGTGTTCAAGGATGAGAAGAATGGCAAGCTCAAGGTAATCAGCTTCTATGCCAAGAAGGCGAGAGGCTGGATGAGTGCCTGGATACTCAGGCACGACATCGATGATCCGGAGGCGCTCAAGGCCTTCGACATCGGTGGTTACGAATTCGATCCATCGCTGTCCAAGCAGGACGAATGGGTATTCACCCGCCCGGAGCAGTGAAGTCTGCCCGGTAGCCATAGCGACGGGCTCAATCGTCGCCGTAAACGCAAGAAGGAGAGCTACAACGATGCGACACCTCTTCATCACGCTGCTAGTCAGCTTCATGACCTTCGGTCTGGCTGTCGAGCATGCTGACGCGCGTCGCTTCGGAGGCGGTGCCAGCGCCGGCAGCATGTCTCGTTCGGCAGCCCCGGCGCAAAGCGCCGCGCCGCGAGCGGCTACACCGCCCCGTCAAGCACAGGCAGGGGGCGCTTCGCGCTTCATGGGCCCGCTCGCCGGGGTCATGGCGGGTGGCCTGCTCGCAGCGCTGTTCTTCGGCGGCGCCTTCGATGGCATTCGGATGTTCGACATCATCCTGGTCGCCCTGGTCGCCTTCGGGATATTCATGTTCTTGTCCCGTCGTCGCGCAGCGATGGCCGGTGCTGGTGGCCAGCATGGACAGGGGCGTCCGACTCACCAGAAGGCCCCGCAGGCCTTCACCAGCAGCCAGGCGGCCGCAGGAGGCTCGTTCGCCACCTCGACGCCGGCTTGGTTCGACAAGGAGCGCTTCCTCGCTGGCGCCAAAGAGCACTTCAGCACGCTTCAGAAAGCGTGGGATGACAATGACCTAGCGCAAATGCAGGACTATGTCACGCCGGAGCTCTACAACCTGCTGCGCGAAGAGCGCGCCAAGCAGCCGGACGACAACAAGACCGAGGTCGTTCGCCTGTTTGCCGAGCTCGGCAACGTGCAGGAGTACGGCCGCCAGGCGGAAGCCTCGGTGTTGTTCCATGGCGTGATTCGGGAAAACGGTCAGGAAGTCGAGTTCAATGAGACTTGGCACTTGATCCGCGAAATGCGCGACGGTGCTCCCTGGTACATTCAGGGTATCGAGCAGCGCCAGTAATCGAACGCCTTTGCAACGGTAATAAGAATGCGCCCCGCACACTCTGCGGGGCGTTTTCCGTTCACCCTATCCACATTGCTGCCTTCTTCGCGCTCGCCGCCCATTGAGCGTGGTCGTAAGTCCCTATTATTCTCATATGAGATAGCCCCATATGAGACAGGGCCGATCAGCATCCTGATCGGCCCTGTCTGATTAAAACCACGCCTGCGGGTTATTGCTGCGTAGCGGTACCGGGCTCATCATCGCCCGCGTCGTTCATCGCATCGCTAGCGCTGTCACCGATGTCGCTCGTGGTGTCGGAAATGCTGTCACCGGCGTCGCTGGCTGCATCGGAAATGCTATCGCCTGCGTCGGACGCGCCGTCACGGATGTCGGACGCAGCATTGTCGATCGACTCTCCCGCCTGCTCCGCAGGGCCTTTATCTTCACACCCAGCCAGGGTGGCGGCAAAAATAGCGGCGGCCATGATGCCAAGCAGTTTTTTCATATTCCCTACTCCTTGAAAGAAGGTCATGCCGGTTGCTTGATCCGTGCTAACCGATCGTCACTATAAGCCCTGCTTTCAAAAAACAGCAAGTAAACAATGGTGTCACTCATTAGCTTATTCGCAATTTTGTATTATTGCTAACAAAGTCGATCTTTCGAATTTCGCCAGTTATTATTGGTTTTTTATTTTGAGCTGATCAGAACGCTCACCGGCATAGTCGATGCTCGCCGGGAGCTTATCCACAGCGCCTGCCGCGAACCGGCTGTGGGTAAACCATCCACCGGGCGTGCGCTCCGCTGCCGTTCTCTCTGCTCTCGGCACCCCTTTTGGGGCGCCCCTCGCCGGGCACCCCTCGCCGGGCACCCCAAAAGGGAAAACCCCCGCACCATCGGTGCGGGGGTTCTCGGGATGAATGCTTGACGATGACCTACTCTCACATGGGGAGACCCCACACTACCATCGGCGCTGAGCGGTTTCACTGCTGAGTTCGGCATGGGGTCAGGTGGGACCCGCTCGCTATGGTCGTCAAGCATATTCTGGCGCAAAGCCTGCCCATCAAGGCAAACTTCACTGATTCGTGGATCATGCTGGCCGAGATCGTCTCGTCGTATCCGTTGTCTTCGTCTTTCGATGACCTGACCACTTGGGGTTATATGGTCAAGCCTCACGGACCATTAGTACACGTTAGCTCAAAGCGTTGACCGCTCTTCTACACCGTGCCTATCAACCTCGTCGTCTTCGAGGGTCCTTTAGGGGGCTCGAGGCCCCAGGGAAGTCTCATCTTGAAGGGGGCTTCCCGCTTAGATGCTTTCAGCGGTTATCCCGTCCGAACATAGCTACCCGGCAATGCCACTGGCGTGACAACCGGAACACCAGAGGTTCGTCCACTCCGGTCCTCTCGTACTAGGAGCAGCGCTTCTCAAACTTCCAACGCCCACGGCAGATAGGGACCGAACTGTCTCACGACGTTCTAAACCCAGCTCGCGTACCACTTTAAATGGCGAACAGCCATACCCTTGGGACCGACTTCAGCCCCAGGATGTGATGAGCCGACATCGAGGTGCCAAACACCGCCGTCGATGTGAACTCTTGGGCGGTATCAGCCTGTTATCCCCGGAGTACCTTTTATCCGTTGAGCGATGGCCCTTCCATACAGAACCACCGGATCACTAGAACCTACTTTCGTACCTGCTCGACCTGTCCGTCTCGCAGTCAAGCACCCTTATGCTCTTGCACTCAATGCACGATTTCCAACCGTGCTGAGGGTACCTTCGTGCTCCTCCGTTACTCTTTGGGAGGAGACCGCCCCAGTCAAACTACCCACCACACACTGTCCTTCCCCCGGATCACGGGGGCAAGTTAGAACGCCAATGATGCCAGGCTGGTATTTCAAGGTTGGCTCCCCCCGAACTGGCGTCCAGGGTTCATAGCCTCCCAGCTATCCTACACAAGCAACATCAGCGTCCAGTGTGAAGCTGTAGTAAAGGTTCACGGGGTCTTTCCGTCTAGCCGCGGGTACACTGCATCTTCACAGCGATTTCAATTTCACTGAGTCTCGGGTGGAGACAGTGTGGCCATCATTACGCCATTCGTGCAGGTCGGAACTTACCCGACAAGGAATTTCGCTACCTTAGGACCGTTATAGTTACGGCCGCCGTTTACCGGGGCTTCGATCAGGAGCTTCGCCTAAGCTAACACCATCAATTAACCTTCCGGCACCGGGCAGGCGTCACACCCTATACGTCCGCTTACGCGTTAGCAGAGTGCTGTGTTTTTAATAAACAGTTGCAGCCACCTGGACTCTTCGACCGGTTCGCGCTCCGAGAGCTAGTCTCTTCACCCTACGCCGGCGCACCTTCTCCCGAAGTTACGGTGCCATTTTGCCTAGTTCCTTCACCCGAGTTCTCTCAAGCGCCTTGGTATTCTCTACCTGACCACCTGTGTCGGTTTGGGGTACGGTCACACGTTACCTGAAGCTTAGAGGCTTTTCCTGGAAGCGTGGCATCAACGGCTTCCCAGTTCCGAAAAACTGGTTCGTCTCGTATCTCGGCTTTGAACCTCCGGATTTGCCAGGAGATTCGGCCTACCTACTTTTACCCGGACAACCAACGCCGGGCCCGCCTAGCCTTCTCCGTCCCCCCATCGCAGTAACGTCTGGTACGGGAATATTGACCCGTTTCCCATCGACTACGCCTTTCGGCCTCGCCTTAGGGGCCGACTCACTCTGCTCCGATTGACGTCGAACAGAAACCCTTGGTCTTCCGGCGGGGGTGGTTTTCACACCCCTTGTCGTTACTCATGTCAGCATTCGCACTTGTGATACCTCCAGCAGACCTTACGATCCACCTTCGCAGGCGTACACAACGCTCCTCTACCGCTCAGGCCATAGACCTGAACCCGTAGCTTCGGCACCTGGTTTGAGCCCCGTTACATCTTCCGCGCAGGCCGACTCGACTAGTGAGCTATTACGCTTTCTTTAAAGGATGGCTGCTTCTAAGCCAACCTCCTAGCTGTCTAAGCCTTCCCACATCGTTTCCCACTTAACCAGAATTTTGGGGCCTTAGCTGACGGTCTGGGTTGTTTCCCTTTTCACGACGGACGTTAGCACCCGCCGTGTGTCTCCCACGCTGCACTCATCGGTATTCGGAGTTTGCCTCGGGTTGGTAACCCGGGATGGGCCCCTAGCCGAAACAGTGCTCTACCCCCGATGGTGATACGTGAGGCGCTACCTAAATAGCTTTCGAGGAGAACCAGCTATCTCCGAGCTTGATTAGCCTTTCACTCCGATCCACAGGTCATCCGAATCTTTTTCAACAGATCCCGGTTCGGTCCTCCAGTTGATGTTACTCAACCTTCAACCTGCCCATGGATAGATCGCCCGGTTTCGGGTCTATTCCCAGCAACTATGTCGCCCATTTAAGACTCGGTTTCCCTACGCCTCCCCTATACGGTTAAGCTCGCTACTGAGAATAAGTCGCTGACCCATTATACAAAAGGTACGCAGTCACAGGACTTGCCTGCTCCCACTGCTTGTACGCACACGGTTTCAGGATCTATTTCACTCCCCTCGCCGGGGTTCTTTTCGCCTTTCCCTCACGGTACTGGTTCACTATCGGTCAGCCAGGAGTATTTAGCCTTGGAGGATGGTCCCCCCATGTTCAGACAGGGTTTCACGTGCCCCGTCCTACTCGTTTTCACACCCTATGCCCTTTCATGTACGGGGCTATCACCCGCTACGGCCCGACTTTCCAGACGGTTCCACTAGAACATAAGCTGCTTAAGGGCTTCTCCCCGGTCGCTCGCCGCTACTGGGGGAATCTCAATTGATGTCTTTTCCTCGGGGTACTTAGATGTTTCAGTTCTCCCGGTTCGCCTCCGTACGTTATGTATTGGCGTACGGATACCGACCTTCTGGCCGGTGGGTTTCCCCATTCAGAAATCGCTGGATCAAAGGTCATTTGCCACCTCCCCAACGCTTATCGCAGGCTATCACGTCTTTCATCGCCTCTGGCTGCCAAGGCATCCACCGTGTGCGCTTAATCGCTTGACCATATAACCCGAAGGGGTCTGGTCACCGATCAACGAAAACAATTTCGCCGGATACGCTTGAGACGTATCTCTCTGCCCGCCTTGCGGCCGGCAGGCCAGCGTTCACGACACGAGGTCTCCACCCCGGTGTTCGCGCTGGACTTGGTCAGCATGATCCACATTGTTAAAGAGCGTACTGTCGCGAAGACAGTCGGAAACCCACGTCTTCCTCTTTGATCCGGAGGACATTGGTTTGCGACTGGCATCGGTGTTTTCTTCGTTGGCTTGGACAGCGACCTCGATTCAAACGAATCGATGGTGGAGCCTAGCGGGATCGAACCGCTGACCTCCTGCGTGCAAAGCAGGCGCTCTCCCAGCTGAGCTAAGGCCCCGTTGTCGTCACCGCTCTCACAGATCCAACCAGGAGAATGGTGGGTCTGGGCAGATTCGAACTGCCGACCTCACCCTTATCAGGGGTGCGCTCTAACCAACTGAGCTACAGACCCAGCTTCGGGCACTCAGAGCTTACCTTCGGCATACTTCGAACTGCCGACCTCACCCTGCTTTCCACAAGGTCAGGGGATGCGCTCTAACCAACTGAGCTACAGACCCGGCTTCGTGCACTCAAGCTTGACTTGCCAACCTCGGCCGGCCGACCTCACCCTGCTTTCCATAAGGTCAGGGGATGCGCTCCAACCAACTGAGCTACAGACCCGGCTTCGTGCACTGACACTGTACCGAGCTGACTTTCTCGTGCAGTACTCGCTCTATTCCGATCAGGCAATTTGGTGTGGGTACTCGGCTCAACCACGGCGCTGTCGTTTAAGGAGGTGATCCAGCCGCAGGTTCCCCTACGGCTACCTTGTTACGACTTCACCCCAGTCATGAACCACACCGTGGTGACCGTTCTCCCGAAGGTTAAACTAGCCACTTCTGGTGCAATCCACTCCCATGGTGTGACGGGCGGTGTGTACAAGGCCCGGGAACGTATTCACCGCGACATTCTGATTCGCGATTACTAGCGATTCCGACTTCATGGAGTCGAGTTGCAGACTCCAATCCGGACTGAGGCGAGCTTTCTGGGATTGGCTTCACGTCGCCGCTTCGCAACCCTCTGTACTCGCCATTGTAGCACGTGTGTAGCCCTACCCGTAAGGGCCATGATGACTTGACGTCGTCCCCACCTTCCTCCGGTTTGTCACCGGCAGTCTCCTTAGAGTTCCCGACCGAATCGCTGGCAAATAAGGATAGGGGTTGCGCTCGTTACGGGACTTAACCCAACATTTCACAACACGAGCTGACGACAGCCATGCAGCACCTGTCTCAGAGTTCCCGAAGGCACCCATCCATCTCTGGATAGTCCTCTGGATGTCAAGGGTAGGTAAGGTTCTTCGCGTTGCATCGAATTAAACCACATGCTCCACCGCTTGTGCGGGCCCCCGTCAATTCATTTGAGTTTTAGCCTTGCGGCCGTACTCCCCAGGCGGTCAACTTAGTGCGTTAGCTGCGCCACTAAATCCTCAAGGGATCCAACGGCTAGTTGACATCGTTTACGGCGTGGACTACCAGGGTATCTAATCCTGTTTGCTACCCACGCTTTCGCGCCTCAGCGTCAGTGTCAGTCCAGAAGGCCGCCTTCGCCACTGGTATTCCTCCCGATCTCTACGCATTTCACCGCTACACCGGGAATTCTACCTTCCTCTCCTGCACTCAAGTCCGCCAGTTCCAAATGCTGTTCCCAGGTTGAGCCCGGGGCTTTCACATCTGGCTTAACAGACCGCCTACGCGCCCTTTACGCCCAGTAATTCCGATTAACGCTCGCACCCTCCGTATTACCGCGGCTGCTGGCACGGAGTTAGCCGGTGCTTCTTCTGCGAGTAACGTCCCCCCTCCAGGGTATTAACCCAAAGGCGTTCCTCCTCGCTGAAAGTGCTTTACAACCCGAAGGCCTTCTTCACACACGCGGCATGGCTGGATCAGGGTTGCCCCCATTGTCCAATATTCCCCACTGCTGCCTCCCGTAGGAGTCTGGGCCGTGTCTCAGTCCCAGTGTGGCTGATCATCCTCTCAGACCAGCTACGGATCGTCGCCTTGGTAGGCCTTTACCCTACCAACTAGCTAATCCGACATGGGCTCATCCGATAGCGGAAGGTCCGAAGATCCCCTCCTTTCTCCCGTAGGACGTATGCGGTATTAGCGTGCGTTTCCACACGTTATCCCCCTCTACCGGGCAGATTCCCATGCATTACTCACCCGTCCGCCGCTCGCCACCAGGGAGCAAGCTCCCCGTGCTGCCGCTCGACTTGCATGTGTTAGGCCTGCCGCCAGCGTTCAATCTGAGCCATGATCAAACTCTTCAGTTTAAATCTTGCTGCCCCCCACCTTCGAAAAGACGGACGGCTTAGCCTGGCTCGACAGAGCTGTTACATCGACAAACGATGGATCGCTTGCCTTTGTGGTCGCTGCCTCGATGCCTGACTGGATACATCAGTGACGTTGCCGTCTCATCGAGCCGAGCGCCCACACAAATTGCCTGATCGACTTGTTAAAGAGCGTCTCGTCGCGGGCTGAACCTTGCTTCGAAGAAGCGTGCCCTGCGTCGAGTGGATGAGCATTCTACTCAGAAACGCTTTGGTGTCAACCACTTCCTTGAGGAAGCGTCGTTCGGAGCCAGCCAAACACCCGCTCCCGAACCAACCTGAAACACCAAAACAATCAATGACTTGCTCTTCCCGCTGCGGGTTAACCCCGGTCAGCGAGGGCGTACTTTATAGACCCCCTCGCCACTTGGCAAGCCCTTTCCGCAGATTTATGACCCAAAGGTCCAACATACCGCCAAGACTCAACGAAACCGGCGGCAATAGCCGGCCTGGTAGAGGGCGCTGGCGCGAAACTCGCCTACTCCCAGCGCGGGGCCCACCAGGATCAGCGCGCTACGTTCGATCGGTGCTTCGGCGAGCTCGGCTTCGATACGGTCGAGCCGCGCCTCGACCAGCCGCTCTTCCGGCCAGCTCGCACGATAGACCACTGCGGCCGGACACTCGTCTCCGTAAAATGGCCGCAGCCGCTCGACCACCTCTGAGAGCCGGTGAATGGCCAGATGAATAGCCAGCGTCGCGCCGCTGCGGGCAAAGTTTTCAAGCGTCTCGCTAGCCGGCATCCTGGATGCGCGCCCGGAAAGCCGGGTCAACACCAGGCTCTGGGCGACCTCGGGCACGGTCAGCTCGCGCCCAAGCGCGGCGGCTGCAGCGGCGAAGGCCGGCACTCCTGGCGTCAGGGTGTAGGGAATGCCAAGGCGCTCGAGCACCCGGAGCTGTTCGGCGAGCGCGCTGTAGATCGACAGATCCCCCGAATGGAGCCGGGCGACCTCTTCCCCACGCTCCCAGGCGCGCAGGTACTCGGCTTCTATCGCGGCGAGATCGAGCGGCGCGGTGTCGATCTTGCGAGCCCCCGCCGGGCAGTAGTCGAGCATGCGAACATCGACCGTCGACCCGGCGTAGAGACACACCGGGCAAAGGGCGAGCAGGTCACGTCCTCGCACCGTGATCAGATCGAAAGCGCCGGGACCGGCGCCGATGAAGTGCACGCTCATGCGGGCTCCTCGCTGTTCCAGGGTTTGCACCAGTACCATTGGATGACGCTGCGCGCCGGCCGCCAGCCGGACATTTTCCCGAGCGGCTCGGCCCGCTCGATGCCAACCCGGGTGAGTTCGCCTCCCAATAGGCGAAAGCGCTCCAGCAACATCGCCTCGCTCTCGAGCGTCACCGCATTGGCGACCAAGCGTCCACCGGGCGCGAGCGCGGCCAGGGCGAACTCGAAGGTTGCAGGCTCACTGGCCCCTCCGCCGATGAAAATTGCCTCAGGCCTCCCTTCGAGCCGCGCCAGTACCTGCGGCATCCGCCCCTCGATGATCTCCAGCCGCTCGCAGCCGAAACGCGCTGCGTTGCGCGCGATCGCTGCCACCCGCGCGGGGTTCGCCTCCACCGCCACGGCGTCGAGACCTGGGTCGATCGCCAGCCACTCGATCGCCACCGAGCCAGCTCCAGCACCGAGATCCCACAGCCTGTCGCCATCCCTCGGCGCCAACCGCGAAAGCGTCAGCGCGCGCAGTTCTAGGCTGGTGATCTGGCCATCGTGTTCGAAGCAGTCGATCCGGCGGCCAACCCCCAGCCGCGGGCGTGAGGATCGGTCACGATGGATCTCGAACGCGAGCAGGTTGAGCGGATCCACCTGCCCGGCTGCGAGGGAGAAATCATCGACACGAAAGCGGCGCACCCGCTCACGCGGCCCGCCCAGCGCTTCGAGCAGCACCACCAGCGACGCGCCACAGCCCAGCGAGCGGAGCCGCTCGATGATCAGCCCGGGCGCTTCGGCGTCGGAGGTCAGAACCACTAGCCTCGCACCTTCGCGCAGGTGCGGGTCGATCCGCGCCAGCGGACGACCGTGCAGCGATACCAGTTCGGTCGTCTGCTGCGCCCAACCCAACCGCGCGCAGGCGAGGCTGTAGGCCGAAGGCGCCGGATAGACCCGCATCTCATCGATGGCGATCCGCCGCGCCAGCACACTGCCGATGCCGTAGCAGAAGGGATCACCGGAGGCGAGCACCGCGACCCGCTCGCCGCGCAGCGCCTCGACCCGCGCCAGGCTCCTCTCGAGCGGCAACGACCACTGCTCTGCGGCACCCAGGATCAGCGGCTCGGCCAGCGCCAGGTGGCGCGCTCCGCCGAACACATAGTCAGCTTCGCTCACCGCGCTGCGCGCCGCCGCGCCGAGCCCGGCTACGCCATCTTCGTTGATCCCGACCACCGCCAGCCACGCAGACCTACTCGCCGACGGCGGCGCCTGCCTGCTACGCTGAATATCCGACATCGTCTTCACTCCCTGCCCGCACCACGCTGGAGGTTGCCATGTATCGTCACGCTCCGAGCCGCGTCCTGATTCTCGGCGGCACCTTCGATGCCCGCGCCCTCGCGGCCAGACTGGCTGACCACCCGGGCCTTGAGATCGTGCTCTCGCTCGCTGGTCGCACCAAGCACCCCGCACCGCAGCCGGTGCCGGTTCGCACGGGCGGATTCGGCGGCGTCGAGGGGCTGGCCGAGTACCTGATCGAACAAGGCATCGACGCAATGGTCGTCGCCACCCATCCGTTCGCCGCGCGCATCGCCAGCAACGCGGCCGAGGCGGCGACGAAGGCCGGCGTGCCGACCTTGCGCCTGCTGCGCCCGGGTTGGACGCCGAGCCAAGAAGACCGTTGGCGCCACTGCGCCAGCGTGGAAGATGCCCCCGCCCTGCTCGGCGAGCGGCCCCGCCGAGTGATGCTGACGATCGGCCGCCAGCAGCTCGCTGCGTTCGAACGCGCCCCGCATCACCACTATCTGGTGCGCAGCGTCGATCCGCTCGATCCGCCACCGGCACTGCCCAGGTTCGAAAGCCTGCTGGCGCGTGGCCCGTTCAACCACGACCAGGAGCGGGCCTTGTTCGAGCGGGAAGGAGTCGAGGTGCTGGTGACCAAGAACAGCGGTGCCGGCGCGGTCAGCGCCAAGCTACTCGCCGCCCGGACGCTAGGCATCGAGGTGGTGATGATCGAACGTCCGGTCACGCTCCCGCTGACTACGGTAGCCAACATCGATGCAGTGCTCGGCTGGGTGGTGCGTCAGCGCGACCTGCTGGCCAGCTGAACCTCAGCGGTACTCGCAGAGATAAGCGCTGTCGCGAGCGACACGGACGTCGAACGCGCTCTGCGCCGGCACCTCGAAACGCTCTCCATCGGTGAACCGGCGCCACTCATCCTCGCCAGGAAGCAACACACCGAGTTCGCCGCTGATCACCTGCATGATCTCGCGCTCGGCGGTGGAGAAGCGATACTCTCCCGCCGCCATCACCCCGATGGTCGCCCGTCCCTCCGGCTGCGCCAACGCGATCGACTTGACCTTACCAGCGAAATATTCAGACACCTCGAGCATCGCACTACTCCCAGAAAAGGCCCGTTGAGGGCGAAAAACAGTCAAGCACGGCGAGGGGTGTAAACCAGCGGCGGCCGTCCGGGCCGTTCGATCACCCGGGTCGCCGGGGAGCCGACGATCACCAGCGTCGCCATGTCGGCCCATTCGCCGCTCGCCTCGTGGAGCGAGCTCACCCGTAGCCGCTGATCCACCCGCCCTACCGCACGCGCGAACACCACCGGGGTCGCCGCGGGCAGCCGTTCGCGCAGACGCGAAAAGGCGCTGTCGAGCTGCCATGGGCGAGCCTTGGAAATTGGATTGTAGAAAGCCATGGCGAAGCCGACCTCAGCGGCGGCATCGAGTCGGCGCTCGATCAGCGTCCAGGGCTTGAGGTTGTCAGACAGCGAGATAACGCAGAAATCGTGGCCGAGCGGCGCGCCGCAGGCCGCCGCCGCGGCCAGCATCGCACTGATCCCGGGGACGATCTCGAGCTCCAGGGTACGAAACGCCTCGGGCCCCCGCTCCACCTGCTCGCACACTGCGGCGGCCATCGCGAACACCCCGGGATCGCCCCCGGATACCATCGCCACTCGGCGCCCTTCGACCACAGCGGCCAGCGCCTCATAGGCACGTTCGGCCTCGACCCGGTTATCGGAGGGAATCTTGCGCTGCTCCGAGCGCACCTCGATGCGATCGAGATAGGGCGCATAGCCGTAGAGCCATTCGGCCCGATCGAGCGCGGCCTGCGCCTCGGGAGTCAGAAAACGGGCATCACCCGGGCCAAGCCCCACCACGCTCAGCTTACCAGCGCTCATCGACCCTCCTCGCTTGGCGTCCAAAGCGGCGACTCGAACTCCAGCGAGCTCCAGCCGGGTACCAGCACGAGGGAAAAATAAGGCGCCGCATCGTCGGCCTTTAGCGTCAGCGGCAGCGTCAGCGCACCGGGCTGGGTCGCCCGCTCGACGTAGACCGCTCGCTCCAGCCTACCGCTGGCGGCGAGCGAGCGCCGCACCTTGGCGAGATTGCGCCCGACCTTCATGATCACCGCCGCCTCGCTGGACGCCAACCGCGCGGAGAGCGTCGCTTCATCGAGGGTGGCGGGAATCACGCTGAACACGTCGTCGCCCTGGCAGATCGGCAACTGCGCGCTCGACCAGCCGCCGGACATCCCGGTCACGCCGGGAATCACCTCAGCGTCGAAACGGTGGGCCAGGCGTACGTGCAAGTGCATGTAGGAGCCGAAGAACAGCGGGTCGCCCTCCGAGAGCACGGCAACCGTGCGACCGGCCTCGAGATGGGCGGCGAGCAGCCGTGCCGAGTCGGCGTAGAAGGCATCGATCTGGCGGCGATACTCGGGGTCGAAGCGATCGAGCTCGGTGGTCACCGGATACTCCAGCGCCAGCCGTTCGAGCCCGCGTGGAAGAAAGTCGGCGACGACCGACAGTGCATGGCTACGGTTGCCAGCCTTGGCGAAGTAGGCGATCAGATCGGCCTGCTCGAGTGCGCGCACCGCCTTGAGCGTAAGCAGCTCAGGGTCGCCAGGACCCACGCCTACGCCAAGCAGCCTGCCCGCCCCGCTCACAGAGCGTCGCTCGCCAGCGCGTTGACCGCGGCGGAGGCGATCGCACTGCCGCCCATTCGTCCCCTTACCACCACGTAGGGCAGAGCCAGCTCGCTCTCGGCAAGCGCTTGCTTGGACTCCTGGGCACCGACGAAACCGACCGGCACGCCGATCACCGCAGCCGGCCTCGGCGCGCCGGAGGCGATCATTTCGAGCAGATGGAACAGCGCGGTCGGCGCATTGCCGATGACCACCACCGCGCCTTCGAGCTGCTCCTCCCAGAGCTGCATCGCCGCCGCGGAACGTGTGTTGCCAATCCGCTCGGCGATATCTGGCGTGCGCGGGTCGCGCAGGGTGCAGATCACCGGATTGTCCGCCGGCAGCCGCGCACGGGTGACCCCTCGCTCGACCATTTCGGCGTCGCAGAGGATTGGGGCGCCGGCGCGCAGCGCCGCGCGAGCGCGTGCGGCGAAGTCGTGGCCGAAAGCGATCCGCTCGGCCAGCTCGACCACCCCGCAGGCGTGGATCATACGCACAGCGACGGTGCGCTCGAGCTCGTTGAAGCGGGCGAGGTCGGCCTCGGCGCGGATGATCGCGAAGGAGCGCTCATAAATGGCGCGACCGTCGCGTTGGTAGTCATGGCGCTCGCTCATGGTCGATCGCGTCCCAACAAACACGGCCGAACGCGAAAGGCATTCGGCGAGAACTGATGATCGCGACCGCAATGGCCGCACGAAGGGGAGGATTGTACTTTAAACCGATGCTGGAAACTCGAAGGCCGCGAAGCAATGGAGCCGCCGAATCAGCCACGAGCCAGCAGCGCGGGCAGCGCAGCGGCGACGCACTCGGCGTCATCGTTGAGCCACGCCTGGCGCAGTCCATCGGCGCGGCCATCGAGCACCACGCCAAGCATGCCTTCGCGCTCGCCCCCGACCAGGCAGACCGCCGCTGGCCGGCTGCGCGCGCAGCCCTTGGGACAGCCGGACAAATGCAGCTCGACGCGGCCAGCAGGATCGAGGACGGCGAGCTGCTGCACCAGCCGTTCGGCCAGCGCACGCGTGTCGAAGCCCGCCGAGGCGCAGCCGGGCCTGCCTCGGCAAGCCTCGATGCGAAGCCTCGGATCACGTTGATCCAGCACCATCCCGAGTCCGGCGAGCTCGTCTCGAATGGCATCGGTGCCAGGCCCGCCCAGCGCCTCGCCTGCGAGCAGCATCAGCCGGCCAGGCAGCGGCCAGCAGCGAAGCCCGTGATGCAGGCACAGCGCCGCCAGGGCCTCGAACCGCGCGCTTGGCAAGGCACCGAACGGACAGCCCACCACCAGCGTGCCACGGCGCAAACTGCCGGGTACCACCGCCGGCGCTGAAGCCGGCGCAAGCGATGGGCGAAACCCCAGCGCCTCGAGCTGTGCGGCAAGCGTGCGGTCCGAGCGCAGCGCCACGCCCCGCGCACGCCGACCAGCGCCGGCGAGCCGCTCGAGCACCACCATCGCCGCATCGCACAGCAACACCGGCGCTCCGCTCGCCGAGAACCAGCACGCCAAGGCGGCATCGCCATCGATCCCGAGCGACAGTCGATCGCCGTCGAGACGCAGGCGCAGGTCAGCCGCCAGACCGGCGAAGCCCCAGTCACCGCGGCGCTCGAGCAGCACCGAGCACTTCGCCGCGAGCGGCGTCTCGAAGCCGGCGAGCCTCGCCGCCAGCTGATCACGCAGGGCCGCCAGTCGCCCAGCCAAAGGGTCGTCGCAGAGCGGTTCGAGCGCCAGCGGCAGCGGCCCCGAGCGCTGGTCAGCGAGCCGCTTCGCCGCGGTGGCGAACGCCAAAGCCCCCGGGGCATCGAACCCGCGCACCTGGAGATTGCCGCGCCGGGTCAGCTCGAACTCGCCGCTGCCATAGCGCCGCGCCGCCTCGGCCAGCATTGCGGCCGCCGCGCCATCGAGCCCGTCGCGCAGCGGCGACAGGCGTACCAGCAGGCCATCGCCGGTGGCCATCGGCGCGCTCAGCGTCGGGCAGGCGAAGCGCCGCCGCTCGATTGCGTTCATCGCAGTAGCGGGCGCTCGGCGAGCGAAGCGATCATTCCACGCAGCAGGGCCCAGAACGCCTCCACTGCGGCGAGTTCGACCCGCTCGCTCGGGGAGTGGGCGCCACGAATCGTCGGACCGAACGAGATCATCTCGAGCTGCGGGTACTTGGCACCGATGATCCCGCACTCGAGCCCGGCATGGATCACCTTGATCTGCGGCGCATGGCCTTCGATGCGCTGGTGCAGCTCCTCGAAGCGGGTGAGCAGCGGCGAGGCAGCCGAGGGCGTCCAGCCGGGATAGAAGCTGCTGCGCTTGGGCGCGAAGCCGCCCAGCCGACACAGCGCCTCGATCCGGGCGGCGAGCGCCAGCGCGGCGCTGTCGCGCAGTGAACGGATCATCGTATCGAGGCGCAGCGCGCCCTCCTCGAGCGCGACGATGCCGAGATTGTTGGAGGTCTCGACCGTTCCCTCGATCTCATCGCTGTAGCGCTCGACGCCGTAGGGAAGTGCGGCGAGCAGCCGAATCACCCGGGCGGAATCCTGCGCACCGAGCGCCGCGCCAGCGCACTCCTCAGGCTCGAGCCGCAGCGCCAGCCCCTGCTCGACGACAGCGAGTTCGGTACGCAGGGTCGCTTCCAGGCTCGCAATCTGCCCGCGGGCATCATCGAAGCCCGCCGCCGGCAGCGCGACCAGTGCGCTCGCCGAGCGCGTGATCGCGTTGCCCATGGTGCCGCCGTGATAGTCGAGCAGCCGCAGCGCACCGCTGTCCAAACCGTCGAGCAGGGTCAGCAGCGCGCGCGGCAGCAGCCGGTTGGCGCTGCCGAACTGCTGGTGGATGTCGACGCCGGAGTGGCCACCCTTGAGTCCATCGAGGCTCAGCCGGGCGACGGTCCAGCCCGACTCGAGCGAGGCGATGTCGAAGCGCTCCTCGAGCCCCACGTGCACGCCGCCGGCACAGCCGATGTACACCTCGCCGCGATCCTCGGAATCCAGGTTGAGCAGGTAGCGCCCCTCGAGCCAGTTCGGCGCGAGCTGGGTGGCACCGACCAGCGAGGTCTCCTCGGCGACGGTGAACAGCGCCTCGAGCGGACCGTGCACCAGTTCGTCGTCGTCGAGGAGCGCAAGCGCTGCGGCGGCGCCGATGCCATTGTCGGCACCGAGCGTGGTGCCGCGCGCCCAGAGCCAGCCATCGCGCACCTCGGTCAGGATCGGATCGCGGCTGAAATCGTGCTCGACATCGGCCTGGGACACCATGTCGACATGGCTTTGCAGCGTCACCATCGGCACCGACTCGAACCCGGGGGAGGCGGAGCGCCGTACCAGCAGATTGCCGGCCTGATCACGTGAAGTGGAGAAACCGCGCCCCTCTGCCCAGGAGACGATATTGCGCATCACCGCCTCCTCCTGCCCGGAGGGACGCGGCGTATCGCAGAGCATCCTGAAATGGCGCCAGAGCGGCGCCGGCGAGAGCGAGTCGAGATGAGCGTTGGGCGACACGGCGGACATGCGAAACTCCTGGTGGGGGACTCAGTCAGGCCTTATCGTCCTCCTTGCCCGCGTGGCGATCAACCGTCCACGGTGCGCGCGCACCAGCCGCGCCACAGGGCCTCGCCCGCGGCGCGCCCCTCACCACCGTGGCGGCGTGCGAGCCAGGCTTCGTCACGCCCCTGATACAGCAAGCCAAGCAGGCCCTCCCTCGCCTCCTCCGACAGCCGCTCGCTCAGGCTGCCCCAGTGGCGCTTGAGCAGCCCACGATAGGGCGCGAGCGGCGCATGCCCGAGTCCGAGACGCGCGAGCGCGACACCGAGCGCCGGTTCGACGGCGAGCGGCAACGGCGCGAGCAGCCGGGCCGCGAGCTCAACCTCCAGCCCGCGCAGCTCGAACGCCAGACGTTCGGCCAGGGCATCGCAGAAGTGCTCGCGGCACTGGCGCGAAAGTGCTGCCCCCCCGGCATCCAGCGCGCGGCCGACCATCAGCGCGTGCTCACCGCTGGAGCGCTCGCGCTTGAGCCCAAGCCGCAGCGGGGTACAGCCGACCGCGAACCAGAAGTCGAGCAGCTCGCGACTCGCCCCGAAGCTGGCGCCGAGCATCGCGATCCCCTTGCCGGCGGCATCGAAGGAGATCCGCTCGATCAGCCGGCGGCCGATACCGCGTCGCTGCGCGCCGGGATGCACGGCGATCCGCATCACTCGCCGCCAGCGCAAAAGCGCCGCCTCCGCCAGCCCCTCATGCAGCGCCAGCGACTGAGGCAGCAGCTCGCCGGGCAGGCGGCGCTCACCGCGCGCCACCGACTCGGCCAAGGGCGCGGGAAAACCGCCCTCGTCGAGGGTGGCGGCGACGCCGAGCAGCCGGCCGCCAGCGCGGGCGCCCCAAAGTTCGACGCCGCGCTGGTCGAGCAGCCGGGCCAGATCGCTCGGCGCGGTGCGGTAGTGGGCCTGCACCAGCAGGCCGAAGAGTTCGCCGAGCGCCGCCTCGTCCTGCTGGAGCCGGTCGCGATCGAAGCGCTCGATCGTCACCTCGCCCGGTGCCGGCTCGGTTTCGTCGATCTCGGCATCGAGAAACAAAAGCCGGGTGGTGAGCGCTTCGAGCGGATCCCCCGGCGCCCAGCGCACCGGGGTCTCGAGCTCGAGCGCCCGCCAGTCCGGGGTACGCTGATCGAGCCGCTGGCGAAAACGGATCGCGAAGCCGCGCCCACTGCCTTCATAGCCGTGGGTGGTGGTGGCGAAGGCGATCCGTGGAAAGCGCTCCAGGCAGCGCGCCAGCAGCGCCGGCGGAAGCGCGGCGGCTTCATCCACGAGCATGGTGCTGCCAGCGCCGCCGATCGGTTCCGGCTGCTCGAGCGCTTCGACCAGCGTCTCGGGGTCGAGGTAGCGCAAACTGCCCCGCGGATGCAGGAACAGCGCGCCCTCGCGCCGCCCCTCGGGCGCGTGATGCCCGAGCTGCTCGAACAGGCTTTCCACCGCCGCCGCGCTGGGCGCGGTGACCAGCAGCTCACCGCCATCCTGGTTCAGCCGAACCGCGGCGGCGATACCGAGCGCCGCGCTCTTGCCGCGGCCCCGATCAGCGGTGATGACCAGCGGCCGGCGTCGCTTGAGCGCCACCAGCCCGTCGACCGCACGGCGCTGGTCTGCGCTGAGGCAGCCCAGCGAATCGCGCCCGGGCCGCCAGTCCGGCGCTGGTGGCAGCTCCGGCAGCCGTAGCCGATCCCGCTCCAACCGAGCGACGCCCGCATCATTTTCGAGCAGCCGACGCAGCCGCGAACCGAAGCGACCGGAGAAACTCGCCGGCGCGCTGAGCAGCAGCAGACAGCCGCCCGCACGCAGGGTGCCGGCGACGGCACCGAAGGCGTCGAGGTCGAAGCCTTCGCGGGCGTCGAACACCAAGGCGTCGCACTCCTCGCCGAGCCGTCGCCGCGCCTGCCCGGGCTGCAGCCACTCGAAGCCTTCCGAAGGCTGGGCCCCGGCCTCGCCGACCCACAGCCTGCGCTGCCCGCCGAGCCCGGCGAGCAGCGCATGCAGCGACGCCTCCTCGAACCCATCGCACCAGACCAGCAGGCGCTGGCCTCGACGCGAGAGCTCAGCGCGCAGGTCGATGATGGCGCTCGCCAAGGGAGATGCGGTGGACGACATGGTGGACTCCAACCAAGGATGTGCTGCGATTATGCCAAAGCCTTCGCCAAGCACGAGCGTATTGGAGCGAACCCCACCTCAGTGCTCGTGCCTGACGGTCAAAGAAGCTATCGGTCGGGGTCGAAAACCGCCATCTCGTTATGTTATAACTGCGCACTCTCGACCGTTAGCTCCAATCTTTCTCGCTGGTTTGCACCAGCGGCCTTCGCAGGATAGTTCATGGCCCACCGTCACCTCCGCGATCGTCCGTGTCATTTTTCCTTGATGTCGCTCGCCGCTTGGCGCCGCGCTCTGCTCGCCGGACTGCCGATCGGCCTGCTCTGGCTCGCGGTGCTGTGGGCCGGGGGGTGGCTGGGATGAGCGAACCGACCGTTGCCCTGGCGCTGGACGAGCTCAGCCTCGCCCAGGGCGGCAGGATGGTGCTCGAGGGTGTCAGCGGCGAATTCCCCGTGGGTTCGGTGACCGCGCTGGTCGGCGCCAACGGCGCCGGCAAGAGCACGCTGCTCGCTGGGATCATGGGCGTGCTCGCACCGATCACGGGCACTGTGCACTGCGCGGTACCCAAGGAACGGCGGGCCTGGCTGCCCCAGCAGCTGGCGTTGGACCTGAGCTTCCCGATGAGCGTCGAGGAGCTGGTGATGACCGGCTGCTGGCCCAGCCACGGCGCGCTGCGTGGCTACAGTCGCGCCCACTATCGGCGCGGACGCGAGATCATGGAGCGGCTCGGCATCTCCGAGCTCGCCCACCGTCCGCTCGGCGAACTCTCGGGCGGCCAGCGCCAGCGCGCGCTGATCGGCCGGACACTGATGCAGCAGGCTGAGCTGCTGGTGCTCGACGAGCCCTTCGCCAATGTCGACAGCGCAAGCGTCGAGGTACTCACCGAGGTGTTCCGCGAGATGGCCGCGCAGGGCGCGACGCTGGTGGTGGTGCTGCACGACATGCAGCAGCTCGCCCAGCTCGCCGATCGCGTGCTGGTGCTCGCCGAGGGCCGCGGCGAATGGTTCGCGCCCGAGGAGATCATCCCCGCCCACGACATCCACCAGCGCTGCCTGCAGACCGCCCAGCGCCTGCTCAGCGGAGCGCGGCCATGATCGACGCCCTGCTCGCGCTATTCGCCCCGCTGGTCGAATTCGGCTTCATGCGCCGCGCACTGGTCGCCTCGCTGGCGCTGTCGATCGCCGCGCCCCCGCTCGGGGTGTTCTTGATGATGCGCGGGATGAGCCTGATCGGCGATGCGATGTCCCACGCCATCCTGCCCGGCATCGCGCTGGGCTTCCTGTTCGCCGGTTTCTCGCTGCCGATGATGAGCCTCGGCGGCATCCTCTCGGGGCTGGTGGTGGCGGGGCTCGCCGGCTCGGTATCGCAGATGACCGGGCACCGCGAGGACGCCGCGATGGCGAGCTTCTTTCTCATCTCGCTGGCCGCCGGGGTGCTGATCGTCTCGCTCGGCGGCAACAGCGTCGATCTCACCCACGTACTGTTCGGCTCGATACTCGCCGTCGACACCACAGCGCTGCTGCTGATCGCCTCGATCTCGAGCCTGACGCTGCTCGGCCTGGCGCTGATGTTCCGGGCGCTGGTGGTCGAGTGCCTGGACCCGCTGTTCCTGCGCGGCCAAGGCGTACGCGGCGGCTTGGTCCACGGCCTGTTCCTCGCCCTGGTGGTGCTCAATCTCACCGCCGGCTTCCAGACCCTCGGCACGCTGATGGCGGTGGGACTGATGATGCTGCCGGCCACCGCCGCACGGTTCTGGAGCAGCCGCCTGGAAGGGTTGATCCTGATCGCGATCCTGGTCGCGGCCTGCTCGAGCGTCGCGGGCCTGCTGCTCTCCTACCACCTCGACCTGCCTTCCGGCCCCTGCATCATCCTGATCAGCGGCGGTATCTATCTGCTCTCGGCGCTGTTCGGCCGCCGCCACAGCCTGTGGCGGCGGCTACGCCGGCGTGCCTCGCCGCTGGCCGCACGCTACGGCGACGCCACCTTCCCTCGTCAAACCAAGGACCCCGGCCCATGACCCGCCCTTTGCTCCATGCCTTGTTCTGCGGCGCCTTCGCCTTCAGCGCCAGCCTCTCGGCGCCGGCTGCCGATCAACTCGACGTGGTGGCCAGCTTCAGCATCCTCGGCGACATGGTGCGAGAAGTCGGTGGCGACCATGTCGCCGTGACCGAGCTGATCGGCCCCGGCGGCGACACCCACTCGTTCTCGCCGAGCCCGAGCGATGCAGGTCGCCTGAGCAACGCCGATCTGGTGGTGTTCAACGGGCTCAACTTCGAAGGCTGGATGGAACGACTGATCGATGCCACCGGCTACGCTGGAGAGTTGGTCATCGCGAGCCAAGGAGTGAGCCCCCTGACCGGCGCGGAGCACCATCGCGCAGATGATGCGCACGAGAAACATGACGATGACCACGCAGGTCACGGCCATGCCCATGGCGGCTTCGATCCCCACGCCTGGCAGGACCTGCGCAACGCCGAGATCTACGTCGCCAACATCCGCGACGGCCTGATCGCGGTCGATCCGGAAAACGCCGAGGACTACCGCGCCAACGCCGAACGCTACACCGGTGAGATTCGTGCGCTGGATGGCAGGATCCGCCAGCTGATCGACGCGCTGCCGGAGGAGGCCACCGTGGTCACCGGTCATGCGTCGTTCGGCTACTTCTCCCATGC
Source organism: Halotalea alkalilenta (assembly GCF_001648175.1). Lineage (NCBI taxonomy): Bacteria > Pseudomonadati > Pseudomonadota > Gammaproteobacteria > Oceanospirillales > Halomonadaceae > Halotalea > Halotalea alkalilenta. Next base: position 1,131,715 of record NZ_CP015243.1, on the reverse strand, counting down.
CTACGGCCTGCGCTTCATCGCCCCGGTCGGGCTCTCCACCGAGTCGGAAGCCTCGGCGGCGAACATGGGCGAGCTGGTGAGGATGCTGCGCGCCGAGCGGGTCAGCGCGCTGTTCTACGAGAACATGACCAATCCGTCGACGCTGCGCCAGCTCGCCGAGGAGAGCGGGCTGCCGATCGCCGGCACCCTTTACGCCGATGCGCTGACCGCCGATGGCGAGGGCAGCACCTACCTCGGGATGATGCGTCACAACGCCGAGCTGCTTGATCAGGCCCTCTCCACCGCCAACTGAGCCGAGCGCGAAACGACGAAGAGCCCGGCCCCCGCCGCTGTCAGCGACGGGGGCCGGGCTCCTATCCGCATCGGCTTTGGGCGGCGCTACTCAGCCGGCGGCCCGCACCACTGCGTCGCACAATACCTGGCAGCCGGCGGCGCACTGCTCGGGGCTCGAGTACTCGGCCTCGTTGTGGCTGATCCCGCCGAGGCAGGGGATGAAGATCATCGAGGTCGGCGCGACCCGGGCAACGTAGACCGAGTCATGGCCTGCCCCGCTCGGCATCCGCCGGAAGCTCAGCCCACGCTGGCGCGCGGAATCCTCGACCATCGCCACGCAGTCGGCATCGAAGCGAACCGCAGGCGAATGCCAGATTCGCTCGTAGGTGGCCTCGACCCCGGTGTGCTCGGTCGCGCGGGCGAGGTGATCGAGAAAACGCGCCTCCAGCGAGGCGAGACGCTGGTCGTCGAGGTGGCGCAGGTCGACGGTCAAGCGCACCTGCGCCGGCACTACGTTACGCGAAGGGCTTACGATATCGAGCTCGCCGAAGGTGATCTTCGCATCGGGGTCCTGCTCGAGCGCCTCGTCGAGCAGCCGATCGATCATCCGGCTGGCACCGCGCAGCGCGTCATGGCGCAGCCGCAGCGGCGTGGTCCCTGAATGGGCGGCCTGCCCGGAGAAGCACACGTCGTACCAACTGATCCCCTGCACGCCGTCGACCACACCGATCTCGAGCGCCTCATCTTCGAGCACCGGCCCCTGTTCGATGTGCAGCTCGAAGAAGCGGGCGAAGCGCGGCTCACCGATCGGCGCGCTGCCTTCGAAGCCGATCGCGCGCAGCGCCTCGCCCTGGGTGACGCCGTCACGGTCGGTGCGCGAGAGCATGTACTGCTTGTCGAACACCCCGGCGTAGACCCCGGAGGAAATCATCGCCGGGGAGAAGCGGCTGCCCTCCTCGTTGGTCCAGTCGACCAGCAGCAGAGGGCGCTCGGTGACGATACCCGCGGCGTCGAGCGTGCGCAGCACCTCGAGCCCAGCGAGCACGCCGAGCACGCCGTCGAAGCGCCCGCCCAGCGGCTGGGTGTCGAGATGGCTGCCGAACGCCACGGGGTCGAGCTCGGGGCGCTTGCCTTCACGACGGATGAACAGATTGCCGATCTCGTCGATGGTGACCGAGCAGCCGAGCGCCTCGGCCCACTCGATCAGCTGGCGCCGCCCGACACCGTCGCTCTCGCTCAGCGCCAGGCGACCGCTGCCCCCTCCCGGGGTCTTGCCGATTTCGGCCATCTCCATCAGCGAAGACCAAAGGCGTTGGGAGTCGATGCTCGGGGCGACGACGGGGGATTGGGGTACAGCGGTCATGAACGGGGCTCCAGCAGGTGTTGTGATTGTAGGGCGCGAACGGCCCTTGAACCGTTTCGTCATTCATCTTTTATCACTCACCCGCGCCGCTGCCCAGGATGTCGTCAATCGCCAGAGGTACTCAAGCGCGGCCCTTGCGCGGCACGCTCGTCCTCGGCGCAGCTCTGCCGGGCGGTATCGATACGCACGCCGCCGTCGGCCTGGCGACACTCCGTAGTGCGGGGCACTGCACGATATTGCCGCGCCGGCTGGGGAGCGAGCAGGGCCGGCGGTAGCGGCACCACCACTTCCACCGCTGCCCTCGCCGGCGCATGCGCGGACGAAGGCGGTGAAGCCTGTACTCCCAAGGGCATACCCAGCAACAGCAGGGCGGCAAGAATCGCTGCTTTCATCGGCCTACTCCAAAGTCGGGCGACGCATGGCACGCAAAGCACGTAAACTGGCACGTATCGAAGATATCCCCAGGGCCATCGACAAACCAGGAGTCGCCATGCCCATCGCTTACTGCTTCGCCAATGGCGACATCCATGTCGACGACGCGCTGCCGCCGGGCGCTCTGCCGATCGCGCGAGCCGCGAGCGAACGGACGCTGTGGGAAGCGATCGCCTGCGTCGCGCGTGAAGGGCGGGAGTATCGAGGTTGGTACGTGCCCGGGGTGGCCGAGGCGAGCACCCCGGCCCAGGCATTGGCAACGCTGCTTCGCTTCATCGACTGGCTCGCCGAGCAGTATCTCGGCATCGAGACCGAATCCGTGGAGCACGTACGCGCCCAGGCGCTGCAGCAGGGGGTGGATACGTTCATACCGCCCGCCACACGCCAGCTGCTCGAGGCCTAGCGCATGCCGGAATGGTGCGAAGATCGCACCGCCCGCTACTAGACTAGCGCTTGGGCTCGAACGCCCGATAGCCGTCGGGCAGACTGACCGTATCCCCCACCGCGAGCCCGCCGCTGCGCTGATGGCGTTTTTCCTTGGCATCCAGAATCGCCACCACCCGACCGTGGCTCACGCCGTCGGCGTGACGCTCGACCTCCACGCGTACCGCCATGCCCCGATAGCGCGCCGAAACGACATCACCCGCTTTCGGCGTGGGATGGGCCACCTGGGTACCGGCGTAGAAATCATCCACGCCCTGCTTGCCGGGTTCTTCCCAGTCGATCGCACTCATCGCTCCCTCCTTGGTTTGCTGCCGGGCCACTCATTGTAGCGCCGCTGGCCGTTCGGTGATCCCGACATCGACGCTCGGACGCTCGCGAATCAGCGCACCTCCACTTTCGATCTCGCTGCACTGGGCATGGATGGTGCGAATGTGCTCGCGGGCGATGCGCTCCGCGCGGTCGGGCGCGCGCTCGGCCACCGCGCGATGGAGCCGCGCGTGCTGGCGATCGAGCACCTGCTTGCATTCGGGACGCGAGAACAGGTTGTAGACGCAGGCACGAACGCTGCCGAGCACCAGCACGTCGAGCGCGTCCAGTACGCTGAGCAGCACCGGATTGTGCGAGGCCTCGCAGATCGCGCGGTGGAAGGCATGATCGAGGGCGGCGATCGCCGCGGGATCCTGCGGCGGCTGAGCGCTGCTCGCCGCGCTCAGCGCCGCATGGCAGCGCTTCAAGCGCAGCAGGTCGAGCGGCGTGGCGCGGCTGGCGGCGAGCCGTGCGGCCTCGCCCTCGAGCAGCAAGCGCACTTCGAGCAGGTCGAACAGCGTACGGTTCTGTCGGCTGAAGAGCTGCTCCAGCGCACGCCGCTCCACCGGCGCCTCGAGCTCGGAGACGAACGAGCCGCGGCCGTGCTCCGTGCGGATCACCCCTCTTTCGCGCAGCAGTTTCAATCCTTCGCGCAGGGCCGAACGCGAGACGCCGAGGCTGGCGCAGAGCCGTCGCTCCGAGGGCAGCGGCTGGTCGCGACGCACGGTGCCTTCGCCGATCATCCGTTCGATCCGTTCGGCGACCCGATCGGCCACCTGATGAGGCGCAATCTTCTCCCTTTTCACCTGCCACTCCCCCTTTGGCGATCTCGCTTCATTCTCGGCGTCCACAGCGCCCGCGCGCCATTCGACCAAGCGCGAGCCGATGGCCTGCGCAATAACTGGTCGGACCAGCGGATGGTCGTCTGGTCAGCGAGCCTCGATGCGTACCAACATCCAGTTCATGGGCAAGCCATGGCGGGTTGGCATGCCCTGAAGCCGCCCCTCGCGCAACGTGGCCGCTGGATCGTGGCCAAGGAAGGTATGGATGCTCTACGACGAACACCTCGATGGCGCCCTGCCGCGCACCGATCTCGCCGAACTGATCGATGCATTGTCCGCCATTCGTCCTCGGCTCGAGCTGCTCTCGAGCCGTGAGGAGCTGACCCCTTACGAATGCGACGGGCTCTCCGCCTACCGCAGCCCGCCACTGCTGGTCGCGCTTCCCGATGACCTCGAACAGATCGGGGAGATCCTCAATATCTGCCGCCGGCTCGGGGTACCCGTGGTCACCCGCGGCGCCGGCACCGGCCTCTCGGGCGGCGCGATGCCGCTGCCCCAGGGCCTGCTGCTGGTGCTCAGCCGGTTCAAGGGGATCCTCGAGCTCGACGCCGAGCGCTGCCTGGCTCGGGTCGAGCCCGGGGTGCGCAATCTGGCGATCTCGCAAGCCGCCGCACCGTATGGACTCTACTACGCTCCCGACCCCTCGTCGCAGATCGCCTGCTCGATCGGTGGCAACATGGCCGAGAACGCCGGCGGCGTGCACTGCCTGAAGTACGGCCTGACCGTGCACAACCTGCTCGCAGCCCAGGTGCTGACCATCGAAGGCGAGCGACTGAGCCTCGGCGGCGAGGCGCTCGATGCGCCGGGCTTCGACCTGCTGGCGCTGTTCACCGGCTCCGAAGGGATGCTCGGGGTCATCACCGAGATCACGGTCAAGCTGCTGCCCAAGCCCCCAGCGCCAAGGTGCTGCTGGCAAGCTTCGATGAACTCGAGGACGCCGGCCGCGCGGTCGCCGAGATCATCAGCGCGGGAGTGATTCCGGCCGGGCTCGAAATGATGGACCGGCTCGCGATCGAGGCCGCAGAGGCATTCGTCCATGCCGGCTACCCGCTCGACGTCAGCGCTATCCTGATCTGCGAGCTCGATGGCGTGGAGGCCGATGTCGCCGAGCAGTGCGCGCGGGTCCGCGCGGTGCTCGAACGTGCCGGCAGCCGCGAGATTCGCCTTGCCCGCGACGAAGCCGAGCGCCAGCGCTTCTGGGCCGGACGCAAGAACGCCTTTCCCGCGGTCGGCAGGCTGGCGCCGGACTACTACTGCATGGACGGTACGATTCCACGCCGCCGGCTGGCCGAAGTGCTCGAGCGCATCGCCTCGCTCGCCGAACAGCACCAGCTGCGCGTCGCCAACGTATTCCACGCCGGTGACGGCAACCTCCATCCGCTGATCCTGTTCGATGCCAACCAGGCCGAGCAGCTGGAGCGCGCCGAGCGGCTCGGCGCGAGGATCCTCGAGCTCTGCGTCGAGGTCGGCGGCAGCATCACCGGCGAGCACGGCGTCGGCCGGGAGAAGATCAACCAGATGTGCGTGCAGTTTCGCCCCCCCGAGCTCGAGCACTTTCGCGCGGTGAAAGCCGCCTTCGACCCCGAGGGGCTGCTCAATCCCGGCAAGCAGGTGCCGACGCTTGCGCGCTGCGCAGAATATGGCGCGATGCACGTCCATGCGTCGAACCCCGCGTTCGCCGAGTTGGAGCGATTCTGATCATGGATACCGAGCATCCCGATCTGACCGAATCGCTCTGCGCCCAGGTGCGTGAAGCCGCCGCCGGGCGATACGCGCTGCGCATCATCGGCGGCGACACCAAGCGCGGGCTCGGTCGCACGGTGGCCGGCGCGCCGCTGAGCCTCGCTGGACACCGCGGGGTGGTGAGCTTCGAACCGAGCGAACTGGTGGTCACCGCCCGCGCCGGCACCCCGCTCGCCGAGCTCGAAGCACGGCTCGACCAGGCGGGCCAGATGCTGCCCTATGAACCTCTGCTCACCGGCCCCGCCTGCACCCTCGGCGGTGCGGTGGCGACCGGGCTGTCCGGTCCGCGCCGCCCCTGGGCCGGGGCGCTGCGCGACTTCGTCCTCGGTGTGAGGATGATCGATGCCAAGGGCCAAGCGCTGCGCTTCGGCGGCGAAGTGATGAAGAACGTCGCCGGCTACGACCTCTCCCGGCTGATGACCGGCAGCCACGGCTGCCTCGGCGTGATCACCGAGGTATCGCTCAAGGTGCTGCCGAAACCGCGAGCCCGGCTCAGTCTGCGTTTCGAACTCGGCTGGGAGGAGGCCGCCCGGCGGCTGGCCAAGTGGCGAGCCCAGCCGCTGCCGCTCGCCGGTGCCTGCCACGACGGCAAGGCACTGCGGCTGCGGCTCGAGGGAGGCGAGGCGGCGGTTGCCGCGACCCACGCCCGGCTCGGCGGCGAGCGGTTCGATGACCAATGGTGGCAGCGGCTTCGCCGCTTCGAGCTCGAGCTGTTCGACGATCCGCGTCCGCTGTGGCGCCTGTCGCTGCCGCCCGGCACTGCGCGGCTGCCGATCGAAGGCGAAGCGCTGCTCGACTGGGGCGGCGCCCAGCACTGGCTGAAGAGCGACGCGCCGGCGACGAGGATCCACGCCGAGGCCCGGCGCTGCGGTGGCCACGCCTGCTGTTTCGACGGTGCCCAGGTGGAGCTGCCGTTCACACCGCTCGACGCGGTCATGCTGCGCTACCACCAGCGGCTCAAGGCCCAGCTCGACCCGTTGGGGATCTTCAACCCTGGCCGCCTCTACCCGGAGCTCTGAGCGATGCGAACCCATCTGAGTCCCAGCGCCCTGCGCCTGCCCGATGCCGCCGAAGCCGAGCGCATCCTGCGCAGCTGCGTGCACTGCGGCTTCTGCAACGCCACCTGCCCGACCTACCAGCAGTTGGGTAACGAGCTCGATGGCCCTCGCGGGCGAATCTACCTGATCAAGACCTTCCTCGAGGAAGACAAGGCAGGTCCCGCCACCCGCGCGCACCTCGACCGCTGCCTGAGCTGTCGCAACTGCGAAACCACCTGCCCCTCGGGGGTCGACTACCACCGCCTGCTCGATATCGGGCGCGAAGCCCTCGACCAACAGCAGTCGCGCCCGATCAAACAGCGCGCGCTACGCCTGGGGCTGCGCACCCTGGTACCGCGCGCTTGGCTGTTCACTCCACTGGCGACCGGCGCCACCCGGATGCGCCGCTGGCTGCCAGCCGCGCTCGCCGACCACCTGCCAAGGCGGATAGCCGCATCCGGACACTGGCCGGCGCCGCGCCATCCGCGGCGGATGCTGGCGCTCTCGGGCTGCGTGCAGCCGGGACTCTCGCCCAACACCAACGCCGCCGCCGCGCGCCTGCTCGACCGCCTCGACATCAGCCTCGAGCCCGCCGCCGGCTGCTGCGGTGCGATCGACTTCCATCTCGATGCCCAGCGCCAAGGGCTCGACCGGGCGCGACGCAACATCGATGCCTGGTGGCCCGCGATCGAGCGCGGGGTCGAAGCGATCCTGGTCAGCGCCAGCGGCTGCGGCGCCTTCGTCAAGGAGTACGGCAAGCTGCTCGCCCGCGATCCCGACTATGCCGACAAGGCACTGCGGGTCAGCCAGCTTGCCCGCGACCCGGTCGAGGTCTTCGGCGATGCGCCGCTCGAGCGCCTCGGCCAGCCACATTCGCCGCCGCGGCTGGCGGTTCATTCACCCTGCACGCTGACCCATGCCCAACGTCTTGGCGGTGCGCTCGACGCGCTGCTCAAGCGGCTCGGCTTCGAGCTTTCCCCGGTCGCCGATGGGCACCTCTGCTGCGGCTCGGCCGGCAGCTACTCGATCACCCAGCCCGCGCTCTCCAAGCGGCTGCGCGACGAGCGGATGCGAGCGCTGGAGCAGGGCGCGCCGGCGCTGATCGTCACTGCCAACATCGGCTGCCAGACCCACCTGGACAGCGCCGGGCGAACGCCGGTGCGCCACTGGCTGGAAGTGGTCGACGAGGCCTTTGCCATCCCCGCGCCACCGCAAACACCTTCACCTCATTCCCTATCCCCTACCCAAGGAGAAACCCATGCGCACTAGGCCGATGCTCGACTACGCCGATGTGGAACGACTCGTCGCGGCGGCCCGCCAGGAGGCCGAAGCCCAAGGCTGGGCGGTGGCCATCGCGGTGGTCGACGAAGGCGGCCATCCACTGGCGCTGGCCCGCCTCGACGGCAGCGCGCCGATCGGCGCCTACATCGCCGAGGAAAAGGCCCGCACCGCGGCGCTGGGCCGGCGCGCCTCACGCCAGTACGAGGAGATGATCAACTCCGGCCGCAGCGCCTTCCTCTCCGCGCCGGTGCTCAAGGCCACGCTTACCGGCGGGGTACCGATCAAGATCGACGACTGGGTGATCGGCGCAGTCGGGGTCTCCGGGGTACTGCCCGACCAGGACGAGCGTGTCGCCCTCGCCGCGATCGCCGCCCTCGAGGCTTGAATTCCACCACCTTTCGACCTGGAGCCCACACATGAGTACATCCCTGCAATTGCGAATCGACCCGCTCTACCAGCGCTTCATCGAGGAAGAAGTCTTGCCCGGGCTCGAACTCGAAGCCGAACCGTTCTGGCGCGGGCTGGACGAACTCGTCCACCAGCTGACGCCGATCAATCGCGCACTGCTCGAACGCCGCGACGAGCTCGCCCGTACCATCGATGACTGGCACCGCTCACATCCCGGACGGATCGCGGACCCACAGGGCTACCGTCGGTTTCTCAGCGAGATCGGCTACCTGGTCGAGGCGCCCCGCGAGGTCACGGTGAGCACCACCAACGTCGACCGCGAACTCGCCGAGCTCGCAGGGCCGCAGCTGGTCGTGCCGCTGAGCAACGCCCGCTACACGCTGAACGCCGCCAATGCCCGCTGGGGTTCGCTGTTCGATGCGCTCTACGGTACCGATGCGATTCCCCTCGACGGCGGGCTCGCGCCGGGCAATGAGTACAATCCCCAGCGCGGCGCCAAGGTGGTGGCCTACGCCAAGGCCCTGCTCGATACCATCGCCCCGCTCGACCGAGGCAGCCATGCGCAGGTCCTGGGCTATGCGATCGACAACGGCCGGCTGCGTGGTGAACTCGAGGGCGGAGCCGTCGCCACCCTCACCGACGCCAAGGCGCTGGCCGGCTTTCGCGGCGAGCCGCAGGCGCCCTCTGCGCTGCTGTTCACCCATCACGGCCTGCACGCCGAGCTGCAGATCGAGCGCGACCATCCGATCGGCGCGCACGACCCGGCCGGGGTCAAGGACTTGCTGCTCGAGGCCGCGCTGTCGACGATCGTGGACTGCGAGGATTCGGTCGCCGCGGTCGACGCCGAGGACAAGGTCGGGATCTATCGCAACTGGCTGGGGCTGATGAAGGGCGATCTCAGCGAGCGGATCGACAAAGGGGGACGCAGTTTCACCCGCCGGCTGGCCGAGGATCGCGACTACCAGCGCCCCGAGAGCGGCAGCCTCACTCTGCCCGGGCGCTCGCTGCTGCTGGTGCGCAACGTGGGCCACCTGATGACCAACCCGACGCTGCTCGACGCCGATGGCGAGGAGGTGTTCGAAGGCATCCTCGACGCCGTGACCACCGCTCTGATCGCCAAGTACGATCTCGCCCGGCGTGGCAATTCGCGCAGCGGCAGCGTCTACATCGTCAAGCCGAAGATGCACGGCCCCGACGAGGTAGCCTTCGCCAATACCCTGTTCGAGCGCGTCGAGGCGCTGATCGAACTGCCACCCGAGACGCTCAAGATCGGGATCATGGACGAGGAGCGCCGTACCAGCGTCAACCTCAAGGCCTGCATCGCGGCGGCGAGCAGCCGGGTGGTGTTCATCAACACGGGCTTCCTCGATCGTACCGGCGACGAGATCCATACCTCGATCGAAGCAGGCCCGATGCTGCGCAAGGGCGAGATGAAGGGCACCGCCTGGATCGACGCCTATGAGCGCAACAACGTCGCGGTCGGTCTCGACTGCGGGCTGCGCGGGCGGGCGCAGATCGGCAAAGGGATGTGGGCGATGCCCGATTTGATGGCCGCGATGCTCGAGCAGAAGATCGGCCACCCGCGCGCGGGTGCCAATACCGCCTGGGTACCCTCGCCCACCGCCGCCACGCTGCATGCGCTGCACTATCACCAGGTCGAGGTGAAAGCCGTGCAGCGCGAGATCGAGGCGCGCGGCGCCGACGGCCAGGCGCTGCTCGAAGGCCTGCTCGAGGTGCCGGTCGACCCTCGCGGCGCCTGGGGCGAGGAGGAGATCCAGGAGGAGCTCGACAACAACTGCCAGAGCATCCTCGGCTATGTGGTGCGCTGGGTCGAACAAGGAATCGGCTGCTCCAAGGTGCCCGACATCCACGACGTGGCACTGATGGAGGACCGCGCGACGCTGCGCATCTCAAGCCAGCTGCTGGCCAACTGGCTACACCACGGAGTGATCGACGGCCCGCGGATACAGGCGTCGCTCGAGCGCATGGCGCGGGTGGTCGACGGCCAGAACGCCGCAGACCCCGCCTATCGGCCGATGGCGACGGACTTCGAGACCTCGCACGCGTTCCAAGCCGCCCGGGCGCTGATCCTCGAAGGCCGCGACCAGCCCAACGGCTACACCGAGCCGCTGCTCCACGCCTGGCGCCGTCGCTTCAAGGCCACGTTCTGAGTCCTCGCCATGGCTCAAAGCTGGCGGTAGCGCTTCGACTCCCGCGCCGCCAGCCATAGCGCCAGGCGCTCGGGGATCAGCCGGGCGAGCCGCTTGGTCAGGCGGTTGAAGCGCCCGGGAACGACGATGGTCCGATCATGCGCGAGCCCATCGAGCGCCGCCTCGACCACCTGATCGGCGCGCTGCCACATGAACCCGGGCAGCTTCGCCATCAGCTCCCGGGTGCCGGTGACATCGTGGAACTCGGACAGCGTTAGCCCCGGGCAGAGCGCGCAGACCCGCACGCCGGCGGCGCGGTTCTCCAGCGCCAGGGACTCGGAAAAGCGCAGCAGATAGGCCTTGATCCCGGCATAGAGGGTGTGGCCCTCGGTGCCGGGCAGGTAGGCGGCGAGCGAGGCGACGTTGATCACCGTGCCGCAGCCGCGGCGGCGCATCATCGGCAGCGCCCGGGCGACCAGCTCGGTCGGCGCCTCGACCATCAGCCGCAGGCAAGCGGCGTGCTCGCGCCAGTCGCTGTCGTGCAGGCGCCCCGGCATGCCGAGGCCCGCATTGTTGATCAGCCAGTCGATCGAGAACTCGCGCTCATCGCACCAAGCGATCAGCCGCTCGGCCGCGCCGGGTTCGGCAAGATCCAGCGCGACCCAGTCGACCCGCGCGCCATAGAGGCCGCGCAGGCGCTCGGCCAAGGCCTCGAGCCGCTCGCCACGGCGGGCGACCAGCACCAGGTGGTGGCCGCGCTCGGCCAGGGTGTCGGCGAAAGCGGCACCGATACCCGCTGAAGCACCGGTGATCAGCGTGACCAGGCGGACGGTGGACATGCGCTTACTCCAGGATCGGTGAGTGCTCAAGCATAGCGATCACCAAGGCGATCGTCAGGCCCGTTCTCGACCTGGAAGCGACGAACTTGGCCGTCGCTTCAGGCTGGTGCGGCGATCGTGATAGGCGACCAAGAGGCCAGAGCCAATGATCAGCACCGCGCCGCCGAGCGCGATCAGATCGGGCACTTCGTTCCAGAACAGCCAGCCGAACAGCACCGCCCAGATCAGCGCGGTGTAGTCGAACGGCGCCGCCAGCGCCGCCGGTGCCTGCCTGAATGCCAGCGTCAAAAGCAGCATCGCGCCGATGCCGAGCACCCCGCTGAGTGCGAAGCCGGGCAGCGCGTACAGGCTCGGCGTGGTCCAGAAGAACGGTAGCAGCACCAGGCTGACCAGGAACGGCATCAGCAGCGCGTAGAACACCATCGCCCACAGATACTCGCGCAACCCATAGCGGCGTGTGGTGATCATCGTCATCGCGTAGCAGGCCGCAGCGCACAGCACCACCAGCACCCCCGGCTCTAGCCCGCCGCTCGGCCGCGCCACCACCAGCACGCCGATGAAGCCGAGCAGTACCGCGACCAGCGGTATGGTGGCGACCCGCTCGCCGAGCAGCGGCCAGGAGAGCAGCGTCACCAGCAGCGGCGCGACGAAGCCGATCGCGGTCAGATCGGCAAGCGGCAGCATGCCGAGTCCGATGACGAAGCAGTAGACGCTGCCGGTAGCGAACAGCCCGCGCAGCAGATGGACACCCGGGCGCCGGGTCGAGAGCTTGTGGATGCCGCCGAAGCGATGGGCGATCAGTACCACCAGCGGCAGCGAGACCAGGCTGCGAAAGAAGACGATCTGCACCGCCGAATGGTCGGCGCCGAGCCCCTTGGTCACCGCATCCCCCGCCGCCATGCAGAACACGCCGCCGCACATCGCAAGGATCCCTTTGCCGGTACTGCTCATCGTCGCTCCCCAACCGGTCCGCACGCTCGAGCTGCCGCCGCGGGGTCGAATCGACCCGACGAGCAGCGATCAGGCAGTGTAACCGAAGACGGCGAAGCCGCATCGCTGCGGCTTCGCCGGGGGGCATCGAATATGGAGCCTCTACTGTCTCACTGTTCCAGCAGCGCCTCGAGGCGAATCGGCAGTTCGCGGATCCGCTTGCCGGTGGCATGGAAGACCGCGTTCGATACCGCCGCGCCGACCCCGGTCAGGCCGATCTCACCGACTCCCCGAGCACCGAATTCGTTGAACGCCAGGTCCGGATAGTCGAGGGTCACCAGTTCGATCTCCGGCATGTCGGCATGCACCGGCACGATGTAGTCGGCGAAGTTATGGTTGTGCAGCCGGCCGTCGCGCTCGTACTCGAGCCGCTCGAACAGCGCCATGCCGAGCCCCATCACGATGCCGCCCTCGAGCTGGTTGTGCGCGGTGAGCGGATTGATCATCCGTCCACCGTCGATGGTCGAGACCACCCGCGCCACTCTGAGCCGCGAGATGCCCGGGTCCCAGCGCACCTCGACGAACACCGCGCCGAACGAGCGAAAGCTCGCGCGCTTTTGCTCGTCCCCCGGCGCGGTGCTCACCACCGCATCCACGCTGCCGCGCTCGAGCGTCTGGAGCAGCTCCGCCACGCTCGCCGATTCGGCGCCGTGCCACAGCCGCCCGTCGCGGAACTCGAGCGCCGACGACGCGGCGCCCTCGAAGCGTCCCCCCTCACCGATCGAGAGCCGTTCGAGCGTGGCGATCGCCTCGCGCACCGCACCCGCCACCGCCGGCAGGGTCGAAGCGGTGGCCATCGAACCGCCGGATAGCGGGCCGGTGGGCAACTGCGAGTCGCCCAGCTTGACCTCGACCCGATCGAGCGGCACGCCGCTGAGCTGGCTGGCGGTCTGGGCGACGATGGTATAGGTGCCGGTGCCGATGTCCTGGGTGCCGGTGGCGATCGAGAGTCGCCCATCGGCGAGAAACGAGGCCCGTGCGGTGCAGTGCTTGCGCATCGCGCTCCAGCTCTGGGTCGCCATCCCATAGCCGATCAGCTCATGGCCATCGCGCATCGAGCGCGGGACAGGGTCGCGTCGCTCCCAGCCGAAGCGCCGAGCCGCATCGTCGAAGCATTCGAGCAGGTGGTTGCTCGACCACGGCAGGCCGCTGGCCAGATCGCGCGCGGTGAAGTTGCGCCTGCGCAGTTCGACTGGGCAGACCCCGAGCTCGACGGCCAGCTCATCGAGCGCGGTCTCGAGGGCGAAATTGCCGCTCGCCTCCCCCGGCGCACGCATCGACGTCGGGGTGCCATGGTTGACCTCGGCGATGCGCTGGGTCACCGCGACATGGTCGCAGGCATACATGCTCGGGGTGGCCGAGGCGCAGGAGTCGCTGTAGGCCTCGACCGGGGAGGTCTCGTTGAGCGCGTCGTGGAGGATCGCCTGGAGCTTGCCGGCGCGGTCGGCACCGAGACGCAGCCGCTGCAGCGAGGCCGGCCGATGCCCAGTGTTGGCGAAGTTCCACTGCCGCGGCAGTACGGTCCTCACCGGGCGGCCGAGCCGGCGAGCGGCCACGCAGGTGATCACCGAGTGCGGCCACATGAAGAGCTTCGAACCGAAGCCGGAGCCGATGTAGTGGGCGATCACCTCGACCTGCTCGGGGGCCATGGCGAAGACCTGCGCCAGCGCGTTGCGATGGAACACCACGCCCTGGGTCGATTCGTACACCGTCAGCCGGTCGTCCTGCCAGCTCGCGAGCGTCGCGTGGGTCTCCATCACTGCGTGGGCCTCGGTGGCGATGCGGTACTCGGCGTCGATCCTCACCTCGGCGGCGACGAGCGCGCGCTCCGGCTCGCCGAGGGTCACCGCCTCGTCGTCCATCTCCCGTCCCTCTCCTGCGCTCGAGAGTCCAGCCACCGCCGGTGCGCAGCTGAATTCGATGCTGACCAGAAGCGCCGCGGCCCGGGCATGCTCGAAGCTATCGGCGACCACCAGGGCGAGATACTGGCCGTGGTAGTGAAGCTGGTCATCCTCGAACGGCAGACGGACCTCGCCGACCTTGTTCTCCTCGGCCATCGAATCCGGCGAACGGTTGAGGCGAGGGAAATTGCCGCCATGGATGATCTCGACCACTCCCGGCGCCCCCATCGCCGCATCGAAGTCGAGCCGCTCGAGCCGGCCGCTCGCGACCGGGCTGACCACCGGATAGCCGTGGAGCATGCCCGGCAGCTGGTGATCACCGGCATAGTCGGCGCCGCCGGAAACCTTGAGCTCGCCATCGATACGCGCGGTGCGCTGGTTCAGGACTTCGACGGTCATGGCGAGTCTCCTGCGGGTGAACCGGCGTCGGTATCGGACTGCGCCGGCGGGCTCATCCCGCCCCGGGCGTCGTCGAGCGCGGTTTCAAGCGCGCGGACGATCGCCTGGCGGGCGAGCGGCAGTTTGAACGCGTTGTGTTCGAGCGGCCTGGCGTGGGCAAGTGCGAGCCGGGCCGCCTGCTCGAAGCATTCGCGCCCGGGCGCCACGCCCACCAGCGAGGCTTCGGCCTCGAACGCCCGCCATGGCTTGGTCGCGACGCCGCCGAGGGCGATGCGCACCTGCCCGATCCGCTGCCCATCGAGCACCAGGACCACGCCACAGGAGGCCAGCGCGAACTCATAGGAGGCGCGATCGCGCAGCTTGAGGTAATGGGCGCCGGCGACGCCCAGCGGGGGGGCGAGCACCACAGAAGTGATCAATTCATCGGCCTCGAGCGCATGCTCGCGCTGCGGCGTGTCGCCAGGCAGAAGGTGGAAATCGAGCAGCGCGACCTCGCGCTTGCCGCCCGGCCCCTCGACCTCGACGGTGCCCTCGATCGCCGCCAGCGCCACGCACATGTCGGAGGGATGAGTGGCGACGCAGTGCTCGCTGGTGCCAAGCACCGCATGGAGCCGGTTGATCCCGGTAGCCGCGGCACAGCCGCTGCCCGGCTCGCGCTTGTTGCACTCGGACACGACCGGATCGCGAAAGTAGGCGCAGCGGGTGCGCTGCATCAGGTTGCCCGCGGTGGTCGCCATGTTGCGCAGCTGGGTCGAGGCGCCGGAGAGCAGCGCTGCAGACAGCAGCGGATGGCGGGCGCGTATCAGCGGGTGATGGGCGAGTTCGGTATTGCTGACCAGCGCGCCGATCCTGATCCGTCCATCGTCGAGCAGATCGATCCGCTTGAGCGGCAGACGGTTGACGTCGACCACCTGCTCGGGGCGCATCACGTCGAGCTTGATCAGGTCGATCAGCGTGGTTCCCCCGGCCAGGAAAGCGCTGGTGGAAAATTCGGTGTGGCGCGCCACCGCGCTGCCCACCTCTTCGACGGCCCGATAGGAAAAGTTTCGCATCATGGCCTCCTCAGGCGCGGCCCACGCCAAGCTCGGCGCGGGCCGTTTGGATCGCAAGGAGGATGTTCTTGTAAGCGCCGCAGCGGCAGATGTTGCCACTCATCGCTTCACGCACCGAGGCATCGTCGCTGGGCACTCGCTCATCGGCGATCAGCGCGGCGGCGCTCATAATCTGCCCGGAAGTGCAGTAACCGCACTGATAGGCGTCGCACTGATGGAAGGCGCGCTGCAGCGGATGCAGCCCTTCGCCCTGATGGCTGGCGGCAAGTCCCTCGATGGTGGTCACCCGGGCGCCATCGACGCTGGCGGCGAGGATCAGGCAAGCGTTCACCGCGCGACCGTCGAGGTGCACCGTGCAGGCGCCGCACTGGCCGTGGTCACAGCCCTTGTGCGTGCCGGTGAGTGAAAACCGATCGCGCAGCGCATCGAGCAGCACCACATTGGGCTCGACATCGATACTCGCCGGACGGCCGTTCAAAGTGAAGCCGACCCGCAGGGTACCGGGAGGAGAACGGTCGCCCTCGGACAGCATGTAGTCCGTACGACTCTCGAGATGGGGCGCCGACGACGGCGCCTCGCGCGGGTCGAACACCGCGCACTGGGAGGATTCTGCCATGGTCTTCCTCATCGCGTTCACCGCAGAGAACAGCGCAGGCACAGCGCTTCCATGCGGTTGCCTGGGGGGAGGCGCTCGACGGCTGCGCCCCGATGGATCGTCATCGGTCTCACGCGGATGGTTAGATGGATTCGGCTCTGCGGCCGCTTGCGCGTGAAGAGCGCGCGGTCATGGTCAGGAGGCGCGCTCTCTTTTCAGCGTAGACGAGATGTCGAAAAGGTGGGGAGAGGATGGCCAAGCGAGGATAGGGAAATGCGCGGGAGCCTCGCGGCCCCCGCTCGAAGCAGGGCTCAGCCCTTGAAGATGGTGATGATTTCGTCGAGCAGCGCCAGCGCTTCCTCGCGCGGGCGCTGGAAGGTGTTGCGTCCGATGATGCTGCCGAACGCGCCCCCTTCGGCGAGCCCGCGAATGGTGACCAGCAGGTTCTCCTTGGTGGTCGCCTCACCACCGGAGAAGATCACGATCCGCTTGCCATCGAACGACGACTGGACCACATGGCGGATCCGCGCCGGCAGGGTCGAGACATCGATCTTCTGCTCCTCGTAGACTTTCTTCGCCGCCGGCAGGCTCAAATGATCGGTGGGCGGCTTGACCTTGATGATGTGGGCACCGAGCAGCGCCGCGATGTGGGCAGCGTAGGCGCAGATATCGATCGCGGTTTCACCGGCCTTGTCGAGCTCGGGGCCGCGTGGATAGCTCCATACCACCACCGCCAGCCCCGCCGCTTTGGCCTCGCGGGTGAGCTCGCTGATCTCCTCGAACTGCTCGAAGGCGTAATCGGAGCTCGGGTAGATGGTGAAGCCGATCGCCGAACAGCCGAGCCGCAGCGCATCCTCGACGCTTGCGGTGATCGCCTGGTCCTTCTGCACCGCCAGGCTATTCGCACTGTTCATCTTGAGGATCAGCGGAATCTGCCCGGCGAAGGTGTCGGCGCCGGCCTCGATCATGCCGAGCGGTGCCGCATAGCCGGAAAGCCCGGCGTCTATCGCCAGCTGGAAATGGTAGTGGGGATCGTAAGCGGCGGGGTTGGCAGCGAAGGAGCGCGCGGGACCATGTTCGAAGCCCTGGTCGACCGGAAGGATCACCAGCTTGCCAGTGCCGGCGAGCTTGCCCTGGTTGAGGAAGCGCGCGAGATTGGCCTTGGTGCCTGGATTATCGCTTTCGTACCAGCCGAGGATCTCTTTGACCCGTGATGTGGTTGCCATGTGGTTCTCTCTCGGAATATTTATTTCACTACTGATCGAAAATGGAACTCGACCGACGTTCCGAGGTTAGAACACTTGGCACTCGCCTGTCATGTTCACCCCCGCGAGCGGCGCACCAGCAGCGCCAGCGGCAATATCAGCAGGTAGATCATCCCGAGCCAGAGGAACAGATCATTGAAGGCGAGCACGTTGGCCTGCTGGATCACCCGATCGGCGATCATCTGGATCGCCGCCGCCTGGGGATCGGCGACCATCCCTTCGAACTGCTGCTGGTACTGGGCAAGGGCTTCGACCACCGCATCGCGCCCCTCGTTGATCGCCGGGATCAGCTGCTGCCAGTGGTACTGCTCGCGATAGCTCAGCGTGGTGTCGATCAACGCAAGGCCCATCGCCCCACCGAGGTTGCGCATCACGCTGAACATGCCCGCCCCCTGGCCCACCTGCTCGGGGGTCAGGTGGCCGAGTGTGATCCGCGAGGCGGGAATCATGCAGGTGATGAAGCCGATGCCACGGATCACCTGGGGCCAGAAGAACTCGTGGAAGCCCGACTGATCGGTGAGGTTGACGTTGAGCAGGGTACCGATCGCCACCATCGCAAGCCCGAACAGGATCAGCGTACGGTGGGAGAACATATCGCCGAACCAGCCGATCAAGGGAGCGGCGACGAACATCGTCGCCCCGGTGACGAACATCACTTCGCCGATCTGCAGGCTCGAATAGCCGCGCACGCCGCCGAAGAACAGCGGCATCAGGTAGACCAGCCCGTAGAGCGCGATGCCGAGCACGAAGATCACCACGATGCCGATGGCGAAGTCGCGGTCGCGGAAGAGCCTCAGATCGATGATAGGGTAGTCGGTACTGAACACCCGCCAGACGAACAAGACCCCTGAAATGCCGCAGACGATCGCCATCGATGCGATCAAGCGGCTGGAGAACCAGTCGTCGTCATGGCCTTCCTCGAGCACGAACTCCAGCGTGCCGAGGAACACTGCCATCATGATCAGTCCGATCACGTCCAGCCGCACCAGCACCCGGCGGTCGCCGCGGTCGATGTCGAGCAGCGTCCATACCCCGATGCAGACCAGCACACCGGGGATCACGTTGATCAAGAACAGCCAGTGCCAGGAGAGGTGCTCGGTGATGTAGCCGCCGAGCGTCGGGCCGATCGACGGCGCCAGCGTCGCCACCAGGCCGATCACCGCCTGCACCGAGCCCATCCTGGCCCGCGGGAAGATGGTGAAGCTGACTGCCTGGGTCAGCGGGATCATCGCCCCGCCCATGAAGCCCTGGATGGCCCGCAGCACCACCAGTTCGCCGATGCTCGACGCCATCGCGCAGCCGATGCTGGCGAGGGTGAAGCCTGCGCAGGAGAAGACGAACACCGCCCGGGTCGAGAATATCCGCGCCAGCGTACCGGCCAGCGGGATCATCACGATCTCGGCGATCAGGTAGGAGGTCTGGACCCAGGAAATCTCATCGCGGCTGGCGGAAACCCCGGCCTGGATCTCGTTGAGCGAACTGGCGACGATCTGGATGTCGAGGATCGCCATGAACATCCCCACCACCGCCGCCAGGAAGCCAAGCTGCTGGCGGCGCGATGGCATCCGCTGCGGGCCCTGGTAGCCGCGGTCACTCATCGATCAGCGCTCGCCGACCGGCTCGGGCACGTGGACCGGAATCACTGGGCGCTCGTCGTCGAGCATCAGGTTGGGGGCCGGCACCACGTAGAGCGAGTTGCCCTCGAGCCGGCGGGTATCGACGGTCGGCTCCACCGAGAGACCGGCCTGGAGCCTGCCGAGCTGGTCCTGGGGGCCGATCAGGCGAATCCGCACCGGCACCCGCTGGACGATCTTGTTGAAGTTGCCGGTGGCGTTGTCGACCGGCAGCAGGCTGAACTCGGCGCCGGTGGCCGGTGCGATGCTCTCGACCACCCCTTCGTAGCCGATCTCGGAATAGGCATCGACCTTGATCGATACCGGCTGGCCGATGCGCATCCGCCCGATCTGGGTTTCTTTGTAGTTGGCGATCACGTAGAGCGCATCGACCGGAACCAGCTGCATCAAGGTCAGCTGCGGCTGCGCGTAGCTGCCGACCTCGACCGCGACGTTGCCGACCACACCGTCGGCGGGTGCATAGATATGGGTACGACCGAGCTGGGTGAGCGCCGACTCGACGTCGGCCTCGGCCGACTGCACGCTGGCCCTAGCGGCTTCGAGCGCGGCCTGCTGCACCGCCAGCTGGCGGCGAGCGGAGGTCAACTGCGCCCGGCTGGCGGCGAGATCGGCACGGGTCACCGCGCGCTCGGAGTGGCGGTCATCGAGCTGCTGGCGCGGCACCACGCCACGGTCGCTGAGCATCAGGGTACGGTTGAGGGTGGTCAGCGCCTGGTCGTCACGCGCCTCGGCGGCGGTCACCTGGGCCTGATACTGCTCGATCTGGGCGCGGCTCGCATCGACGTTGCGCTCCGCCTGGACCACCTGGGCATTGGCCTCGACCAGCTTCGCCTCGGCCTGGCGGAGCTGGTCGCGATAGTCGCGGTCATCGAGGGTCACCAACAGCTGGCCTTTGCTCACCCGCTGGTTGTGGGCGACCCCGAGCGCCTCCACCTTGGCGCTGAGCTCGGAACGTATCGCCACACCGTCGCCGCGCAGATAGGCATTGTCGGTGGTCTGGAAGAAACGGCCCGTCTGTAACCAATAGAGGCCCCAGATGATCGCGGCGACCAGCAGAATCATCGACAGCAGGGCGAGAATCAGACGTTTGAGCCATTTCTTGGTTAGCGCGTGCATGCAAGGCCCCATGATGGAAATCGCGCGGCGATGGGAAAGAACCCCGCTCGCGTACAGACAAAAGAATCCCGGGGCCAAGCGCCCTGCGGTGAAGATCACCTTCCGCTCCGGCAGCCTTCCGATCGCCACCAGAGCGGGCAAGCAAGGAAGGGTACGCGAAGGCGACTTCAAGCTCAATTCAGACGCGTCGAACGTCCCAACGCACGACCTCCGAGAGGATAACCGCTTGAAGGTCCGGGGGTAAGTGGCGCAAGCTCAGGCGTGCGCTGCCAATCATGGAGTCGACATGCCTCCCTCGACCACTTCCGCGGTCGCTGATTCGCCCTCTCCCGCGCTTGCGCTGCTGGTCGCTGCGGCGTTCTTCATGGAGATGCTCGACGCCACCATCATCATCACCGCGATTCCCCACATCGCGGCGAGCTTCGACGTGCCTCCGGTCAGCCTGAGCATCGGCATCTCCGCCTACCTGGTCACCGTCGCGACATTCATCCCGCTGAGCGCCTGGGTAGCCGAGCGCTTCGGCGCTCGCCGAGTGTTCACCCTGGCACTCGCCCTGTTCGCGCTCGCCTCGCTGGCCTGTGCCCTGAGCCAGAATCTCGCTCAGTTCACCTTCGCCCGAATAGTGCAAGGCATCGGCGGCGCGCTGATGGTGCCCGTCGGGCGGCTCACCGTGCTGAGGCGCTACCCCAAACGCGAACTGATGAAGGCGATCGCGATCATCACCTGGCCCGGGCTCACCGCGCCGGTGCTGGGTCCGCCGCTCGGCGGGCTGATCACCCTGCACCTTTCCTGGCATTGGATCTTCCTGATCAACCTGCCGATCGCCGCGGTCGGTATCTGCCTCAGCCTGCGACTGATGCCAGCGCGCGCAAGCGCCGCCCGCGCAGCCCCGTTCGATCTGCGGGGATTCACCCTCTGCGCCTTCGCCTGCCTGCTGCTGATGAGCGCGGTGGAGGGGCTGGCCCATCTCGACGGTGGCCGTTTCGCGATGCTCGCGGTCGGCGCCGGCGGCATCGCGGCCGGTGTCTTCGCGGTGCGCCATCTCAAACACCATCCCCACCCGCTGGTCGCGCTGACTCCGCTCGAACACCCAAGCTTTCGTGTCGCGCTGCTCAGCGGCGGACTGTTTCGGCTCTCGATCAACACCATGCCGTTCCTACTGCCGCTGATGTTCCAGCTCAGCTTCGGGATGGACGCCTTCCAGGCCGGACTGATGCTGCTCGCGCTCTTCGCCGGCAACCTGTGCATGAAGCCGCTGACCTCGCGCGTGCTTTCGGCGATCGGCTTTCGCCGCGTGCTGATCATCAATGGCGTGATCCAGGCCGCCTCGATGGCCGCCTGCGCGCTGTTCACCCCCGAGGTACCACTGGCGCTGCTGATCGTGATCCTGTTCTTGAGCGGCATGAGCCGTTCGATGCAGTTCACCGCCTTCAATACGCTCGCCTTCAGCGAGATGCCGAGCACGAAAATGGGCTCCGCCAACACGCTGTTCAGCACCAGCGACCAGCTCTCCACCGGACTCGGGATCGCCACCGCCGCGCTGGCGCTGCAGCTGTTCCAGGCCCTGGCCGGGCACGACGGGCCGCTGATCGAGGATTTCCACTTCGCCCTGCTCGGCAGCGCGGCGATCGCGCTGGTGGCGACTTTCGGCCCTCTGCGCCTGGCCCCCGAGGCAGGAGCCGAGGTCGCACGCAGGGGGCGCTGAACGCACATGACGATGCCGGCTTATACCTTGGTCGCAAAAACGCCTCAAGCGCTTTGGGACCGGTTGCCGAGCCCGCACCATCGGCGTAGTTCTGTGCGAACTTCTGTGTGCAAACCTTTGCGACCTAGGAAACTCCCATGAAGGCGGTCACCATCCACGCCCCACGCGACCTTCGCATCGACGACATCGAAGCCGGCTCCCCCGGCCCCGGCCAGGTGGAAGTGCGCATCCGCAACGGCGGCATCTGCGGCTCGGATCTCCATTACTACCAGCATGGCGGCTTCGGCGCGGTGAGGATCAAGCAGCCGATGATCCTCGGCCACGAAATCGTCGGCGAAGTCCTTGCCTGCGGCGAGAACGTCGACGACCTCGCGCCGGGCACGCCGGTTGCGATCAACCCAGGCTTCGTGCCAGCGCCGTGCAAGTACAGCCGTGAAGGACTGATCAACCACGCGCTCGAGATGCGTTTCTACGGCAGCGCCATGCGCATGCCCCATGTGCACGGCGGCTTTCGCCAACGGCTGGTGTGCGAGCGGGCCCAGATCGTACCGCTGCCCGAAGGCCTGGGTTTCGAGAAGGCGGCATTCGCCGAGCCTCTGGCGGTGTGCCTGCACGCCGCGCGCCAGGCCGGCGACCTGCTCGGCAAGCGGGTGCTGGTCTCAGGTGCCGGGCCGATCGGTGCGCTGACCACCATGGTGGCAAAGCTCGCCGGCGCCCGCGAGCTGGTGGTCACCGACCTGCTCGATGCACCGCTCGCCACCGTCGCCGAGCTCGGCGCCACCCGCACGATCAACGTGATGGACGCGGCCGGTAAACTCGACGAGTACAAGCGCGACAAGGGCCATTTCGATGTGGTGTTCGAGTGCTCGGGATCCGCACCCGGGCTCGCTACCGCGCTCGAGGTCGCGCGGCCCCGCGCCACCATCGTCCAGGTCGGGATGGGCAATGACGTGCAGGTGCCGCTGTCGATACTGGTGGTCAAGGAGATTTCCCTGCGCGGCACCTTCCGCTTCATCGAGGAGTTCGAGGCAGCGGTAGCCACCCTCGGCCGCGATGATTTCGATGTCGCTCCACTGTTGACCCAGGTGCTGCCGGTCGAACGAGCGGTCGAAGCCTTCGAACTGGCCGGCGACAAACGCCGTTCGATGAAGGTCCAGCTGAGTTTTTGATCCCGGCCCGGGCGCCGCCTGGGCTTCGTTCAACGTTTTCGAGGAATCGATACCATGCGCGACGCGTTACCCTCATTGAAGCTATTCGATCTTACCGGCAAGCGCGCACTGATCACCGGTGCCAGCCAAGGCATCGGCTTCGCCCTCGCCGAGGGCCTCGGCGGCGCAGGCGCTACGGTGATCATCAATGGCCGCGACCCGCGCAGGCTGGAAGCAGCCGCCGACCGGCTCGCGGAGCTGGACATCAAGGTTGAGACCGCTGCGTTCGACGTCACTGACACCCATGCGGTCAACAGGGGGATCAGTGCATTGGAGGAAGAGGGTCCGATCGATATCCTGATCAACAACGCAGGCATCCAGCGCCGCGCACCGCTGCACGAGTTCACCGAGATCGCTTGGGACGAGCTGCTGCTCGCCAACCTCACCAGCGTGTTCTACGTCGCCAAGCGGGTGGTGCGGGGAATGATCGAGCGGCGCGCCGGCAAGATCATCAACATCTGCTCGGTGCAAAGCGAGCTCGGCCGCCAGACCATCGCGCCCTACACCGCCACCAAGGGCGCGGTGAAGATGCTGACCAAGGGCATGTGCGCCGACTGGGCGCGCTACGACATCCAGGTCAATGGCCTGGCACCGGGCTACTTCGAGACCGAATTGAACAAGGCGCTGGTCGAGAACGAGGAGTTCTCCGCCTGGCTGTGCAACCGCACCCCGACCGGCCGCTGGGGCAAGGTCGAGGAACTCCAGGGTGCAGCGATCTTCCTCGCCGGCCCAGCCTCCAGCTTCGTCAACGGCCAGATCGTCTATGTCGATGGAGGCCTGACCAGCACGGTCTGAACGCGTCGATGCGACCGACCCTAGCGGCCGAGCGCATCGAGCAGCTGCTGCCAACCGGCGGCCAGGCGCACGCCGGGCGCGCGCAGGGCATGCAGCGGGATCTCCTGCGCCGTCTGGCGTTCGAGCGGCCCCAGCCATACCGGCTCGCCTGCGCTGAGCGCGGCGAGCTGCTTGCCCATGTAGCCGCTCAGCGCCACGCCGGAGCCGTTGTAGCCGACCGAATAGAACACCCGATCGCCGATCCGGCCGACGTGGGGCAGGTAGTCCAGCGTCATCGCCACCAGACCGGACCAGCGATGCTCGACTGCGATACCCTCGAGCGCCGGGAACAGCGCGCGCAGGCTGCGCTCGAGCTCATCGAAGGCCTGCTTCGAATCATCACGACCGAAGGCGCCGCGGCCGCCGAAGATCAGCCGGTCGCCGACCAGCCGGAACCAACGCAGCATCCGCTTGGTATCGCCGCACAGCCGCCGACCGGGCATGATCCGCTCGATCAGTGCGGCAGGCAGCGGCGCGGTGCTGATGATCGCGCTGCGAAACGGAATCAGCTGCCGGTGCATCGCGCGGGTTGCCGGGGTCAGATCGGAGTAGCCGTTGGTGGCGATGATCAACTGCCCCGCCTCGACTCGCCCGTGTTCGGTTTCAACCACCACCCGGTCGCCAAGCTGCTCGATCCGCGTCACCGGCGAATCGCCATGCACGGCGACTCCCCTGTCCACCAGGCCGCGGGCGATGCCGCGCAGGTATTCGAGCGGATGGACGCCGCCCGCCTTGGGGCTCAAAAGCCCACCGTGGAAGCCCGTCACCGCGACTTCGCGCTCGATCTCTTCCTTCGACAGCAGCCGCGCGGCGCCCTTGCCGAACTCGCGTTCGATCCACGCCACTTCCGCACCGAGCCCCTGCAATGCCCGCGGCGTATGGGCGAGCGCCAGGTGGCCGCGGCGCTGGAAGTCCGCCGCGGTCAGCGAGAGCTGCTGGGTCATCGTTTCCAGGTGGTCGATCGCGGCATAGCCCATCTGGTACATCCGACGCGCGATCTCGAGCCCATGCCGGCGCTCCAGATCGCGAAACGAGACCCGGAACTTGGCGGTGACCACTCCACCATTGCGCCCACTGGCGCCGAAGCCCAGCTCCCGAGCCTCGAGCAGCAGCGGCGCACGGCCGCTGGCGGCGATATGGTGCGCAGCGCAAAGGCCAGTGAAACCGCCGCCAATGATCGCTACGTCGCACTGATGGGTGCCACGCAGCGCCGGGGTTTGCGGCGCGGCCGACGCGGTCGCCGCCCAGAGCGAATCGATGCGATTGGTAGACATTGCAGTGCCTTAGAACCAAGCGCCCGCGCAAGCGCGGGCGCGGAGGAGGAGTCAACCAAGCTCGGCTTCGACAGCGTCGGCCAGCTGAGCAAGCGTGGTGAAGTGATGGTGCGGTTCGGTGTACTCGGACGCCTGGGTGCCGCCCGGTCCCGGCAGGCCATGGCGGCGCTCGATCCAGCACACCTGATAGCCGAGCCGCTTAGCGACGCCGATGTCGTGATACTGGCTCTGGGCGACGTGGAGGATCTCCTCGAAGACGATGCCCTGGGTGGAGAGACGACCGCGCGCATAGGCGAAGAACTGCGGATCGGGCTTCTCGAAGCGCACGTCGTCGACCGAGATCTTGTCGTCGAACGGCTGCTCCAGCGTACGGGCCATATGGTCGAGCGCCCAGTGGCGGGCGTTGGTCATCGCCACCAGCTTGAAGTGCCGTCTCAGCCGCTTGAGCGCGTCGACCGAATCGGGGAACGCAGGCCAATCCTTCACCGACTCGATCAGGCCGCGCGCGCCACCCGGCGCCTCGGGCCAACCGAAGGCAGAAATGATGTCGTAGTAGGTACGCTCGAGGTCGTCGGGATAGCGCGCGCACTTGTGCCGCTCCCGTGACGCGCGATAGACCGCGAGGATGTCCTCGTCGCTGACGCTCTCGGCGGCATCGCCGACGGACTTGCGCAGGTGTTCGAGGATGCCGCGCTCGAAATCGATCAGCGTACCGACCACGTCGAAGGTCAGTGCCTTGAATTGCTCAAATGACATATGCGCCTCGCAAAGCTCCGATGAAGTTGTTCGTTATGGCTTGCTTCATCATCAGTATGCCGAGCGAGGACGAACGACGGCGGCTGGAAATCGTCGCGGCGACGAGAGGGAATGCTTTATTGGCGGGCGGTTTCGGCAGGATCGTTCGAGCCCCTTCCAGCCGGGAAGAGGCGCGAACGCAACGCTCAATGCAGCTCGCGGGCGGAGCTGACCACTTTGCTCACCAGGCCATAGTCCACCGCCTCGGAAGCCGAGAGCCAGAAGTCGCGATCGGTATCCTGGCGAATCCGCTCGATCGGCTGGCCGGTCGCCTCGGCGAAGATCTGGTTGAGCCGTTCACGCATTCGCAGGATCTCCTTGGAGTAGATCGCGATGTCGCTCGACTGGCCCGAAAACCCGCCCGATGGCTGGTGAAGCAGGAAGCGGGTGTTTGGCAACGAGTAGCGGTTCTCCTTTTTCGCTGCGACGAAGATCAGCGCGCCGGCGCTTGCAACCCAACCCGAACCGATGGTGAGCACCGGCGACTCGATGAAGCGAATCGCGTCGAAGATCATGTCGCCGGACTCGACGTGCCCACCGGGAGAGCTGATGAACACCTGGATCGGCTCGTGGCTCAGGTAGTCCAGCGCGTGGAGCTGCTGCACCGTCTCGCGGGCAAGCTTCTGATCGATCTCTCCGGTGATGAAGACCTTGCGAGCATTGATCATGAATTCGAGCAGCTTGGCGCTGGTCGAGGTTTCCTTGTCTTTCTCTTCCGCCGCTGCGTTCATCTGCGCTGACCTCCATCGAGGACTCAATGACTCGCTCCATCGTCGCATCGGGAGCGGATTGACGACAAGCACAACCGGCACGTGCACCGCGGCGCTGAGACGTCGATGCCCTACCCCATCGCCTGGGTAATCATCCCGAACTGCCGCGTCGCGCCGCGTGGACTCGGGGCCTCGCCGCGCACCATCCGGATCGGGCTGTCGACCCGATCGAGCCCGCGCGCCGCCAGCCAGTCGGGGTCGAAGGCATCGTCGATCGCGTCCAAGCGCATGAAGCGCTGGGCTGCGTCTTCGAGCAGCGCATCGACCAGGCGCTCGGCCTGACCCTGGTTTTCAGCATAGATCGGCCCGATCGATTCGCCACGGCCGAAGGGCCGCCGCAGGGCAAAGGCGACCAATCGACCGTCGCGCTCGATGCCAACAGCCGCGTTGGCGGCGTCGAGCGCGACACCCAGCACGGGGACGCGACCATGGCCGCTGCCGGCTGCGGCGAGCTCCTCGAGCGCGCCGCGATCGGCCTCGTCTAGCCGGCGCAGGCCATTGGTACCGAGCGAGGCGCTCGACTGAGGAAGCGCCTCACCCTGGTGCTGGTGAACGTCTCCGACCCGCTCGAAGCCGAGCTTGCGATACAGCGGCGCGCCGGCCTCGGTGGCCACCAGCAGCGCGGTACGCGTACCTGCGAGTGCCAGCGCCTCCTGCATCAGCCGGCGCCCCAGGCCACGGCCTTGATGGTCGTCGGCGACGATCACCAGCCCGACACTCGCGCAGCGCCCCTGCGAGAGGCAAAAGGCGGTGCCGATCAGCCGCTCGCCATCGACCAGCGCAAGCCCCTCGCCCGCCCGCAGCAGCTGCGCCCAATCCTCGCGCCGGTGCGGCCAGGCGAGTGCCAGGGAGAGTTGGTGGGCGGCGTCGAGATCGGCGGCAGCGAGCGGGCGCAGTGCGAGACTGGAGCAAGCATCGGGCGAGGACATCTAGACGATTTCCATGTCGTTCTGGAGGACGCCTACTCTAGGCATCCGTCACCGGCATTTGCCACCGCCCAGGCCCAGGACGCGCGAATTCGGCAGATTCGGATGAAACCGCACGCCAGGAACGCATCATTTGCGCTGGGCGGCACCAAGCTCGGCACCCTGTGCCGGGAAAAACTCCCTAGCATGGAAGTCATCGACCACCGTCACCCAACGAGCCTCTCCATGCCCAGTTTCGACCCCGCCGACATCCAGGTCCCGAGCGCCCACTTCATCGATGGCCGGCTGCGCCCCGCCCCTGCGGTGCTGGATATCGCCCGGCCCTCCGACGGCGCGGTCTACGCCGGGCTCCCGCTCGGCGATGCCACGCTGGTCGACGAAGCGGTAGAGAGTGCCTGGCGCGCATTCAAGCGCTCCGACTGGGCCAGCCGGCCGCCGCGCGAACGCGCGCGGGCGATGCGCCGTTGGGCGGACCTGGTCGAGGCCGAGACCGAGCGCTTGGCAGCGCTCGAAGCGCTCGGTTCGACCCGGCCAATCGACCAGGCGGTCAGCTGGGACGTGCCCTACACCGCCGAGGGCATCCGCTTCTTCGCTGAGTTCGCCGACAAGCACGGCGGCGAAGTGGCCGCCACCGCGCGCGACAGCTTCGGCATGCAGGTCGCCGAACCGATCGGGGTGATCGGCGCGATCGTGCCGTGGAACTTCCCGCTCAGCCAGACCTGCTGGAAAGTCGGTCCCGCGCTCGCCGCCGGCAACGCAGTGGTGCTCAAGCCCTCCGAACTGACGCCGTTCTCGGCGGTGAGACTGGCGCAGCTCGCGGTCGAGGCCGGCATTCCGCCCGGCATCCTCAACGTCATCCAGGGCGACGGCCCGGCCACAGGTGATGCGCTGTGTCGCCACCCGAAGATCGGCAAGGTGACCTTCACTGGCTCGACCGCTACCGGCAGCGCGATCATGCAGGCCTGCGCGCAGTCGGGACCGAAGGCCGCGACGCTCGAGCTCGGCGGCAAGAGCCCACAGTTGGTGTTCGCCGACGCGGTGGATCTCGATCGCACCATTCGTACCGTGGCGGCGTCGATCACCGCCAACGCAGGCCAGGTCTGCGTCGCCGGCTCGCGGCTGCTGGTCGAGCGGGCGCTGCTCGAGCCGGTGATCGAGCGGATCGGACGGCTGTTCGACGCACTGCGCCCCGGACGCACCTGGGAAAGCGGCACCACCCTCGCGCCGATCGTCTCCGCCCGCCAGCTCGAACGAATCGACGAGATCGTCACGCGCGCCCGCGCCGCCGGCGCGGAGTGCCTGAGCGGTGGCGGTGTCTATGACGCGATCGAGGGCGGCCACTACTATCGCCCGACGCTGCTGGCGGTGAACGATGCCAGCAATCCAGCGGTGCGCGAGGAGATTTTCGGCCCGGTGCTGAGCATCCAGGCGTTCGACGACGAGGAGGAAGCCTTCGCCCTCGCCGAGCACGAGACCTATGGCCTCGCCGCCGGTGTCCACACTGCCGATCTGGGCCGCGCGCTGCGCGCAGTGCGCCGGATCGAGGCCGGTACGGTGTGGATCAACCGCTACGGGCGCAGCGATGACTACATCCTGCCGACCGGCGGCTACAAGCGTTCGGGCATCGGCAAGGACCTCGGCCGCGAGGCCTACCTGGCCAATCTGCGCTACAAAAGCGTGCTGATCGACATTGCCGCGAGCTAACGCGTATTGGCGCCCGCATGCGGATGCGTCGCTGACAGCCTAACCACAAGAACCGAACAACAGGAGTGGAAAAATGGGGGCCCATGTAGAAGCCGTTCGCGACAGCGTCGCACTTGCGCAGAGCGTCGACGTGGTGGTGATCGGCGGTGGGATCGTCGGGACCGCGGCGGCCTATGAACTGGCACGCA
Source organism: Halotalea alkalilenta (assembly GCF_001648175.1). Classification (NCBI taxonomy): domain Bacteria; kingdom Pseudomonadati; phylum Pseudomonadota; class Gammaproteobacteria; order Oceanospirillales; family Halomonadaceae; genus Halotalea; species Halotalea alkalilenta. Next base: position 1,102,241 of record NZ_CP015243.1, on the reverse strand, counting down.
AGGGCGTCTCGGTGGCGCTTTTGGAGAAGGGCCGGATCGGCGCGGAGCAGTCGAGCCGTAACTGGGGCTGGTGCCGGCAGCAGAACCGCGACTTCCCTGAGCTGCCGCTGTCGATCTACAGCCTTCGGCGCTGGGAAGAGCTCGGCGCAGAGACCGGGCGCGAGCTCGGCTTTCGCCGCTCCGGGCTGGTCTATGCCAGCACCAAGGCCGCGGAGCTCGCGACCTGGGAAGCCTGGATCGACAAGGCCCGCGCCTACGGCTTCGTCAGCCACATGCTTTCTTCCAGCGAGGCCAAGCAGCGCACCCCCGGCAGCACCAGCGATTGGCTGGGCGGGCTGTGGTCGCCCAGCGACGGGCGCGCCGAGCCATCGCTGGCAAGCCCTGCGCTCGCGGCGGCAGGGCGGGATCTCGGCGCCTTCGTCCATCAAAACTGCGCGGTGCGCGGACTGGACATCAGCGCCGGCAGGGTCACCGGCGTCTGGACCGAACGCGGCCTGATCAAGGCGCAGAAAGTGATCTGTGCCGGCGGCGCCTGGAGCTCACGCTTCTGCCGGCGGCACGGCATCGACCTGCCGAATCTGAACGTGACCGGTACCGCGTTGAAGACCACCGTCGCCGCGGAGGTCATCTCCGGCGGGTTGGCGACTCCTGGGTTCGCCTTGAGAAGGCGCCTCGACGGCGCCTATTCGCTCTCGATCTCGGGCCGCGGTCGATTCGAACTGACCCCGCAGGGGCTGCGTCACGCGCCCAAGTTCCGGGCCGCCTTCAAAAGCCGCCTGGCGAGGCTCAAGTACCGCGTCGGCACCTCGTTCTTCTCCGGCCCCGAGGCGCTCGGCAGCTGGGCATTCGATGCCGTCTCACCGTTCGAGCGTCATCGGGTGCTCGACCCTCGCCCGGACCAGCAAATGGTCGAGGAGGCGCTGACCGCGCTGGTACGCGAATACCCGGCACTGGCCGGGATCAAGGCGGAGCAAGCCTGGGGCGGGCTGATCGATAGCACCCCGGACATCATTCCGGTGATCTCGCCGGTGGATCAACTGCCGGGATTCATCATCGCCTCGGGCTTCAGCGGCCACGGCTTCGGCATCGGCCCGGGCGCGGGGAGGCTGATCGCCGACCTGGCGGTATCCGATACTCCCATCGTCGACCCCGCCGCCTTCAGGCTCGAGCGTTTCAGCGATGGCAGCGAGATACGTCAGCCGAAGATGATGTAACCCACCGGGCGGCGGGAGCGACGGCGAGCCGGCGAATCGCCATTCGTCCCAGCCGCACCTCCTGCTGCCCCGGCCAGAGAAAAAAGCTTTTTGTTCCGCACCGGCCGCGCTTTCAGCGTCCTGCTCCAAAGCCGCGATGCTGTAATGGAGCCATGGGCGCGATTCGGCCTTCCACCTCCATGACCACTCGACCACCCGATACAACAAGGAACAACACCCCCATGAGCGAGATCATGCGTCCGAAGTTCATCACCTTCGACTGCTACGGCACGCTGACCAACTTCCAGATGGCGACGATGACGCGTGAGATCTTCGCCGAACGGATCCCGGAGCCGGCGCGGATGGAGCGCTTCGTCCGCGATTTCGGTGCCTATCGGTTCGATGAGGTGCTGGGCCCGTGGAAGCCTTATGTCGAGGTGGTCAAGGGCGCGCTCGAGCGCACCTGCAAGCGCTGGGGCATCGACTACATCGACGCCGACGGCCAGCGCTACTACGACGCGGTACCGACCTGGGGCCCGCATCCCGACGTAATCGAAGGCCTGTCGAAAATCGCCGACAAGATCCCGCTGGTGATCTACTCCAACGCCTGCGACGATCAGATCATGTCCAACGTCGCCAAGCTCGAAGTGCCTTTCCACAAGGTCTTCACCGCCGATACCTTCAAGGTCTACAAGCCGCGGCTAGCGGCCTTCGAGGCGATGATCGACACCCTCGGCTGCAATCCGGAAGACTTGCTCCACGTCTCCTCGAGCTTCCGCTACGACCTGATGTCGGCGCACTTCATGGGGATCAAGGACAAGGCCTTCGTCGCCCGCAACCATGAACCCTATGCGCCCGGCTACGGTGCCACCGAGATCGCCGACATCCGCGGTCTGCCTGCGCTGGTGGGCCTCTGATCCATTTCCGGGGAGCTTCAACGGTGAAATTCGACTCCTACTGGCTCGATACCGCCCCACCCTTCGAGCACGCCGCGAGCGCGCCGCCCGAAGGCCGCTTCGACGTCGCGGTGGTCGGCGGCGGCTTCACCGGGCTCTCCGCGGCACGGGCGCTGTCCCGCGCCGGTGCCTCAGTGGCGCTGCTCGAAGCCGGCCGGATCATCGGAGAGGCCTCGGGGCGCAACGGCGGCCAGTGCAACACCGGCGTCGCCCAGGACTACGGCGCCCTGGTCCAGCGGCTCGGCCGCGATCGCGCGCAGCGCTGCTACCAGGCCTATGCCGATGCGGTGGAGAGCGTCGAGCGGGTAATTCGCGACGAGCGCATCGACTGCGCCTTCCTCAGGCACGGCAAGCTCAAGCTGGCGGCCAAGCCTGCGCATTACGAGCAGCTCGCGCGCACCTGCGAGCTGATTCGCCAGGACGTGGATCCCGACGTGGAGATGATCCCCGCCTCGCGGATCGGCGAGGAGGTCGCCTCGCCGCTGTTCCACGGCGGCCTGCTGCAGCGCAACGGCGGCCAGATGCATATGGGTCGCTTCGGTGTCGGCCTGGCCACTGCGGCGGCGCGCCACGGGGCCAGCATCTTCGAGCATGCGGCGGTCAGCGCGATCGATCGCCGCGCAAGCGGCGTGCGCATCACCACTACGCGCGGAGAGATAGAAGCCAACGAGGTGCTGATCAGTACCGGCGCCTCTCAGGTCGGCCCGCTCAAATGGTATCGCCGCCGCATGGCGCCGGTCGGCAGCTTCATCGTGGTCACCGAACCGCTCGATCGCGAGCGGCTGGATCGCCTGCTGCCGAAGCGGCGCGCCTACGTCACCAGCCGGATCATCGGGCACTATTTCCGGGTCACCCCGGACGACCGCCTGCTGTTCGGTGGCAGAGCCCGCTTCGCCATGTCCAATCTCCACTCGGATGCCAAGAGCGGTGCGCTGCTGCGCGCCGGGCTCGAGGCGACCTTTCCGGAACTGGCGGGAGTGAAGCTCGACTACTGCTGGGGCGGGCTGGTCGACATGACCCGCGACCGGCTGCCGCGCGCCGGCAGCCACGACGGCCTGTACCATTCGATGGGCTACAGCGGCCACGGCGTGCAGATGTCGGTGCACATGGGCGAGAGAATGGCCGCCACGCTGCTGGGCGCCTCCGACGCCAACCCCTGGGCGGATTTCGATTGGCCAGCGATTCCAGGCCACTTCGGCGAGCCCTGGTTCCTGCCGCTGGTCGGCGCCTGGTATCGACTGCAGGACCGCCTCCACTAACGACACCGCCAAGCCAACGAAGCTGCCTCCTGGCACTACAAAAATCCCAACGCACTACGGAGAAGCCGAATGACCGACCACAAGAACTCCATTCCCGGGCTGATCGGCCCAGAACAAAGCACTCGGCTGTTCGAAGCGATGCACCGTGGCCTGTCACGGCGCGACGCATTGAAGGCCCTAGGTGCCGCTGGCCTGTTCGCCGCCAGTGCGGGCTCGATGTTCGGCAGCGGCGTCGGCTATGCCGCCGAACCCGCGGGCACGCCCACCCGCGGCGGCCGCATCCGGGTGGCCGCCCACTCGGCCTCGACCTCGGATACCCTCGACCCCGCCCTGGGCGCGACCGCGATCGACTATGTCCGCCATGCGACGTTCTACAATGGCCTGACCGTGTTCGATGAAACGCTCACTCCCCAGCCTGCGCTGGCCGAGCACTTCGAAACCACCGACGGCGGCACGACCTGGCTGTTCACCCTGCGCTCAGGGGTCACCTTCCACGACGGCAAGTCGCTCGAGCCCGCGGACGTGATCTTCTCGCTCGGCCGCCACAAGGACCCGAATACCGGCTCCAAGGTGATGTCGCTGGCCGAGCAGATCTCCACAGTGGAGGCAGTAGGTGACCGCCAGGTGCGGATCGTGCTGAGCTCGCCCAACGTCGAGCTGCCCTCGATCCTCGCGGTCTCGCACATGATGATCGTGCAGGCCGGCACCACGGATTTCACCAAGGGGATCGGCACCGGTCCGTTCCGCTGCCAGGAGTTCAATCCCGGCGTGCGCTCGGTGGCGGTACGCAACGAAAACTACTGGAAGGAAGGTCGCCCCTATCTCGACGAGATCGAAATGGTCGGGATCGGCGACGAATCCTCGCGGGTCAACGCGCTGCTCTCCGGCGACGTGCAGCTGGTCAACAACGTCAGCGGCCGCTCCGCATCGCGGGTGGAGAACTCCGGCGCCCATGCGATCAAGGCGAGCAATTCGGGCAACTACAGCGACCTGGTGATGCGCGTCGACCAAGAGCCGACCAGCCGGCCCGAATTCGTCGAGGCAATGAAGTACCTGTTCGACCGCGAGCAGATCAAGCGTGCGGTATTTCGCAACTACGCCGAGATCGCCAACGACCAGCCGATCGCCCAGAGCAATCGCTACTACTTCGACGGCCTGCCGCAGCGTGAGTACGACCCGGAGCGCGCCCGCGCCCTGCTCGCCAAAGCGGGCGTCCAGGGTGCGAGGCTGCCGATCGTCGCTTCGCCTGCGGCCAACGGCTCCGAGGACATGGCGGTGCTGCTCCAGCAGTCCGCGCAGCAGGCAGGCCTCAACCTGACCGTCAACCGGGTGCCCTCCGACGGCTACTGGTCGAACCATTGGATGAAGCACCCGCTCGGCTTCGGCAACATCAACCCGCGGCCGACCGCCAACATCCTGCTCTCGCAGTTCTTCCAATCGAGCGCGCCGTGGAACGAGTCGGGCTGGCAGAACGAGCAGTTCGACCAGCTGCTGGTGCTCTCGCGCCAGGAGCCGGACGAAGCCAAGCGCATGCAGATGTACGCCGACATGCAGACGCTGATCCATGACCATGCGGGAATCGGCATCCCGGTGTTCATCAGCGACATCGACGGCTACGACACCAGGCTCAAGGGCTACGAGCGCTCGATCCCACTCGGTGGATTCATGGGCTATTCGTTCCCCGAGCACGTCTGGTGGGAAGCCTGAGGCCGACACTGTTCCATCGTTCGTCCCCGTGGGGCGCCCGTCGTACGGGCGCCCCGCTAGAGGCCACTCAGGAGCCCTCCCATGCGTAACCCTATCCTGCGTCTGCTGCTCGGTCGGCTCGCCTCCGGGGTGCTGACCCTGCTGATCGTCTCGCTGGTGATTTTCGCGATCACTTCGCTGCTGCCGGGCGACGCCGCCCAGCAGATCCTCGGCCAGTTCGCCACCCCCGAGCAGGTCGCTGCGCTGCGCACCCAGCTCGGCCTCGACCAACCGGCGCCGCTGCGCTACTTCAATTGGCTGATCGGCTTGGTCAGCGGTGATCTCGGCCAGTCGGTGAGCAACGCCTTGCCGGTGTCCACGCTGATGGCCGGCCGACTGCCCAACTCGCTGATCCTCGCGGGGGTCACTACCGCGGTCTCGGTGCCGATCGCCCTGGCGCTGGGGATCATCTCGGCGATGCGCCGCGGCGGCGCGATCGACCGGGTGCTCAACGTCTTCACCCTGTCGATGGTGGCGGTGCCTGAATTCCTGGTCGCGACCATCGCGGTGCTGATCTTCGCCGTCCATCTCGGCTGGCTGCCGGCGCTCTCCTACGTCTCGAGCGTCGAGAACCTCGGCGACTTCATGCGCATCTACGCGATGCCGGTGCTGACGCTGTGCTGCGTGCTGATCGCCCAGATGGCGAGGATGACCCGCGCCGCACTGATCGACCAGCTCGACAGCCCCTACATCGAGATGGCCCAGCTCAAGGGTGTAGGCCCGCTGCGGCGGGTGCTGCGCCACGCGCTGCCCAACTCGCTCGGCCCGATCGCCAACGCGGTGGCGCTGAGCCTTTCCTACCTGCTCGGCGGGGTGATCATCGTCGAGACGATCTTCAACTACCCCGGCATCGCGAGCCTGATGGTCGACGCCGTCGCTAACCGCGACCTGGCACTGGTACAGGCCTGCGCAATGCTGTTCTGCAGCGCCTACCTGGTACTGGTCATCGCCGCCGATCTCTGCGCGATCCTCTCCAACCCGAGGCTGAGAACCTGATGAGCCAAGCAAACTCTCCCCGCGCGGCGGGCAGTCAGCTGCCCGTCGCCTCGCCCAGCCGACGCAACCGCGCACCGCGCTACGCCATGCGCTGGATCGGCGCGATCCTGTTCGGCTTCTGGGTACTGGTGGCGATCTTCGGCCCGATGCTCGCCCCGCACCCGGTCGGTGCGCTGGTCGGCGACGATATGTTCGCCGGTGCGAGCGCGGCCTTCCCTCTCGGTACCGACTACCTCGGCCGGGACATGCTCAGCCGGATCCTCACCGGCGCACGCTATACCGTCGGCCTGGCACTGATCGCCGCGCTGCTGGCCAGCTCGATCGGCGCAAGCCTTGGGATTCTCGCCGCTCTGGCGCCCAAGTGGCTCGACGAGACGGTCAGCCGGCTCAACGATGCGCTGATCTCGATTCCGAGCAAGATGCTCGCGCTGGTGATGGTCTCCGCCTTCGGCGCCTCGATCCCGCTGCTGATCATCACCGCGGTGCTCAGCTACGCCCCCGGTGCGTTTCGCATCTCGAGAAGCCTCGCGGCCAACCTCACCACCCTCGAGTACGTCCAGGTGGCCCGCACCCGTGGCGAAGGGCGGCTCTACATCGCCGGGGTCGAACTGCTGCCGAACATGATTCATCCGGTACTCGCCGACATGGGCATGCGCTTCGTGTTCATCGTCCTGCTGCTCAGCGGGATGAGCTTCCTCGGCCTCGGCGTGCAGCCACCGATCGCGGATCTCGGCTCGCTGGTGCGCGAGAACATCGGCGGGCTGAGCGAAGGGGCGCTGGCGGTGATCGCCCCGGCGGTGGCAATCGGCACGCTCACCATCGGTGCCAACCTGCTGATCGACAGCCTCTCCGCAAGCCGCGACCAACAGGGAGACTGACCCATGCTCGGCGAACCCATCGAAGTACAAGACCTGCTGGTCACCGCGGTCAATCCCGCCGGAGAAGAGATCGAGATCGTCAAACGGATCGGCTTCTCGCTCGCGGCGGGGGAAGTGCTGGCGCTGATCGGCGAATCCGGCTCGGGCAAGACCACCATTGCGCTTTCCCTGCTCGGCTATGCCCGGCGCGGCTGCCGCATCTCGGGCGGCAGCGTACGGCTCGGCGAGACCGAGGTGCTGAAGCTGCCGGCGAAGGAGCTGCGCGACCTGCGCGGCCACCGCGTGGCCTACATCGCGCAGAGCGCGGCGGCCTCGTTCAATCCGGCCAAGACCCTGATGGAGCAGGTGATCGAAGCCGCGTTGATCCACAAGGTGATGAGCCGCGAGGAGGCCGAGGCCAAGGCGGTCGGGCTGTTCCGTGAACTGGCGCTGCCGGATCCGGACAGCATCGGCGCACGCTACCCGCACCAGGTCTCCGGCGGCCAGCTGCAGCGACTGATGGCAGCGATGGCGCTGATCACCGATCCGGCGCTGGTGATCCTCGACGAGCCGACCACCGCACTCGACGTGACCACCCAGATCGAGGTGCTGCGCGCGTTCAAGCGCGTGGTGCGCGAACGCGGCACCACCGCGATCTACGTCTCCCACGACCTCGCCGTGGTCGCCCAGATGGCCGATCGCGTGCTGGTGCTCAACGGCGGCGAGATCCAGGAGCAGGGAGAGATCGAACAGATCCTCGAGCATCCCGCCCACCCCTATACCCAAAGCCTGCTCGAGGCCGCCCGCCCCGACCAGAAGCTCTCCCCGCCGCCGACCACGCCGGGCGCCGAGCTTTTGCGCATCGACGACCTGCAGGTCGGCTACGGCTCGCGTAATGCCGAAGGCATACCGGCCAAAGTGGTGCTCGACCACATCCAGCTCAATCTCGCCCGCGGCCGGGCGCTCGGCGTGATCGGCGAGTCCGGCTCGGGCAAGTCGACGCTGGCGCGCACCGTCGCTGGGTTGATCGGCCCATCGCGAGGCGCAGTGCAGTTCGACCGCCGCGAGCTGTCGCCGACGCTCAAGGGCCGCACGCCGGATCAGTTCCGCCGCATCCAGATGGTGTTCCAGAGCGCCGACAATGCGCTCAACCCCTCGCACAGCATCGAGCGCATCCTGACTCGTCCGCTCGATACCTATTTCGAGCTCGATGGCCGTGAGCGCAAGCGCCGGGTGGCCGAGCTGATGGACCTGGTCAAGCTGCCCCAGGCGCTGCTCAAGAGGCGTCCCGGTGAGCTTTCGGGCGGCCAGAAGCAGCGCGTCAACCTCGCCCGGGCGCTCGCCGCCAAGCCCGACCTGCTGCTCTGCGACGAGGTCACCTCGGCGCTCGACACCGTGGTGGGCGCGGCGATCCTCGAGCTGCTGGTCGAGCTGCGGCGCGAACTCGGCGTCTCCTACCTGTTCATCAGCCACGATATCTCCACCGTTCGCGCCCTGTGCGACGAGGTGATGGTGCTGTTCCAGGGCCGCTGCGTCGAACAGGGACCGTGTCGGGAAGTGATCCAGAATCCGCAGCACCCCTATACCCAGCGGCTGATCGGCTCGGTGCCCGAACTCAGGCGCGGCTGGCTCGAGTCGCGCCCGAGCTTCACCGATTCGCTGGAAGCCCTGGCATGAATACGCATACCGATCGCGGCCTTGCGGCTTGCCGGCTCGCCGTTTCGCGCACGTCCACTTTGGCCGCTCACTGAAACCGTCTGCACTGACACACCTGGAAGACCATCATGACCCATCCCAATTTCCCTCTCGAACGCCTAGCCGATACCGGGCTGCTGCGCACCCAAGCCTTCATCGGCGGCGAATGGTGCGACGCCGACGACGGCGCCACCCTGGAGGTGATCGACCCTGCGAGCAATCGACCGATCGCTGCGATCGCCGCGCTCCAAGCGGTCGAAACCCGCCGTGCGATCGAGGCCGCCGAGGCCGCGTGGCCGGCCTGGCGCGCGCGCCCGGCCGCCGAACGCGCGATGCTGCTCGAGCGCTGGCACGCGCTGATCCTCGAGCACCTCGATGACCTGGCGACGCTGATGACCCTCGAGCAGGGCAAGCCGCTGGATGAAGCATGCGGAGAGATCCGCTACGGCGCGTCGTTCGTCAAATGGTTCGCCGAGGAGGCGCGCCGCATCTATGGCGACACCATTCCATCGCCGAGCAGCGACCGACGGATCCTGGTGCTCAAGCAGCCGGTCGGAGTCGTCGCCGCGATCACACCGTGGAACTTCCCCAACGCGATGATCACCCGCAAGTGCGCCCCGGCGCTCGCCGCTGGCTGCCCGATCGTGATCAAGCCCTCAGAGCTGACCCCGCTGTCGGCGCTGGCGCTGGCCGAGCTTGCCGATCGCGCCGGCTTCCCGCCCGGGGTGTTCAGCGTGGTCACCGGGCTGCCGCAGGGCATCGGCGCCGAGCTCACCGGCAACCCCGCGGTCCGCAAGCTGTCGTTCACCGGCTCCACCCAGGTGGGCCGCCTGCTGATGCGCCAGAGCGCGGACGACATCAAGCGCCTGAGCCTCGAGCTCGGCGGCAACGCCCCCTTGATCGTGTTCGACGATGCGGATATCGAGCTCGCGGTGGCGGGCGCGATGGTGAGCAAGTTCCGCAATGCCGGGCAGACCTGCGTCTGCGCCAACCGCATTCTGGTGCAGGGCGGCATCCATGACCGCTTCGTCGCACGCCTTGCCGAGGAGATCGCCAAGCTCAAATGCGGCGCGGGCTTCGAGCCAGGCGTCCAGCTCGGGCCGCTGATCAACCATGCCGCGGTTGAGAAAGTCGCCCGCCACGTCGATGACGCGCTGTCCAAGGGCGCAAGCGCCGTGGTCGGTGGCAGCCCCAAAGGCGAGGACCAGTTCGTCGCCCCGACCCTGCTCACCGGTGTCGATACCGGCATGCTGATCTGCAACGAGGAGACTTTCGGCCCGGTGGCGCCGATCATCCGCTTCGATACCGAGGAAGAGGCGATCGCGATCGCCAATGCGACCCCCTTCGGCCTGGCCGCCTACTTCTTCACCGGCGAGATGAAACGCGCCTGGCGGGTCACCGAGGCGCTCGAATTCGGCATGGTCGGGCTCAATACCGGCTCGGTGTCGATGGAGGTCGCCCCGTTCGGCGGGGTCAAACAGTCCGGCCTCGGTCGCGAAGGCTCCAAGTACGGGTTGGATGAGTATCTCGAGAACAAGGCCTTTCATATCGGCGGGCTGTGAACGCCAGGCCCATCGGCCGGTCTCGGGGGTAGCCCCCGAGACCGGGTTTCAGCCGAACAGGCACCAAGCACCGGCATTTCGAACAACAAATCCCAGGCGCTGCGAAACCCACGGGTAGCGGTACGCCCGAGTATCAACACGCGCCTTCTCGGACAAGACACCGGACGCTGAAATGAAATCTTCCTCCGCTTCGCCTTCGATCACCACCCACGCCAGCAGCGCTGCCAAAAGCACCACGCGAGCCTCGACGCGCCTTATGTCGATCGACGCCCTGCGGGGCCTGGTGATCGTCTTCATGCTGCTGGACCACGTGCGTGAAACCTTCTTCCTGCACGCCCAGGTACTGGATCCAATGGTCGTCGACGAGACGACTCCCGACTTGTTCTTCAGCCGCATGCTCAGCCATGTCTGCGCCCCGGTCTTCGTCTTCCTGACCGGTCTTTCGGCCTATCTCTACGCATCCAAGCCCGGCAACGGGCGTGCGGCGGTATCGGGTTTTCTGTTCAAGCGCGGGCTCTTCCTGGTGCTGTTGGAGGTCACCCTGGTGAACTTCGCCTGGACCTTCCAATTCCCGCCCAGCACGGTCTACCTGCAAGTCATCTGGGCCATCGGCCTGAGCATGATCGCGCTCTCCGCCCTGGTCTGGCTGCCCCGCGCCGCCGTGGCGGCCATCGGTATCGCGATCGTCGCCGGTCATAACCTGCTCGACGGTGTGCACTTCCCTCCCGGGCACCTGCTGAACGTCCCCTGGGCCATCCTGCACGACCGCGGTTGGATCGAGGCCGCCGACACCCTGCGACTGCGCACCTCCTATCCGTTACTGCCCTGGATCGGCGTCATCGCACTCGGCTACGCGCTGGGTCCGCTGTTCGGCGCGAAGGTGAAAGCCGAGCAGCGCAAGCGGACCTTGCTGCTGGGCGGCTTCGCGCTGATCCTCGGCTTCGTCGCGCTGCGCGCGATCAACGTCTACGGCGATGCGCCCTGGACGGTGCACCAGAGCGCGCTCTCGACGCTGATGAGCTTTTTCAACATTACCAAATATCCCCCCTCGCTTTTGTTCATCATGCTCACGCTCGGCATCGGAGCACTGCTGTTGCGCTGGTTCGAGCAGTTGCAAGAACGCGCCCAGGGCAGCGGCACGCTCGGCTGGCCGATCGCCCAGCTGGTGACGTTCGGCGCGGCACCGATGTTCTTCTATCTGCTCCACCTCTATGTCCTCAAGGTGCTCTATCTCGGCGCCGTCGGCGTTTGGGGCGCCAACCAGGGCGAATACTTCGGCTTCAGCGCCATGTGGATGGTCTGGGTGACCACCATAGTGCTGGCCGTGGCGCTTTATTATCCGGTGCGCGCCTTCGCCTCGTTCAAGGCCCGTCGCCGCGACATCGCCTGGCTCAAGTACCTCTGAGCGCGAGGCTTGGCGGCGCCGATCAGGCAGCGGCGGTCATCGCACCGTGTCGATGCGCCGCTTCGATTCCATTTACGCTGAACGAAGCCGCTGGATGCGCATATCTGGCGAAAATATGCCTAGAATCTTAAAGAAACGGGGCATTGGATGGCCTCTCTTCGGCTACGCGCCAGCGAGCCTGGCCGAAGAGATGCCCGGCAGATAAATCCCGCACCATCTTCGTCCCCGATGCCCGACCGTCGCCGAACCGTTTCGGCCGACCAGGAGATGTCATGGACGCGGCGAAGAAGCGCTCACCTGCTTGGCACGCTCTCGATGAACAGAGCGTGCTGAAGACGTTGGAAAGCACGGCTCAAGGACTCACATCGGACGAGGCCAAGGCGCGCCAAGCGCACTACGGCCGCAACCTGCTGCCGACACCGCCGAGGCGGCATCCACTGCTGCGCTTGCTGTCCCATTTCAACAACGCCTTGATCCTGTTCCTGCTCGCCGCGGCGGTGCTGGCGCTCGCGATGGGGCACTTCGTCGACGCGGCGGTGATCGCGGCGGTGGTGGTGGTCAATGCGATGGTCGGCTTCATCCAGGAGGGGCGCGCCGAACGCTCATTGGCGGCGCTGCGTGCCATGCTGGCACCGCACGCCCGGGTCATGCGCGACGGCCATCGCCTGCAGATCGACGTCGCCGACCTGGTGCCCGGCGACGTGGTCTTGCTGGAGGCCGGGGACCGCGTCCCCGCCGACCTGCGCCTGCTGCGGGTGCGCGGCATGCTGATCGACGAAGCAGCGCTGACCGGCGAGTCGGTCGCCGCGGAGAAGCTCGAGGCCGCGGTCACCGCCAACGCCGCGCTCGGCGATCGCAGTTCGATGGCCTACTCCGGCACCCTGGTCGCCGCCGGCCAGGGCAGCGCCGTGGTGGTGGCCACCGGCGCGGCCACCGAGATCGGCCGGATCAGCGGGCTGCTGGCCGCGGTGGAGACCATGACCACCCCGCTGCTGCGCAAGATCAACCAGTTCGGCCGCCGTTTCACCGTGCTCGCGATCCTCGGCTCGGCGCTGCTGCTGGGGTTCGCGATCCTGGTGCGCGGCTACGACTGGCTGGACGCGCTGATGATCACCGTGGCGCTGGCGGTCGGGGTCGTCCCCGAGAGCCTGCCGGCGGTGATCACCATCACCCTGGCCATCGGCGTGCAGCGTATGGCTGGACGCAATGCCATCGTGCGGCGACTTCCAGCGGTCGAAACGCTTGGAGCCACCACGGTGATCTGCTCGGACAAGACCGGCACCCTCACCCGCAACGAGATGACCGCGGTGCGCCTGGTCAGCGCCGACGGTGAGATCACCGTCAGTGGCTCCGGCTACTCTCCAGACGGCGTTCTGTCCGAACCGCCGAGCCCGGCTGCCAGCGCACTGATCGACTCAGGCCTTTACTGCAACGACGCCGAACTCGCGCAGCAGGATGGCAACTGGAGAGTCGACGGCGACCCGATGGAGGGCGCGCTCTTGGCACTGGCGATGAAGGCCGGGCGGGACGTCACCGCCCAACGGCTCGCCCAGCCGCGTCTGGACGAGATCCCGTTCGATGCCCAGCATCGCTTCATGGCGACCTTGCATCGCGCCGGACCGGGGGAAGAAGGCGTGGTGCTGCATGTGAAGGGCGCCCCGGAGCGCATCCTGGCGATGTGCACCCGACAACTCGGCAGCGATGGCAGCCTAGCGCCACTCGACGAGGCCTACTGGAACGCCGCCATCGCGCGGGCCGCCTCGGCGGGCGAACGCGTGCTCGGTTTCGCCAGCGTACGGCTGGCGGATCATCCAGCGCATCTCGGCTTCGAGCATGTCAGCGAACTGGTGCTCTCCGGGGTGATCGGCTTCATCGACCCGCCGCGCGCCGAGGCCACCGCCGCCGTCGCTGACTGCCGCAGCGCAGGCATCTCGGTCAAGATGATCACCGGCGACCATGCGGCCACCGCCAGCGCCATCGCGCATCAGCTCGGCATCGCCAAGGCGCCTGAAGTGCTCACCGGCCATGACCTCGACACCATCAGCGATGCCGACCTCCCCGCGAGCGTGCAGCGCGCCAGCGTGTTCGCGCGAACCAGCCCTGAGCACAAGCTGCGCGTCGTCGGAGCGCTGCAGTCGCAGGGCGCGGTGGTGGCGATGACCGGCGATGGGGTCAACGATGCGCCCGCGCTAAAGCGCGCCGATGTCGGCGTCGCCATGGGCGACAAGGGCACCGAAGCCGCCAAGGAGGCCGCCGAGATGGTGCTGGCCGATGACAACTTCGCCTCGATCGTGGCCGCCGTGCATGAAGGACGCACCGTCTACGACAACATTCGCAAGGTCGTGGCCTGGACCCTGCCGACCAACGGCGGCGAGGCGCTGACCATCATCGCGGCGCTGTTGATGGGCCTGACGCTACCGATGACTGCCCCGCAAATCCTCTGGATCAACATGGTGCTGACCATCACCCTCGGCCTGGTGCTGGCGTTCGAGCCGGCCGAGCCAGGCGTCATGCGCCGCCCACCCCGCGCGCCGCATGCGCCCTTGATCTCGCCTTTCATGCTGTGGCGAATCGTGCTGGTGTCGGTGCTCTTCGCCATCGGCGCCTTCGGCATCTATGCCTGGGCGATCGCGCGCGGCTTCGATGTGGCGACCGCGCGCACCATGGTGGTCAACGTGCTCTGCGTGATGGAGATCTTCTACCTGTTCAGCGTGCGCTACCTGCACATGTCCTCGTTCAGCATGGGCGGCCTGCGCGGCACGCCCGCGGTGCTGTGGGCGGTCGGCGGGGTGATCATCGCCCAGCTGGCCTTCACCTACGCCCCCTGGATGCAGCGCCTGTTCGACACCCGGGCGGTGCCGCTCACCGATGGCCTGGTGATCGTCGCCATCGGTGTGGCGGTGCTGCTCATCCTCGAGATCGAGAAGAGCGTGCTGCGCCGACTGGATTTCTTCGACGAGCTGCGCGCGGCACGGCCCGAGACGACGAGCGACGAGGCGTCATCGCCGCAAAATCCCAGCTGAGCGGCATCGATAGCGAGCCGCTCAGTAACCGCTGCCACGGTCGACGGTACCGCGCATCGGTTCTCCGCGCTGATGTCGGCGAAGATTGTCGAGCAGCACCGGGAAGGCGCTGTCCGGATGGGTCATCGCCGCGATGTGCGGGGTGAGCAGGATATCTTCGCGGGCCCAGAACGGGTGGTCATCGGGCGGGGGCTCCTCGTTGAGCACGTCGAGCACCGCACCGCTGAGCCTGCCGCCGTCCAACGCTTCGATCAGGTCGGCCTCGACCAGATGCGCGCCGCGCCCCATGTTGATCAAGGCCGCCCCTTCAGGCAGCGCGCGGAACAAGCGAGCGTCGAGTATTCCACGGGTGGCGTCGGTCAATGGCAGCAGGCAGATCAGGATATCGGTATCGGCGAGAAACTCAGGCAAAGCCTGCTCACCGGCGTAGCAGCGCACGCCCTCGAGCTCGCGCGGCGAGCGCGACCAGCCGCGAACGCTGAACCCGTGCCCGCGCAGCTGCTCGGCCACGCTCGCGCCGAGCCGGCCGAGGCCCATGATGCCGACGCGCCGGCGCGCCGCTGGCACCAGGCGCTGGGGCGACCAGCGGTGCTGTGCCTGCTGGCGCTGGTAGAAAGGGATCTGGCGGTGCAGGTAGAGCGTGGCGAAGCTTGCGTACTCGCGCATGCCCTGTTCGATGCCGGGATCGAGCATACGCACCAGCGGCAGCTTCGCCGGCAGCCGGGTGATATCGAATTGATCGACCCCCGCCGAGGTGGCGAACACCGCCTCCAATGCCGGAAACCGCTCGGCGATGTCCTCCGGCGGCAGCCACGCCAGCAGGTAGCGAATCTCGTTCGGGTCGCCGACATCGGGCCACAGGCGCACCTCGACATCCGCGGCATGACGGGCGAACAGCGCGCGCCATTCCCGCCCACGCTCGATATCGCCTTTGTAGAGCAGAACCATGACAGCCTCGCGCATCGATAAAGGGAAGCTCCATGCTAGCCGGATTCACGACGCATGAAGTGCTGAAAACCATTCCCGCCACCGCCGATCCGCAGCCGATCGGCCGCTCTCAAGATAGATTGCGCGGCCATCGACGCTGAAGTGATTTATGCCGTTTGCATGGGTGAATTCAGCCCTAATGGGATGCAGAAAGCGGCAACACGACAGCACCTGATCACGACACGGACTTACTCTGGTATCACGGTCGCCGCCTCTCTACGGTCACCCCCTTTTGCTCAGGAGCCCAAGATGAATACCGATGTCAGTCCTTCCCAACCCTGGCTGCGCAAGCGTGAGCGTGCGATTCCACGAGGCGTGATCAACGCGCATCCGCTGGTGATCGACAAAGCGCTCGGCAGCGAGGTATGGGACGTCGATGGCAAGCGCTATCTCGACTTCGTCGGCGGCATCGGAGTGCTCAACGTCGGCCACAACCATCCCAAGGTGGTCGCCGCGGTGCGCGAACAGCTCGAACGCGTCACCCACATGAGTTTCCAGGTCGCCGCCTACACGCCCTACATAGAGCTCGCCGAACGGCTCAACCAGCTGGTTGGCGGCACCGAGCCCTACAAGAGCGTGTTCTTCACCAGCGGCGCGGAAGCGGTGGAAAACGCGGTGAAGATCGCCCGCGCCCACACCGGGCGCCCTGGGGTGATCGCCTTCAATGGCGGCTTCCATGGCCGCACCCTGCTCGGCGCCACGCTGACCGGAATGAGCCAGCCCTATCGCCAGAACTTCGGCCCGTTCGCCGGGGAAGTGTTCCATACCCCCTATCCCAACGCCTTCCGCGGGATCAGCAGCATTAATGCGCTCGACGCGCTGGAGACACTGTTCGCCACCGAGATCGCCGCCGACCGGGTCGCCGCGATCATCATCGAACCGGTACAGGGCGACGGCGGCTTCCTGCCCGCGCCGGTGGAGTTCCTCGAGGCGCTGCGCGAGCTGACCACGCGTCACGGCATCGTGCTGATCGCCGACGAGATCCAGACCGGCTTCGGTCGTACCGGCAAGCTGTTCGGCTTCCAGCACTCGGGCATCCAGCCGGACCTGGTCACCGTGGCCAAGAGCCTCGCCGGCGGTATGCCGATCTCCGGCGTCGTCGGTCGCGCCGAGATGATGGACGCACCGCTTCCCGGCGGGCTCGGCGGCACCTACGGCGGCAACCCGCTGGCCTGCGCCGCGGCGCTGGCGGTGCTCGAGCTGTTCGAACGTGAGCGGCTGATCGAGCGTGGACAGGCGATGGGCGAGCGGCTCGACGCCGGGCTGCGCCAGCTCCAGGCACGCCATGCGGCGATCGGCGAGGTACGCGGGCTCGGCCCCATGTGTGCGATCGAGCTGGTCAAGGACGATGCCAAGCGCAGCGCCGACGCCGAGCTGACCCAAGGGGTGATCGAGCGCTGTTGCGAAGCGGGCCTGCTGGTGATCAAGTGCGGCGTACAGCGTAACGTGATTCGCTTCCTCGCCCCGCTGACCACCACCGATGCGCAGATCGACGAGGCCCTGACGATCCTCGATCGCGCGCTCGATATCGCCTGACCGTGGCGGTACGACTCGACTTGTCTTGACCGGGATACGGCGCTCGCGAGCCATCGCGAGCGCCGTCGTATCTGGAGGAGAACGGCATGCGCCTGACCGACTACCAAACCCTCTGCATCGATGCTCACGGCGTGCTGATCGATCGCGACAGCGCGATCCTGCGCGGGCTCTCGCCGCTGCTCGCTCAGCTCGAAGACCCACCGCCGCCGAGCCGGGTGATCGCCGACTACGTCGAGGCGCTCACCTCGGTGGCCGACGAGGAGATGGACTCGGTCTCCGCGCACTGCTTCGTCCACCGTACGCTGGCCGATCGCTGGGCGCTGTCGCCGAGCTGGCAGCAGAGCATCGAGTTCGCCAGCCGCCTGGGCGTCGGCTCGCTCTACGAAGACTCGCCGGGGGCGCTTCAGTATCTGCGCAAGTTCTATCGGCTACGGGTGGTCACCACCTTGGATGCGGCGGAGTTCGCCGCCTTCGACCAACGGCTCGGGCTCGCGGCCGAAGAGCGCCTGACCACCGGAAGCTTCATCGCCGCAAGGGCTCGGATCAAGGCATTCTGCGCCGATCCCGCACTGCTGCTGCTGTGCGCGGGCCCACCGCCGCAGGGTGCTGCGGGGTATCGTCGCATCCTGCGTACCTCCTCAGCTGAGACGATTGATTCAAAACGGGATTTCGTTTCCCTGGGCGCATTCATCAGAGCCCACCAGAACGCCTTGCGTTCTGATATCGTCTGACTCATCGTCTCTCCACAGGCTGAATCGCGCTCCCCCTGGGGAGAGAGCCGCGCGCGCGACTCCCGCGAGATCAAAGACAATGTCCGTGGTGGCACGCATGGAAGGCCGCCCATGACACGCTCTTCGCGCATCAAACGGCGGATAGCGGTCCTTCCTCGCTGCGCGCGCACCAGTAGGCGTCAAGGAGAGGTCTCTTCATCATGGGCATCGCCGTCAAACTCGACCGTATCGACATCAACATCCTGGTCCAGCTGCAGCGCGACGGAAGGATGACCAACGTCAGCCTGGCCGACGCCGTCGGGCTCTCGCCCAGCCCCTGCCTGCAGCGGGTGAAGCGCCTGGAGGCAGCGGGCTACATCACTTCGTTCCAGGCGAGGATCAATCTGGCCAAGATCACCGACAGCGTGACGATCTTCACCGAAGTGACGCTTTCGGACCATCGGCGCGAAGACTTCATGCGCTTCGAACAGAACATCCGACAGGTCGACGAACTGCTCGAATGCCACCTGGTCAGCGGCGGCTACGACTACCTGCTGCGCTTTCTCACCAGCAGCATCGCCCGCTATCAGCAGGTGATCGAGGCGCTGATCGACAAAGACATCGGGATCGAGAAGTACTTCAGCTACATCGTGATCAAATCGCCGATCGTCAAGGACGAACTGCCGCTGCGCACCCTGCTGGCGACCCGCCGGGAGCCAGAGGGTGAGTAGCCTCCCGCAGGACGGACCGCTAGGCCCTTGCCAGCAGCCGACGCGCGGCCTCGATCACCGGCAGGTCGACCATTTCGCCCTCGAGCTCGAACACCGCCTCGCCTCGCGCTGCGCGCTCGACCACCCGCCGGGCCCAGGCGAGCCGCTGTTCGCTCGGCGCGAACCAGCGCTCGGCCACCGCCAGCTGGCGGGGATGAATGCAGAGCATGCCGGCGAAGCCCATCTCCTCGGCTTCGCGGGCATGGGCCTCGATCCGTGCCAAGTCGTCGATCGCCGGCGACACCGCGGCCATCGGCGGCTGGCACCGGTTGGCCCGCGAAGCGACCAGCAGGGCGACGCGCAGCTGGTCGATCACCCTCCGCGCGCCTTGGCTACCGCGTGCCAGGCCAAGGTCGGTGGCGAGATCGAGCTCGCCGAGAGCGAGACGCTCGAGCCCCTCGACCGCCGCCAGCGAGTCCAGCGCGGCGATGCCTCGGGCCGTCTCGACCAGCGCCCATAGCGGCTTGCCGGCCAGCGCGGCCTGGCGCAGCGCATCCGCACTCTCGCACTTCGGCACCATGACCCGCTCGATCCCCTCGACCCGGCGGCAAAGCCGCAGGTCTTCATAGAAGGCGGGATGGCTCGGCGCATTGATCCTGACCAGAAAGCGCGCATCGGGGTGGGTCTCGCTCCAACGCTCGATGGACAGGCGAGCACTGGACTTGCCCGACTCATCGACCGCGTCCTCCAGATCGATGATGATTCGGTCGGCACCGCTGGCCAGCGCCTTGTCGAACAGCTCAGGGCGAGAGGCAGGAACGAACAGCACGCTGCGCGGCGACAACGAGGTGGACATGCTCAACTCTCCTGGGACAAGGCGGAGCGAACACTATACATTCCAAGGAAGGCAGGGCCGAAGGCCACGAACGCTAGAGACAAAGGCCGGCACTCCGCCAAGCCACGACGCTTGGCCGGAAATGGGCGGCATGGCCGGGGGGAATGGGATTTGACGACGGCTCTGGGGCTGAGGATCAAGTTGATCCTCGTACTGTTGGGAGGCTGCTTGCTCGCCCTGGTACCGGCGCTGATAGTCGGCGCACTCGTGATCGAGAAGATCCGCGACCAGCTGAGCGTCGACTACGCGCGTACGCAGACCCAGCTGATCGCTCAGCGCGTCGGAGCGCGTATCGCCGAGCGTCGGCAGTTGGCCCACCAGCTCGCTGCACAGCCAGCCACGAGTGCTTGGTTGAGCGTGGAGAACCCCGCCTCGGCGAACGCCTTCGTTGACGATGCCACCCGACTGGCCGACGACTTCGACGCCGATAAGGTGTTCGCCTACCGGATCGCCGACCGGAGCTTCTACCTGATCGATTCCAACCATCGGCTCGATCGCACCGCCCCCCTCTCGCCGCTCTACCAGGCCAATCCGCTGAACACCGAGGACGCCTGGCTGTTCGGGCTGCTCGACACCAGCACTGGCCTGCGCATCCAGGTGATCTTCGATGCACACCTCGAACGCCAGATGATCTGGGTCAGCTTACCCGTGCGCCATGACGGACGGCTGGTCGGAGAGGTCGGCAGCGGGATCGAGCTGCCGGGCTTCATCGAGGAGATGCTGCGCGAAAGACGCCCGGGCATCACACCGATGCTGATCGACCCGCAAGGCAACCTTCGCGCTCATCCCGACGCCTCGCTGGTCGCGGACAGGATCAATCCCGGCTACTTCGATTTCAGTCGCAACCTCTACAGCCTGGTGGCGCCGGCGCAGCGTGACCTGCTCAGCTCGGCGATCATCGAGGCCCGGCGCTATCCGGGTAGCCAGGTGGTGCGAGCTTTGAACCTCCAGTCGCGCGACCAACTGATCTCGGTCCAGTCGCTTCCCGAACTCAACTGGCTGATGGTCAGTGCGGTGGCCCCCCAAGAGCTGAGCGATGCCGATGCGCCCTGGTTCGCCTATCTGAGCCTCGCGACGCTGTCGATCCTGGCGATGCTCTTGATCATGCTCGGTTGGCTCGCCGACCGGCTGCTGCTCAATCCGCTGCGCCTGCTCACCGCCTCCGCGCAGTCGATCGCCCGCGGCGAATTCCGCGCCAACGCTCCGCTCAAGCGTCGTGACGAGCTGGGCCAGCTGTCCCAGGCGTTCGCCCAGATGGCCGAGCGGATCCGCAACCACACCTCGGATCTCGAGCGCACGGTCAGTGAGCGAACCCAAGCGCTCGAGCATGCCAACGAAGAGATGCGCCGCGCCCATCGCACCCTGGACGAGTCGATCGGCTACGCCCGCCTGCTCCAGCGCGCCATCCTGCCCACCCGGCTCGAGCAGCGGGTGAACGGTGCGGTACTGTGGCGGCCGCGCGAGCGCGTCGGGGGGGACTTCTACCTGCTTCATGAGGAGCCGGGGGGCTGTCTGGTCGGCATCATCGACTGTGCCGGCCACGGGGTACCCGGGGCGATGATGACGATGCTCGCACGCGGCCTGCTCGACCGCGCCATCCTGCTCGCCGGCGGCGCCGATCCCGCCTCGGTGCTGACCGAGACGGATCGCTTGGTAAGGCTGCTGCTGGATGAGCGCCGCGGTCTCGCCACCGAAATGGACGTGGCGCTGCTCTGGCTCGACGCCAACGGACATTCGGGCCGATTCGCCGGGGCCAAACTCGACCTGTTCCTCGAGCGCGACGGCCAAGTGATCCGCTATCGGGGCGGGCGTCGGCCGCTCGGGCATCGTCGCCGCGGCGAGTACGCCAATGTCGAACTGTCCTTCCCCGCCAGGGCACGCTGCTACATGACCAGCGACGGACTGCTCGACCAGGCCGGGGGGGAAGAGGGCTTCGGGTTCGGGATCAAGCGCTTCGTCGCGCTGCTCGAGCACGCGAGCACACTGCCCCTGCCGCAAAGCCTGACCTACTGCGCGCGTGCGATCGATGACTATCGCGCAGGGCTCGCCCAGCGCGACGATATCACGCTGCTGGTGATAGAGAGTGGGGACATCTCGCCGCGCTGATATTATCCTGGGTCGGACATGCCCCGACATGACGGATCGATGCTCCATCGAGGCCCGGCACTCGGCCAGAGAGCTTCGATCGTTCATCCGCCGTGTCCGCGGTCGTTGGGGGATGGGTAAAAGTGGCGCCATCGCCCTCGAAAAACGCGCTCACTCGGTTTGAGCAGCGTTACCTCGCCATTCTCCAGGAGAAACGATGAAGACCATCGATCTGCTCGGACTACGCGACAGCTTCGCCGAGCACCGGGTGTTGCTCTGCTTCAACGGACCGATCTCCAAGAGTCTGATCGAGGATATAGGCAACGCTCTGCGCGGCTACATGGAGGCGGAACTAGCGCCGGCCAACGCGACCATGGACGTGTTCGCCGTCTATATCGAGATGGCCCAGAACATTCGCCACTACAGCCGAAAGCGCGGCGACAGCGATCTCACAGCGATCGCCACCCTGGCGATCGCACGGGAGGAGGACGGCCACTACGCGGTGAGTGCAGGCAACCTGGTCGATCCAGAGGACGGCGAACGCCTGGTAGCGACCATCGAGGCGCTGGCCCAGCTCGACAAGCAGTCACTGAAGGAGAGCTACAAGCGCCGCCTGCGCGAGCCCCGCGGCACCGACGGCCACAGCGGCGCTGGCCTCGGGCTGCTCGACATCGCGAGAAAATCGAGCCAGCCGCTCAGCGCGCGACTGACGCCGCAACCCGGTGGCCGTTGCTTCTTCAGTCTCCAAGCGACGATTTAGGAAACGACACCTCTATGAATGACCTTTGTATCCCCGCCACTGCGTCGAGCCCTTCGGTCAGTGCGATTTGGGACACAGGCCTGGTGCAGCTCGCCGGCGACTCCTATCCGGAGAATTCCTACGAGCTGTTCGCACCGCTGATCGCGTGGATCGAGCGCTACCTGCTGCGCGAAGACAACCAACCGCTGAAGCTCGAGCTCGGCCTGCTCTATCTCAATACCAGCTCGGTGAAATCGATGATGGATATCTTCGATCTGCTCGAAGAGGCCCATCGCAGCGGCCGAGCGCTCCAGGTCACCTGGCACTATTCTCCGCGCAACGAGCGTGTGGCGGAGCTCGCGGAAGAGTTTCGCGAAGATTGCAGCTTCCCGTTCGCCATCACTCCCCTAAATGGGAATTGAGGTTCGACATGAACAGCCGCGAGCCTGTCGGCATCGAGGAGCGTGTCTCCTCCCTGTTGGCCTCTTCCTCGAATCGAGACCATCCGCTGCACATCGCGCTGGCCGAGCTGTTCGATGCCTACAAGCACCAGCAGAGCCGGATGGAGCGCCTGGTGCACATCTCCGATGGCTTCCAGCGCTACTCGCTGCTCGAACGCCAAAGCCTGATAGATAGCTATCACCGGCAGCTCAAGCGGCTCGACAAGGTCGCCAGGATCTCCGACCGCTATCAGCACGCGATCCAGCAGAGCAACGTGGAGCTGCGCCAGGAGTCGTTGTTCGACCCGCTCACCGGGCTCGCCAACCGGCGCATGCTGACCGATCGAATCCTCAGTACCAGCGACCGCGCGCGGCGCCACAGCGAGCCCTTCGCGATCGCGATGCTCGATGTCGACCACTTCAAGCGGATCAACGACCAGCACGGGCACGAGGCCGGGGACAGGGTGCTGGTGGCGATCGCCGCCACCCTGCGCGACCATACCCGCAGCTGGGATCTCTGCGGCCGCTGGGGCGGGGAGGAGTTCGTGCTGCTGCTGCCCAACAGCGGGATCGACGAAGCCATCCCGGTGATCGAGCGGCTGCTCGAGGCGGTCAGGCGGCTGAGCATCAAGGTCAAGGGCGAGGTGCTGAAGATTACCGCCAGCTGCGGGCTCAGCGAGCACAGGGAGGGAGACTCGCTGCTGCAGTCGCTCAACCGGGCCGATGCCGCGCTGCTCGACGCCAAGCGCCGCGGACGCGACCGCTGCGAAGTCGAGCTCTTCTCGGACTAAGGCGCCAGCCACCGATCACGCCACGCGCTCGGCTCGCGCGTCGAAGCGTTGGCGCACGAAGGCACCGATCTGGACGATCGCCCGGCGCGCCTCGGGCACCTGTTCGGGAAACGCCTGCCAGACATGCCAGAGCCCCTTCCAGACATCCAGCTCGACCTCGCAGCCCGCCTCGCGCAGCCGCGCAGCGAGCCGGGTCGAGTCGTCGAGCAGAATCTCATTGTTGCTGACCTGCAGCATCGTCGGCGGCAGCCCGGTCAGATCTCCGAACAGCGGAGAGACCTCCGGGTCGCAGAGATCCACGCAGGGACAATAGGCCTCGATGCAGTCGTTGAGACGCTCGGCGGGCAGCATCGCATCACGGCGGAAGTTGCGCTTGAACGAGCCCCCTCCCGCGGTGAGGTCGGTACAGGGCGAGAGCCCGACCAGCGCCGCCGGTAGCGCGATTCCCTGGCGCTTGAGCCGCAGCGCCAGCGCGAAGACCAGGTTGCCACCGGCGCTATCACCAATCAGGGCGATGCGCCGCGGGTCGAGGCCACGATCCAAGAGCGTGCGGTAGGCACGCTCGCAGTCGTCCAACGCGCAAGGATAAGGGTGCTCGGGAGCGAGACGATAGTCGACGCCATAGAGCGGCGCACCCGCCGCCTCGACCAACCGGGTGGTGAGCGGGCGAAAGCCGCGCGGCTCGCCGACCACCCAGGCACCGCCGTGGAAATAGAGCAGCGCCTCTTCATCCTCCCTCGGGTCGGGTCGGTCCAAAGGCGCGACCCGCTCGACCTCGACGCCGCCGAAGTCGAGCGTCGAGATGTCATAGGCGTACTCCACCTGTGGCTTGCGTGCCTCCAAGCGCTCGAGCTCCGCACGCAGCGCCGCTACGTCGGCGCTATTGCGAAGCCGCCGCTTGGCGGTGAACCGCACCAGCTCACGCATCAACAGCGCATTGAGGCTCATCGCTCGCTCCTACGGACATCGTGCTGCAGGCGCAGATCTCAGTGCGCCTCATCCCAGTTGTTGCCTGCGCGTGCTTCCACCAGCAGCGCGACATCGAGCTCACCGGCGGCTTCCATCCGTTTGCGCACCCCCTCGATGAAGCCCTCGACCTGATCGTCTTTGACCTCGAACACCAGCTCGTCGTGGACCTGCATCACCATCAGCGCGTCGAACTCGCTTTCATCGCGAAGCCAGCCGTCGACGTCGATCATCGCACGTTTGATGATGTCCGCCGCGGTTCCTTGCATCGGTGCGTTGATCGCAGTGCGCTCGGCGGCCTGACGGCGAGCGTGGTTACGCGAAGTGATCTCCGGCACATAGAGGCGCCGGCCGAATACCGTCTCGACGAAGCCCTGCTCGCCGGCCTGGGCACGGATGTTCTCCATGAACCGCGCGACACCGGGATAGCGGTCGAAGTAGCGCTCGATGTAGACCTGCGCCTGATTGCGCTCGACGTGGAGCTGGCGCGACAAGCCCCAGGCGCTCATCCCGTAGATCAGGCCGAAGTTGATCGCCTTGGCGCTGCGGCGCTGATCGGCGCTGACCTTGTCGAGAGCGACCCCGAATACCTCGGCGGCGGTCGCGGCGTGGATGTCCCGCCCCTCGGCGAAGGCCGTGAGCAGCCCTTTGTCACCGGAGAGATGGGCCATGATCCGCAGTTCGATCTGCGAGTAATCGGCGGCGACGATGCGATAGCCGGGGCGTGCAATGAAGGCGCGGCGAATCTTGCGCCCCTCCTCGGTACGCACGGGAATGTTCTGCAGGTTCGGGTCGGAGGAGGAGAGCCGCCCAGTGGCGGTCACCGCCTGATGGTAGCTGGTGTGGATGCGCCGCGAGGAGGGGTCGATCAACTGCGGCAGCTTGTCGGTATAGGTCGACTTCAGCTTGGAAAGACCCCGGTGCTCGATGATCAGCTTGGGCAGGGGGTAGTCCAGGGCTAGCTCCTCGAGCACCGCCTCGGCGGTCGAGGGCGCGCCCTTGGGCGTTTTCTTGATCACCGGCAGCTTCTGCTCATCGAACAAAATCTCGCCGAGCTGCTTCGGCGAGCCCAGGTTGAATTCTCGCCCGGCGACCTCGAAGGCTTTGAGTTCGAGCTCCTTGATCCGGCTCTCGAGCTCGCGGCTCTGGATCCCCAGGCGCTCGGCATCGATCATCACCCCATTGCGCTCGATCCGCGCCAGCACCGGGATCAGCGGGGTCTCGAGCTGGTCGAGCACCTCGTTGAGCCGGCCCTGCGCCTCGACCCGTGGACGAAGTACCTGGTGCAGACGCAGGGTGACGTCGACATCCTCGCAGGCATAGGGCACCGCCGACTCCAGCGCCACCTGGTCGAAGGTGATCTGCTTGGCGCCCTTGCCGGCGACCTCCTCGAAGCTCACCGTGCGGTAGCCCAGGTGGGTCAGCGCCAGCGAGTCCATGTCGTGACGGGTGGCGGTGGAATTGAGCACGTAGGACTCGAGCATGGTGTCGATCAGCCGGCCGCGCACCTCGATGCCGTAACGCGCCAGCACCTCGATGTCGTACTTGAGGTTCTGGCCGATCTTGGCGATCGCCGGATTGGCCAGCAGCGGCGCGAGCAGGCCGAGTACCTCGTCGCGATCGAGCTGCTCGGGCACACCGAGATAGCTGTGGCCGACCGGCACGTAGATCGCCTCGCCCGGTACGATCGCAAGCCCGATGCCGACTATCTCGGCGCGCATGTAGGCGAGGCTGGTGGTCTCCAGGTCGAAGCAGAACGCCTCGCTCCCGGCCAGCCGGTCGAGCCAGGCATCCAGCGTCGCGCGATCGACCACCGCCTGGTAGTCGACCTCGCCGAAGGCCGAGGGGACCTCCACCCCATCCTCTCCCACCGGCTTCGCACCACCCTCGGCGGCAGCGGGAGCATCCGCGCCCTCGAGCAGCTCGGCGAGCCAGCCGTTGAACTCGAGCTCCCGATAGAGCGGGATCAACGCCTCTCGATCGGGTTTCGGCAGCCCGAGATCGTCGAGCCCGACCGGCAGTTCGCAATCGGTGCGGATCGTCGCCAGTCGATGGGAGAGAAACGCCTGCTCGCGATACTCCTCGAGTTTCTTCGCCATCGACTTGGCGCCGCGAAACGAAAGCCCGCTGAGCCTGTCGAGATCGGCGTAGATCGCCTCGAGCCCCGCGCCATATTCGGTGAGCATCGCCAGCGCAGTCTTCGGGCCGACCCCGGGAACGCCTGGAATGTTGTCGACCGAATCCCCCATCAGCGCCAGGTAGTCGACGATCAGCTCCGGCGGAATGCCGAACTTCTCCTCGACCCCTGTGGGATCGAGGGTCTCGCCCTTCATCGTGTTGACCAGGGTGATATGGCTATTGACCAGCTGGGCCATGTCCTTGTCGCCGGTCGAAATCACCGCGTCGCGCCCCTGCTCGGTGGCGTGGCGTGCGAGGGTGCCGATCACGTCGTCGGCCTCGACCCCTTCGACGCACAAAAGCGGCAGGCCGAGCGCACGCACGCAGGCGTGCAGCGGCTCGATCTGGGCCCGCAGTTCGTCCGGCATCGGCGGGCGATGAGCCTTGTACTCGGCGAACAGCTCGTCGCGGAAGGTCTTGCCCTTGGCATCGAACACCACCGCCATCGGGCTTTCAGGGTACTGCTTGATCAGGCTCTTGAGCATCGACACCACGCCGCGTACCGCCCCAGTGGGGCGCCCATCGGAGGTGGAGAGCGGGGGCAGGGCATGGAAGGCGCGGTAGAGGTAGGCGGAACCGTCGACGAAGACGATCGGAGGGGCGGCCTTTGACGGCATCGAGAGCTCCCAATGGCTGAACTTGCAAGGCGCGCGGCGTAGCGGACCCATGATCCATGCATGATACGCAGCGTGCGTCGATTTGGCATCCGCAGTGCCAATGGTCTGAGACGTTACGAACGCCTAAACTCCCTCTATCGCCTCCTCACTTTTCGGCCCGGAGGCCCCATCGAAGGATCATGCTATGAAACGCACGCTCTCCGTCCCGCTCCTGAGCGCCCTGTTCGCCCTACCCCTGGCGCTGCCGATGATCGGCATCGAGACCATCGCCCAGGCCCAGGCGCAGGACCAGCAACAGGACGCACCGGCTCCCGACATCACCACTCGCCAGGAAGACGACCGTACGGTCCGTGAGTATCGAGTCAACGGCCAGCTCTATGCGATCGAAGTAGTGCCGAACGTCGGTCCTTCCTACTTCCTGGTCGACTCCAACGGCGACGGCAACTTCCAGCGCTCGCCGAACAACACCCAGCGCATCGCGATTCCGCAGTGGACCCTGCTGCGCTGGTGAGCGAATGCACTTGCGCGCATCTTCTCCCTCGGTCGATCTCGCGTACGGCGCCCCGGATGGTAGAATCTCTCCCTCATCGCCCTGAGCCCAGCGCTTGGGGCGCACCCAGACACGGATCGAACGCCCAGGAACCCTATGGCGGTTTTCACACCATTGAGCGAGACCCAGGTCATCGCTTTCCTCGAACGCTTCGATGCTGGGCGCCTGGTTGCGCTGGACGAAGTATCCAGCGGCACCGAGAACTCGACGTTCTTCGTCACCACTGATCGCCAGTCGCTGGTGCTGACGCTGTTCGAACAGGGCGAAAGCGAGGAGCTGCCGTTCTTCGTCGAACTGCTCGACTTTCTCGCCAATCACGAGCTGCCGGTGGCAAGCCCGTTGCACGACCGCGAAGGCAAGGCGCTGCAGACGCTGGCCAATCGGCCCGCGCTGCTGTTCCCCCGGCTCTCGGGCGACCACCCGATGTCGCCGACGCTGGCCCAGTGCACCGCGATCGGCCAACTGCTCGGCAAGATGCACGATCTTTCCCGCAGCTTCCCGGGCTCGCGCCCCAACCCGCGCGACCTGCGCTGGATCGGCGCCAACCACCCGAAGGTGATGGCCTACCTCAGCGAAGAGGATCAGCAGCTGATGCTCGATCGCTTCGATAGTCTCGAAAGCCACCTCGGCTACTCGAGCGAGCTGCCACAGGGCGCGCTGCACGGTGACCTGTTCCGCGACAATGCGATGTTCGAGGGCGATCGGCTCACCGGGCTGATCGACTTCTACAATGGCTGTACGGGCGACTTGCTGTTCGATCTCGCGATCCTGGTCAACGACTGGTGCAGCGATGAGAACGGCGACATCATCGATGCGCGCTATCGCGCGGTGCTCGAGAACTACATGGCACAGCGTCCGTTCAGCGAAGACGAGCGCCGCGCCTGGCCGAAGATGCTCCAGCTCACGGCCCTGCGCTACTGGCTGTCCAGGCTCCTGGTCATCTACGTCGACCCGCCCGCGCACTCGCTGACGCCGAAGGATCCGACCCAGTATCGCGACATCCTGCGTTCCCGCGTCGAGCGCGGCGCGCCCGAGCTTCCTCGCTGATCTTCTGCACGCCGGGCCTGGCCCGGCGCTCTCCCTTTTCCCGGAGCTCATCATGACCCCCAGTGCCCAGACCTTCGCCCCGCTGGATGCGCGCCGCACCTACAACATCGACCAGTGGGGCAGCGGCTATTTCGACGTCGACGCCGAAGGCGACGTGCTGGTCCGCCCCAAGGGCGAGGCAGGCACCCCGGCGATCAAGCTGACCGAGCTCACCCGGCGAATCGAAGCCGTCGGCCTGCGGCTACCGGTGCTGGTCCGCTTCAGCAACATCCTCCACTCAAGGGTCGAGCACCTCTGTCGCGCCTTCGACCGCGCGATCAGCGAGCTCGAGTACCAGGGCGGCTATACCGCGGTCTATCCGATCAAGGTCAACCAGCAGCGCCGAGTGGTCGAGGAGCTGCTCGCCACGCCTGAGCGCGGGCGCGGTCGGGTCGGCCTCGAGGCGGGCAGCAAGCCGGAGCTGCTCGGGGTGCTCGCGCTCTCCTCCGAGTCGCCGTCGCTGATCGTCTGCAATGGCTACAAGGACCGCGAATACGTGCGCCTGGCGTTGATGGGCGAGAAGCTCGGCCACAAGGTGTTCCTGGTGGTGGAGAAGAGCTCGGAGCTCTCATTGATCATCGAGGAGTCGCGCAATCTCGGCGTGGCCCCGCGAATCGGCGTGCGCGCACGGCTGATGTCGGTGGGCAAGGGCAAGTGGCAGAACTCCGGCGGCGAGAAGTCGAAGTTCGGCCTCACCGCACGCCAGGTGATCGAGGTGGTCGAACGGCTGCGCGCCGAGGAGATGCTCGACTCGCTCCAGCTGGTCCACTTCCACCTCGGCTCGCAGATCGCCAACATCCGCGACATCCAGCGCGGCCTGCGCGAATGCGCGCGCTTCTACCAAAGCCTGCGTGAGGCCGGCGCGCCGGTCGAGGTGGTCGACGTCGGCGGCGGCCTCGGGGTCGACTACGAAGGCACCCGTTCGCGCAGCCACTGCTCGACCAACTACTCGATGCCCGAGTACGCCAACAACGTGGTCGCCGCGTTTCACCAGCTCTGCGAGACCCACGGCCTGCCCCATCCGCACATCATCTCGGAGTCGGGCCGCGCCCTGACCGCCCATCATGCGGTGCTGATCACCAACGTGATCGACGAGGAGCGCCAGCTCGCCCCGACGCTGCCCGAGCGCAGCCAGGGCGACGTCCAGCTCGACATCCTGTGGAACTCCTACGAGTGGCTCGCGGAGCCGGCCGAGCCGCGGGTGCTGGCCGAGTACTACCACGATGTGCTCCAGGCGATCAGCGACCTGCAGGATCGATTCGTGTTCGGCGACGTATCGCTCGAACTGCGCGCCGAGGGCGAGGCGGTCTACATGGCCGCCTGCCACCGCCTGCGCGGGCGACTCGACCCGCGTAACCGCTCGCATCGCGAGATCCTCGACGAACTCGACGAGAAGCTCGCCGACAAGCTGTTCGTCAACTTCTCGCTGTTCCAATCGGTGCCGGATGCCTGGGGGATCGACCAGATATTCCCGGTGCTACCGCTGACCAATCTCGACGAGCCGCCGACCCGGCGCGGGGTGATCCAGGACATCACCTGCGACTCCGATGGACGCTTCGAGATGTACGTCGACGGCCAGGGAATCGAAAGCACCCTACCGCTGCCGGACTGGGACGACGATGGCGAAAAACTGCTCGGCATGTTCTTGGTCGGCGCCTACCAGGAGATCCTCGGCGACCTGCACAACCTGTTCGGCGATACCGACTCGATCGACGTGGCGGTCGACGCCGAAGGCCAGTGGCATCTCGGCGCGCCGGTCAACGGCGACAGCGTCGCCCAGGTGCTCGGCTACGTGAACTTCGACGTCGCCAAGCTGCGCGAGCGGTTCAAGCGCCAGCTGCTGCGCAGCGAACTTTCGGCCAGCGATCGCGGCACCTTCCTCGACGAACTCGAAGCCGGCCTCGAGGGCTATACCTATCTCGAGCAATGAGCGCTGCATCAACGAAAACGGCGGGCGGCCTCCTCCTGGGGGCCGCCCGCCGTTTTCTTGGCACCGCTCATCGTGTGCCGAAAGCTGCGCACCTCGATGCCGCCCTAGCGCATCACTTCCAGGCGCACCGGTGCGATGCCGCTTCTGAGCATGTCGAGACGATCGGCGGCGCGAGGAGAGAGATCGACAATACGCCCTCCAGTGAAGGGGCCGCGGTCGTTGATCCGCACCGTCACCGAACGCTGGTTGGAGAGATTGGTCACCTTGACCCGGGTACCGAACGGCAGCCGACGGTGCGCTGCGGTCATCGCATTGCGGTCGAAGCGTTCACCGCTGGCGGTGGTACGGCCATGGAAATGATCGGCATAGTAGGAAGCCTTACCGGTCTGAACCTGGCCGCTCGGAGCTCCCGAGGGTCCGGTCGCGCAGCCACCGAGTACAAGCAGCAGGCAGAGCAGCGGCCAGAGTGCGTAGCGCGGAAAAACACTGGAGGAAGAAGACAGCGAGGGCATCATGCGGTGAACTCGAATCGAAAACCGCGACACCTTAGCACGCCGCGCGGTGAAGCTTTACCCGCTTCAGGTTAACCGATTGATTCGGCCGGTAAAGACTTCACCCGGCCGCTGCCGGGTAATACGCTCAATCGATCACGCTGACCCGTACCCGGGCGACGCCGCGCTCCACCATGTCGAGCCGCTCCGCGGCGCTCTGGGAGAGATCGATGATGCGCTGGGAGACGAAAGGGCCGCGATCGTTGATCTTGACTATGGTCTGCTTACCGTTGTCGAGATTGGTCACCTGCACCTTGGTACCGAATGGCAGGCTACGGTGCGCGGCGGTCATCGCCTGATTGCTGAAGGGCTCGCCACTCGCGGTGAGCGCGCCGTCGAAGTGGCTGTCGTAATAAGTGGCACGCCCCTGCTCGGCGCCAATGGCATCCGCCTGGGTGGCGAAAGCGAAGGGAGCGCAGAACAGCGCTAACAGCAGGGCCAGAGCCGCCAGGGGCGGGCTCATTCGCGCAGCACGCGAAGCGAGGGAGCATTGACGCATGGTCGAGAACTCTTTCTTGAATGGACTCGCCGGACAAAGGCGCCTTGAGTGTCTGGGTAATTCCTGTGGAAAACGGCGCGATCCCGCGCCCGGCGTTGTACCGCCCGCCTCGCAAAGCTGCCGAGGATCGTGACAATTAACGACAAGTTGCCGTAAAAGTCCAGAAAAACCCTGAAAACCGCCCTGTCAGGAGCGCCCATGACGGCTTCATCCCCCACTTTGCCCCCCGCCGTCCAACGCGTGGTCGAAACCGCACTCTATGTGGACGACCTCGCGCGCGCGGTCGATTTCTACCGCCGGGTGCTGGGCCTGGCACCGATGTTTCACGACCGTCGGCTGGCCGCCTTCCCGGTAGGGTCATCCGTATTGCTGCTGTTCCTGCGCGGCAGTGCCACCACAGCGGTAGAACTGCCCGGTGGGCGGATTCCTCCCCACGATGGCGCGGGTCCACTGCACATCGCCCTGGCCATCGAACCGACCAGCGTCGACGCCTGGGAGCACTGGCTTGCGAACCTAGAAGTCGAGATAGAGGGCCGCACCGACTGGCCGAGCGGCAGCCTGAGCCTTTACTTCCGCGACCCGGACCAGCACCTGGTCGAGCTGGTGACCCCGGGGCTTTGGAAAAACTATTGAGCCGACCGACAGGGTCGTGCATAAGCACCAATTTGGCGCACGACTACACCGAACGATCCCGCTACCCATTCATCCAAGCCTGAGCAATCAGCCGAAAATGCGCATGCCGGCTCAAGACCGGCGTGAACACTGCTCGCACCGAAACATAAAGGTGCAAGTATCAGCCTATGCACAGCGAATCGTACTTGCGTGATGCAACGGGTGGAAAAAATCGCACCGAATTAATGCAAATGTAAGATCAACGCACCATTATTGAAACGGATTAAGCCAAGTCCCGAATTGACCATTCGTCCCAAGGGCCGAAGAGAAGCCCCTGAAAAATTACAACCTATTGATTAGAGTGATATTACTTCCCAATGGAAGGCTTTATGCTTATTTAAACCCAACTTAACGAAGCAGCTGTTGTGCCATTGACCACTTCCCAATGGCCCGGCGGCTGTCCTTGCGTCTGGAGTAGCAAACGATGTCAGCGAGAAGCGCCTTGATCCCAGCCGCCGGTTTGTTCGGCGTCCTGCCCCTCTCCGCCTTCGCCCAGGAAGCGCCGCCCGTGGCGGATAGCGGCGATACCGCCTGGATGCTGGTTTCCACCGTGCTGGTGCTGATGATGACCATTCCTGGTCTCGCGCTCTACTACGGCGGTCTCGCCCGCTCCAAGAACGTACTCTCGGTGCTGATGAACTGCTTCGCGATCACCGCGCTGGTCAGCATCATCTGGGTGATCTACGGCTACTCGCTGACCTTCGACGCTACCGGCATGGTCGAAGGCGTGACCAATTTCAGCTCCTTCGTCGGCGGCTTCGATCGTGTCTTCCTCTCGGGCCTCGACACCTCGAGCCTCAACCTGACTTTCCCCGAAAGCATCTGGATCACCTTCCAGATGACCTTCGCGATCATCACCCCCGCGCTGATCGTCGGCGCCTTCGCCGAGCGGATGAAGTTCTCGGCGATGCTCTGGTTCACCGGCCTCTGGGTGACCTTCGTCTACTTTCCGATCGCCCATATGGTATGGGGCGGCCCCGGCGCCTTCATGGGCAGCGAATGGGGCGTGATCGACTTCGCCGGCGGCACCGTGGTGCACATCAACTCCGGGATCGCCGGGCTTGTGGCGTGCATCGTGATCGGTAAGCGCAAAGGCTACCCGACCACCCATATGGCACCGCACAACCTCGGCTACTCGATGATCGGTGCAAGCCTGCTGTGGCTCGGCTGGTTCGGCTTCAACGCGGGCTCGGCCGGCGCCGCCGACGGTAGCGCGGGCATGGCCATGCTGGTGACCCAGATCGCCACCGCCGCCGCGGCCCTGGGCTGGATGTTCGCCGAGTGGAGCAAGAGCGGCAAACCGAGCCTGCTGGGAATCATCACCGGGGCGATCGCAGGCCTGGTCGCGGTGACGCCGGCCGCCGGCACCTGTGGTCCGATGGGCGCGATCATCCTCGGCGCAGTGGCCGGCGTGATCAGCTTCTTCGCCTCCACCTCGCTCAAGCGTGCGCTCGGCTACGACGACTCCTTCGACGTGTTCGGCGTCCATGGCGTCGCCGGGATCGTCGGCTCGCTGCTCACCGGCGCGTTCGCCGCACCGGCCCTGGGCGGCTTCGGCGAGGTCACCGATATCGGCCTGCAGCTCTGGATCCAGCTCAAGGGCGTGCTGTTCACCATCGTCTATACCGGGATCATCAGCTATATCCTGCTCAAGATCATCGACGCCACCATCGGCCTGCGCGTCACCGAGGAGCAGGAAGGCAACGGCCTCGATCTGTCCCTGCACAACGAGCGCGGCTACAATCTCTGAGTCGTTTCGCCACTCATCGATATGAAAAAGACCGGGGGAGCCAACAGGCTCCCCCGGTCTTTTTCATGCCTCGTTGCCGAGCGGCTGTTCTCAGTCCAGCGCGGCCTCGAGCGCTTCGACCAGTACCGGCGACTCCGGGGCGACGTCGGGAGCGAAGCGCCCCACTACCCGCCCTTCACGATCGACGAGGAACTTCTCGAAGTTCCAGCTCACCTCTTCAGCGTCGTCGCCAAGCAGCCCCGCCTTGCTCAACTTGTCGCGAAAACCGCTGCCCTCGGCCCAGACCTTGTCCGGATGAGCCTCGACGAGCGCTGCGTAAAGCGGGTGCTTGTCCTCGCCGAGCACGCTGATCTTGGAGAACATCGGGAAATCGACGCCGAAATTGCCCCTGCAGAAAGCCTGGATCTCTTCGTTGCTACCGGGCTCCTGGCCCTTGAAATCGTTGGCGGGAAATCCGAGCACTTCGAGCCCCTGCTCGCGGTAGCGCGCATACAGCGCCTCGAGCCCCTCGTACTGCGGAGTCAGTCCGCATTTGGAGGCGACGTTGACGATCAGCAGCACCTTGCCCGCATAGTCGCCAAGGGTCGCGGCGGCCCCATCGATACGCTCGAGGGGAATGGTGTCGAGGGAGACTGGCATAGTGGTGCTCCTATAGAGTGGGTGAAATCGAAACGGCTGAGATGGCTTCAGACGATCCGAGTCTCCAGATGCTGTTCCTCACCCAGGGTAAGACGCAAGCGCTGGCCGACGGCGAGCTTGCCGACCCCCTTGGGTGTACCGGTCAATACCACATCGCCCGGTTCGAGGGTGAAACGCTGGCTCATATGCGCGATCAACCCAAGTACCGGGAACAACATCTCGGCGCTGTGCCCGCGCTGGCGCGACTCGTCGTCGATATCCAGACCGAAACGCAGGTCGCGCCAGTCGACCGCTGCGCCATCGACGGCGATGAACGGACCCAACGGACAGGCGCCGTCGAACGCCTTGGCCAGCTCCCAGGGATAGCCCTTTGCCTTCAGCTCGGACTGCACGTCGCGCAGAGTCAGATCGAGCGCCAGGCCGATGCCGCCGATCGCGCTTGCAACCTCGTGCTCGGCCACCCGCGAGAGCGGCGCGGTGATCAATACCGCGAGCTCGGCTTCATAGTGGATCTCGCCGAGATCGAAGCGCAGCGCCAGCTGCTCATCGATCGGGATCGCACTGGTGGCCGGCTTGATGAAGATCAGCGGGGCCTCGGGAACCGGATTGTCGAGCTCATGCGCGTGGGCGGCGTAATTGCGCCCCACGCAGACGATCTTGCCTAACGGGCGATCGAGGGCGCGACCGTCCTCGAAACGCAAAATGAAGGCCATGTATCTTTCTCCTTGGATAAAGCCCCCAGTCTAGCTGCGTCAAGGCGCCGCACTTCAACTCCCGCCCCTCCCTTCAGACCAAAGTCTAATGTCTACTCGTCCCGAGCCCCATGCCCAAGGGGCCCAACACCAGGAGAGCTTTCATGTCGACACCCCGCGGGCGCCTGC
This sequence comes from Halotalea alkalilenta, assembly GCF_001648175.1. Lineage (NCBI taxonomy): Bacteria > Pseudomonadati > Pseudomonadota > Gammaproteobacteria > Oceanospirillales > Halomonadaceae > Halotalea > Halotalea alkalilenta. The sequence goes on along the minus strand of NZ_CP015243.1, from coordinate 1,066,337 downwards.
TCGATCCCTTCCGCCTGATCGAGCGCTCGGTCCTGATACTGATCATCTTCGCCGTGGTGGTCGCGATCGTCCAAAAGGCACTCGACCTATGGACGATGAAAGAGATCACGGTGATCGATCTGCTGCTGCTGTTCATGTACCTGGAGCTGATCGCGATGGCGCAGATCTACTGGCGCCAAGGGCGCCTCTCGGTGCTGCTGCCGATCTTCATCGCGGTCATCGGCCTGGCGCGGCACCTGATGGCGGAAAGCCAGGAGCTGCACGCCACCGACATCATCGCCGGGGGCGCCGCGATCCTGCTGCTTGCGATCTCGGCGCTGGTGATCGCCTATAGCCAAAGGCGCTACCCTGGGGCGATGTCGCACGGCAGCGACAGCGAGGAGACCGACGGTCCCAAGCGGGATTGAGCGACACATCGTTCGACCCAATCGAATGCATGACGTGGAATTTTTCGCTTTTCCACACTCGAGTGGCGAGGCTATCTTGAAGGCAAGGGTGCCTCAGTGGCACTTATGCTCCTTTCGCCGACTTCGAGTGCCACGACATGCTGAGCAATACTTCCGAACGCTGGGGTTCGATCAGCATCGCCCTGCACTGGCTCAGCGCCGTCGCCGTCATCGGCCTGTTCGCCAGCGGCTGGTGGATCAGCACGCTGACCTACTACCACCCTTGGTACAACGCCGCCCCCTGGTGGCATAAATCCTTTGGCATCACCCTGCTGGCCATGACGCTCCTGCGGGTCGTCTGGCGGCTCGTCACCCCGACGCCAAGACCGCTGGAGCACCGCCACGAAGCCCTCGCGGCCAAGCTCGGACACGGCCTGATCTACCTTCTGCTGCTCACCGTACTATGTTCGGGCTATCTGATCTCGACCGCCGAGGGCTCGCCGATCAGCGTATTCGGCTGGTTCGAGATACTCGCGTCCTGGCGCTTTTCGCGCCAAGCGACACTGATGGGTACGCTGCACTGGTACGCCGCCTGGTCCCTGGTGATCCTCGCTGCGGGCCATGCGCTGTTCGCACTCAAGCATCATTTTCTCGACCATCGTGCCACCCTGACCCGCATGCTTGGTCGCGGAAGCTGAGCCAAGCTCTTTTGCTTCACCCAACTTGCTTCACCCAACCGCTCGATCACTGTCCAAATCGCTCAATCAAGGAGCCCAATATGTTGAAACGGACCTTCGCCACCGCCGCTACCGCCCTGCTGCTCAGCGGCTGGGGCGCCTCCGCCATGGCCGCCGACTACAAGATCGACACCGAAGGCCAGCACGCCTTCGTCCAGTTCAAGATCAGCCACCTCGGCTACTCGTACATCCTCGGTGAGTTCCGCGACTTCAGCGGCACCTTCAGCTACGACCCCGACAACCTCGAGGCCTCCAAGGCCGAGCTCACCGTGCAGACCGGCAGCCTCTACAGCAACCATGCAGAGCGCGACAAGCACCTGATGAGCGCGGACTTCCTCGATGCAGGAACCTATCCGACCGCCACCTTCGTCTCGACCGGCTTCACCCCGGATGCCGACGACCCCGACGAAGGCACCCTCACCGGCGACCTGACCCTCCACGGCGTGACCAAGCAGATCGAGCTCGAAGTCGAGCGCATCGGCGGCGGCGATGATCCTTGGGGCGGCTACCGCCAGGGCTTCGAGACGCAGACCCGGCTCGAGCTCGCGGACTACGGCATCGACATGTCTTCGTTCCCGGAGCCGATGCACTACGTCGATCTCTACATCAACTTCGAAGGCCTGCGTCAGTAAGCCTCCAGCCCGGCTTCTTGCGCACCTGAACTGTGCATAGCGACACCGCCCTCCGGTGTCGCTTTTTCATGCCCGCCCCCTCGGCGGGCATTCGTTATTAGCCGCCTATCTAATTGCCCTTGCGTCGTCGTTGCGCTACTGTAATTTAAATCTATCTTAAAATAGATCAATCCACCGTTGCATTTGCGACACCAGAGTGGAAACGCGCATTCGTGCGCCCCGGTAGACACAAGCGCTTGGTGACGCCGTCGACTGGGAACGTTGTCAAAACCGTGAAAGCAAGGGGAGTTCGAATGAGCGAGAAAAGCACGCCCATGCGAGGCGTGACGCGTCGTCAGGTGCTCACGTCCGGCGCTGCGGCGGCGGTATTGACGGCCAGCGGCAGAGCCTCGGCGGTGACCATCGATGGCACCCCACAGTGGCGACCGTTCGACCATAACGCCGCGGATGCGGTCGACCCCGCCGAGGACTGGCAGTTCTTCACCGCCGAGGAAGCCGCCACCGTCGAGGCGATCACCGAGCGCCTGATCCCCGCGGACGAGCTCAGCATCAGCGGCCGCGAAGCGGGCTGCGCGATATTCATCGACCGCCAGCTGGCCGGCTTCTTCGGCACCTCCGAACGCCTCTACATGCAAGGCCCATTCGCCCACGGCACCCCCGAGCAGGGCGACCAGTCCGCGCTTACCCCTCGCGAACGCTACCGTGTCGGCATCGCCGCCCTCGACGACTACTGCGCCACGCGCCATCAGACTCGCTTCGCCGAGCTTGCTGGCGATGCGCAGGACGAGATCCTCAGCGGCCTCGAGCGCGGTGAGATCCCGCTCGAAGGCATCGAGGCGCAGGAATTCTTCAGCCTGATCCACCAGAACACCATGGAAGGTTTCTTCGCCGACCCGGTCTACGGCGGCAATCGCGACATGGTGTCGTGGAGGATGCTCGGCTTCCCGGGCGCACGCTACGACTATCGCGACTACGTCGAAAAACATAATCAGAAGCTCGACTTCGAACCGCTGAGCATCGCGGGACGCAGTGGCTGGCGGACACAGGGATAACAGGCATGCCTACCAAACTTCCCGCTACCGATGCAGTAGTGGTCGGGCTCGGCTGGGCCGGTGCGATCATCGCCAATGAACTGGTCGATGAAGGCCTTGATGTGATCGGCTTCGAGCGAGGCCCATGGCGCGACACCGCCAAGGACTTCAACATCGCCTCAGTGCCCGACGAACTGCGCTACAACGCCCGCCAGGAACTGATGCTGCGCACCGCGCAGAACACCTGCACGATGCGCAACGACGTATCGCAAACCGCGCTGCCGATGCGCAGCTGGGGATCGTTCCACCCGGGCAACGGCACTGGCGGCGCGGGCAATCACTGGGCCGGGATCACCTTCCGCTTCCAGCCCGAGGATTTCCGCCTGCACAGCCACTTGACCGAGCGCTACGGTCGCCAGGCGGTCGAGGCGGCCAACCTCACCTTGCAGGACTGGGGCACCGACTGGGAGGAGATGGAGCCGTACTACGCCTCCTTCGAGCGCGTCGCCGGGATCTCCGGCAAGGCGGGCAACCTCAACGGCACGCTGCAAGAGGGTGGCAACCCCTTCGAAGGGGTGCGGTCGATCGAGTACCCCACCCCGCCGCTGAAGCAGCCCTATGGACCGACGCTGTTCGCCGAGGCCGCCCGCGAGATGGGCTATCACCCTTTCCCGGTGCCCTCCGCGCTGGTTTCCGAGGCCTATACCAACCCGCTTGGCGTGACCATGGGGCCCTGTACCTTCTGCGGCTTCTGCACCAACTACGGCTGCGCCAACTACTCGAAAGCGAGCGCCATCACCACCGTACTGCCAGCGCTGATCAGAAAGTCCAACTTCACCGCCAAGACCAACTGCGAAGTGCTCCGGGTCACCCTCGACCCCTCCGGCACTCGTGCCACCGGGATCGTCTACATCGACGCTTCCGGACGTGAATGGGAGCAGCCCGCGGAGCTCGTGATCGTCGCCGCCTTCACCCTCGAGAACGCGCGGCTGATGCTGCTCTCGGGCGTGGGCGAGCCCTATGACCCGGTCACCCAGCGCGGTACCACGGGGCGCAACTACGCCTACCAGACCGCCAACTCGGTGCAGCTGTTCTTCGACGACAAGAACTTCAACCCCTTCATCGGCGCTGGTGCGGTCGGCATGGGGATCGACGAATTCAACAATGACAACTTCGACCACACCGGACTGGGCTTCTTCGGCGGCGGCAGCATCCGGGTAACGCCGATAGGCGCCGCGCCGATCGCCAATCGGCCGGTGCCGCCGGGCACCCCGACCTGGGGCAAGCAGTGGAAGCGGGCCACGGTCGACAACTACCTGAGCACCATGAGCATCGGCTGCGAAGCGAGCAGCTACTCGCAGCGTGGCAACTACCTCTCTCTCGACCCGAACTACAGCGACCGGCTCGGCCGTCCGCTGCTGCGGATGACCTTCGACTTCCCGGAGAACGATCTGCGCATGGCGCAGTACTGCACCGACCGGGTCGCTGAGATCGCCCAGCGGATGAATCCCCGCCAGATGGTCGAGAAGCCGATGAAGGGCCACTGGAACTCAGGCCCCTACCAGTCCTCCCACGTGGTCGGCGGATTCATCATGGGCTCGGACCCGAGCGTGAGCTCGGTGAACAAGTACCTCCAAGTGTGGGACGTACCCAACCTGTTCGTGGTCGGTGCCTCGGCCTTTCCACAGAACCCTGGCTACAACCCCACGGGCACCGTCGGTGCGCTGGCGTACAAGGCTGCCGACGCGATCCGCCGCCTCTATCTGAAGCATCCGGGGGAGATGATCGCGTGAAAAGGACTCTACTCACCCTCTCAGCCGTGGGCCTTGCACTCTACGCCTCGCTCGGTGCAGTGCTCGCACATGCCCAGGGCGCCACTGAATACGATCAGGTAGAGAAGGGCCGCTATCTCGCCACCCTCGGCGACTGCGCCGCCTGCCACACGGCGCCCGGCGGCAAGCCGTTCGCCGGAGGGGTGGCGATCAATACGCCGTTCGGCAAGCTCGTGGCGCCGAACATCACGCCGGACGTCGACACCGGGATCGGCAAGTGGACCTTCGACGACTTCCAGCGGGTGATGTCCGAAGGCCGTGGCCCCGGCGGCTACCACCTCTACGGCGCGATGCCCTACACCGCCTATACCAAGGTCAGCGAAGAGGACAACCGAGCGATCTGGACCTACCTGCAGACCCTCGATCCGGTCGACCACCTAGTGGTGGCCAACCAGCTGCCGTTCCCGTTCAACCAGCGCTTTACGCTTTGGGGCTGGAACCTGATCAACTTCGACAAGGGCGAGTTCAAGCCCAACCCGGAGAAATCGGCTGAGTGGAACCGCGGCGCCTATCTGGTGGAGGGTCTCGGCCACTGCGGTACCTGTCATACGCCGAAGAACCTGATCGGCGGTGACAAGTCCAGCCAGTTCCTCGAAGGCAGCGTGATCGACGACTGGTATGCGCCGAACATCACCGCCGACCCGCACAAGGGCATCGGCGCCTGGAGCGAGCAGGACCTGGTCGACTACTTGAGCACCGGCAAGAACCGCTTCGACATCGCCTCGGGCCCCATGGCCGAGGAAGTGGAGCACTCCTCGCAATACTGGAACGAGGATGACCTGCGCGCGGTGGCGATCTACCTCAAGGATGGCCGAAATGCCGATGCCCAGGCACCGACGCCGCTGGCCGCCGAAGATCCGAGGATGGTCGCGGGAGCGGAGATCTACGCCGATCGTTGCGCTGGCTGCCACACTCCCAACGGCGCGGGCGTCGAAGGACTGTTCCCACGGCTCGCCGACACCGCGCTGGTCAATGGCGACAGTGCCGCCTCGCTGATGCGGGTGGTGCTCGCCGGCTCGCGTGCCGGCGCCACCGACGCGGCGCCCACCGCGCCTTCGATGCCGGCGTTCGCGTGGAACCTCAGCGACGAGGAGATCAGCAATGTGCTGACCTTCGTGCGCAACACCTGGGGCAATGCCGCGGCGCCCGTGTCACCTTCCGATGTCGCCGAAATGCGCGAGACGCTGGAGTCGCACTGAGCTCAAGCAATACGAAAACACGGGGCTGCGCCGGTTGGCGCAGCCCCGTGTCGGTTCATGCGGTGACTCAGAAGTGATAGCTGACGAAGCCGCCGCCGTAGGCCTGGGTCGCGTCGCCAATGTCATCGACGATCGAGCTGTCCTTGGCCTCGCCGGTCAAGCGGGTGACGCCGGCGAAGGCAGTGACCGAGAGCTCGTGGTTGATGAAGTAGGACAGGCTGCCGTTGATCCCGAAGCGCAAGTAGCCGCTGTCGGCGTCGTAGGCGCGCACGCCGCTGCGCGCCGACTCGCTGCCGGAAACGCTGAACATCGAGTCGGTCCAGCTCTCGCTGCTATAGGTCACCGAGGGCGAAAGCGAGGCGACCCAGCGCTCGGCCAAACGATTGCTCCATACTGCGCCGGTGGAAAGCTCGAAGCCGTCGACATCGCCGGTGAACGGTGCCTGGGCCGAGGCGTAGAACGACCAGTTCGGGTCGTACTGCAGCGCATAGCGAAGCCCGGCGGTGAAACTGCCATCGACTTCGTCCATGCCGCTGAGTTTGTCGTCGTTGTCGCGCCCGAGGGTGTAGCCGACGAAGGGCGACAGCGTCCAGTTACGCCCGCGCCATGCATTCCAGCCCAGCCCCTGGGTGGTATTGAGGTAGAAATCATCGCCATAGCTCAAATCGAGCGCAGGATAGAAGCGGGTCTCGTTCTGGTCGGCGCCGAGATACTTGGGTAGGTAGATCGCCCCGGCACCGACGCTGCCGGAAAGCTCCTGGGCGAAGCTCGCACCGGGCGCGGCGAGCGCGGCGATGACCAACACGCTGCGGGTATGGGTCAGGTATCGCATGGCATCCCTCTGTGTTCTTTTCGCGGCAAGGCACCGCCTGTTGGATCAACCGGCGCATCATAGCCATGATCCTCGGTCCGCTGCGTATTTTAGCGTAGCGATTTTCCGCGATATTGTTCCTGCTTGGTATCTGGCAGCTCGAGGATCAGCACCTCGAACGGCCTACCAAGGTCATCGCACGGCCTCGTTCCAGCCTCGACGAAACCATGGCGCCGGTAGAACGCTCGCGCCGCCCGGTTGTCAGCGTAGACCTCGAGCGCCCGGGCACGGCCAAGCATGATCGCGTGCTCGAGCAGCGCACTGCCGACGCCGCGGCGCTGGTGGCACGGTGCGACGAATAGACCGCCGATGAAATCGCCGATCAGCGAGATGAAGCCGGCCAGCGCAGCGTCGTCTCCCGCTGCTTCCGCAACGGCGATGAAGGTGTCGGCGTTGGGCAGATAGAGCTCGCGCACCAGCACTTGGTCGTCGATCAGCGTCTGTCTGCCGAGAAAACCGTGAGTGCTGAGCGATGCCTCGAGCCAGAGCGCTACGCAGGCATCGAAGTCAGCGTCGACGATGGGCCGCATGCGCATCAGCTGGGCGCGCTCCACTGCGGAAGACCTTCGAGTCGCCCCGCGCACGATGATATACTGCGCGGCTTTCCTGAACCGCACGATGGAAGCGCCCGCGCAGGCGCGCGTCGTCGTCGTTGCGATCCCGCCTGGGTGACGAACACCCTCGAGACAGATACAGCAAGCGGAGCGAGCATGAGCGTACGAGTGGGCGTGATCATGGGGTCCAAATCCGATTGGGAGACCATGCGCCATACCGTCGAGACCCTGGAGGCGCTGGGGATCGAGCATGAAGCCAGGGTGGTCTCCGCCCATCGTACCCCGGATCTGTTGTTCGAATATGCCGAGCAAGCGGTCGGCCGCGGTCTCGAGGTGATCATCGCCGGTGCCGGCGGCGCGGCGCACCTGCCCGGCATGTGCGCGGCCAAGACCTGCCTGCCGGTGCTCGGCGTACCGGTCAAGTCGAGCACTCTCTCCGGCGTCGACTCGCTGCTCTCGATCGTGCAGATGCCCGCGGGAATCCCCACCGGCACGCTCTCGATCGGCCGCGCCGGCGCGGTCAATGCGGCCCTCCTGGCCGCGGCTATGCTCGGCAACAAGTACCCCGAGATCCGCGAGGCGCTCGAGCGTTTCCGTCGCGAGCAGACCCAGCGAGTGCTCGACGACCAGGACCCGCGTCCAAGCGAAGGCGAGGGCTGACACGATGCGCATCGGTATCGTCGGAGCGGGCCAGCTCGGCCGCATGCTCGCCCAGGCAGGGGGCCCACTCGACTTCACCTTCACCTTTCTCGACCCCAGCGAATCAGCCTGCGCTGCGCCTTTCGGCCACCAGCTGCGCGCCGACTGGAACGATACCAGGGCACTCGCCGCGCTGACCGATGCCGCCGATGTCGTGACCTTCGAGTTCGAGAACGTCGATCCCGAGGCACTTGCCCGGATCGGCGCCGAGCGCCCCGCCTATCCACCGGCCAAGGCGCTGGCGACCTCTCGCGACCGCTGGGTGGAGAAATCGCTGTTCGCCTCGCTCGGCATCCCGCTGCCGCCGATCGCGCGCGTGGACGACCAAGCCGGGCTCGACGCCGCGGTGGCCGACATTGGACTGCCGGCGGTGCTCAAGACCCGCACCCTGGGCTATGACGGCAAGGGCCAGAAGGTACTGCGCGAGGCCGCTGACGTGGTCGGCGCCTTCCAGGAGCTCGGCGGCGTACCGCTGATTCTCGAAGGCTTCATCGACTTCGACCATGAGGTGTCGGTGATCGCGGTGCGCGGCCGTAGCGGTGAGACGCGCGCCTGGCCGCTGGCCGAGAACGAACACCGCCAGGGCATCCTGCATCGCTCCACTCCCCGGCCGGGGCACCCGCGCCAGGCCGAGGCCGAGCGCTATGCCACCCAAGTGATGGAGGCGCTCGACTACGTCGGAGTGATGGCGTTCGAGTTCTTCGTCACCACCGACGGCCTGCTCGCCAACGAGATCGCTCCCCGGGTGCACAATTCCGGGCACTGGAGCATCGAAGGCGCGGTCACCAGCCAGTTCGAGAACCATCTGCGCGCGATCGCCGGCCTCCCGCTCGGCGACACCGAGCGCTTGGTACCCTGCGCGATGCTCAACCTGATCGGCGCGATGCCCTCCGCCGATGCTCTGCTCGCCCTGCCCGGCGCGCGGCTGCATGACTATGGCAAGGCACCCCGGCCAGGACGCAAGATCGGACACCTCACCCTGCTCGCCGCCAGCGATGAGGAGCTCGAGCGCCGCGTCGCCGCCGCCGAGGCGCTGCTGGTCAACCAGCTCGGCTGAACGTCGGGCTCTGGCGCGGCGGCTGCCGCGCCAGAGCAGGAACACCTCGATGTTCGGCAAGCTGGCAACGATCCTGCCGGTGAGCCCGCGCTGGTCGCGAAAGATGGTCAGCGTCGACAGGCTCGGGCTCCGCGATAGTTGAAGATCGCTGCACCTCTCAGAGCGGAGCACCGCCGCCGAAGTACACCGACTGGTCGAAAAACTCGATCAGGAGTTCAGCGAGGACCCGTATCTTCCGTGCGGGATGCTGAGCTGACGGACGGATGACGTATACGCCCGCCGGGGGTGGTGAATGCCGGGTCATGATCGGCACCAGCGCCCCGGAGGCGAGGTATTCATAGGTGAGGCAATCGGGCAGGTAAGCGATCCCGAGCCCTGCTACCGCGGCGGCGACCAGCGCTGTGCCGTTGTCGGCCTTGAAGCGCCCCTGCGGACGAACCGTGATGACCTTGTCGCCATCCATGAGCTGCCAGGCTTCGGTGCCCTGCATGAGGGCCTGATGGGCGACGAGCTGCTCAGGCGTCTCAGGTGCCCCATGCGCCTTGATGTAGTCCGGACTGGCGACGAGCTTCCCATAGATCGGGCCGATGCGTCTTGCGATCAAGTTGGAGTCCTGAAGATAGCCAACCCGTATCGCACAATCGAAACCCTCCGCGATGAGATCGACGAAGCGATCGCTGTAGCAGGTCTGGATCTGAAGCTTTGGGTGGCGCCGAGCCATTTCAGCGAGCACGGGAGCGAAGTGAGTCGGGCCGAAAGAGAGCGGCGCGGCAATTCGCAAGCGGCCGCGAAGCTCACCGGCGGGCAGGATCATCTCCCTGGCGACGTCGATCTCGGCGCAGACTCTGGCCGCATAGTCCCGGAACGTGGCCCCGGCTTCGGTGAGCGCAGCCCCACGGGTGGATCGTGCGAGCAGCTGAGCGCCAAGCGCCGCTTCGAGCCGGGCAAGCCTGCGACTGACGATCGACTTGGACACGCCGAGCCGCAGCGCAGCAGGCGAAATCCCTCCCGCATCAGCAACCTCTACGAATGTCCGTAGCTCTTCGATGTCCAATTCAGCGTTCCCCATTTAGCGACACAGATCGCCAAAGGATGGCACTACCGAGGCGGAAATGGGAACAGCACACTGCTGCTTCCGGGCAACATCGCCGCTGGCGCATGCCTCCCGGAAAACCAACCCCACTCACCACAGCAGTAGAGGATGCAGATAATGACCTTTCGCAACGGCCTTGCTTCGCTTCTTCGTCCGGAAGACTCGGTACTCGTCCTGATCGACCACCAGCCTTACCAGCTCGCGAACCTGAACAGCCACGAGCCGCAGATGGTGGTCAACAATGCGACGGCTCTAGCGAAGGCCGCCAAGGCCTTCGGGGTCCCGACCATCCTGACCAGCGTGATCGCCGAGCGCGGCGGTCTCATCTTCTCGCAAATCACCGACGTGTTTCCCGACCAGGAGGTGATCGATCGGACGCTCATCAATACCTGGGAGGATCGCAAGGTAGTGGAGGCGGTGAAGGCGACGGGCCGCAAGCAGCTGGTCATCGCAGGGCTTTGGACCGAGATATGCGTCGCGATGCCGGCGATCCAGGCCCTCGGCGAAGGCTGGGATGTGACCGTGATTACCGACGCATCGGGCGGCGTTTCAGTCGAGGCCCACGAGGTCGCCATCCAGCGCATGATCGCGGCCGGCGCGAACATGATGACGTGGCTGGCGCTGGCGGGCGAATGGCAGCGCGACTGGGCCCGGACCGAGACGGCGAACGGGCTGACGGAGGTGCTCATGCAGCATGCCGCCGGTAGCGGCGTTGCGTATCTGTGGGAACAGCAGCTGCTCAACACGCCGGTACCGACCACCGCAGGATGATCCGAGCGGGGATGAAGCGGCTCTCGAGCGACGCGCAGTGAGCCGGACGTTCGCTTCGGGCCTTGTCATCCCCTCTCTATGTTGCGCGAACCGCTCCAGCCCGATTCCAGCGTGCCCCGGCTGTGGCGGGCCTCAGCGCGAGGCGGACAGGGCCTAAATCGGGCTCAGCATCGGGTCTTCAGCCGGGTGCTGCCCCTCAGACACCGAGGCCGGTGAAGAAGCGGCGCGCGTTCTCCTCCAGGCCTTCGAGGTAATACCCCCCTTCCTGCACCACCAGGATCGGAATGTCGAGCTCGCCGATCGTACGGCCCAGCCGTTCGAAGCCGGCCGAGGAGACCGTCACCTTGGCCTGCGGATCGCGCTCGAAGATATCGAAGCCCAGCGCCAGCACCAGCACCTGTGGCTGATAGAGCGAGAGCGCGCTGAGCGACTGGTCGAGCTTCGAGAAGAACAGCGCCTCATCCGAGCCGTGGGGCATCGGCAGGTTGAGATTGTAGCCCTCGCCCAAGCCCTCCCCGCGCTCCTCCTCGAAGCCGCTGACCGCGGGGTAGAAGTTCTCCGGATCGCCGTGGATCGAGACATAGAGCACATCCCGGCGCGCATAGAAGATCTCCTGCACGCCCTGCCCGTGATGCATGTCGGTATCGAGCACCGCGACCCTCTCCAGGCCGCTGGCACGCAGACGCTGGGCGGCGATCGCCGCGTTATTGAGAAAGCAGAAGCCGCCGGCGCCGTCGATCCTTGCGTGATGGCCGGGCGGGCGGCAGATCGAATAGGCGCGGCGATCACCCTCGATCAGCGCATCGGCACCGGCGATCGCGCTCTGCGCCGACCAGTAGGCGGAGCGCCAAGTGTGCTCGCCGATCGGCGCGCTGCCATCGGCGATGTAGCGCGCCGCCTCGCCGAGTACCCCGCGCAGCGGGTTGGGCGAGCGGACGAAGATGTTCGAAATCACCTCTTCGCCCCAGTCCTCCGGCACCTCCTTCCAGCGCCGGTAGGCGCTCTCGAGAAAGCGCAGGTAGTCGAAGCCGTGCACCGCACCGATCGGTGCCGCGCCCGCATCATCGGGCACCCGCAGCTCGAAGCCGAGCCCGCGCGCTGCGGCGACCAGATGCTCGACGCGCTGCGGTATCTCCTGCGGCGTGCGCATCATGCCGCGCGAGAAGTAGCTGCGTGGATGGTGCAGCGCCTGGTCGGGATGGTAGAACGCTTTCATCGTCACTCCTGATGGTTGTGGTTGGATCGAGAGACGGACTAACTCTGGCGGGCAAGCCGATCGCCTTCGCCTACATCATGCCTGGAACGGGCCGGGCCGGGCTCGTCCCCCCCAGCGCCATCATGGTATCGCCAATGGTGGCCAACCCACCGAACAGCGCACCGCTGCACTGACGTTTCCCGCACCCAGGCGCGACCGAGGATTGCACCCGCTCGCGTCTCTCAAAGCGGCCGCGAACCGCACCACCACACGCCTAAAGCCATACCGAAACTTAACCTTTTTGCTTTCCTGATTAGGCATAATTCGCGCCATTTGCGCTGATTGGGCGAAAAAATCCCGCACCCTCGCTACAATGTTAAGTTTTAAGAAAGCAAACAGTCGCCCAGCTCGGGCTGCCAAGGAGCTAACGCAATGAGCACAAGCGACCTCTCAGCAGGCGGCGAGCCCGCCATCCAACAGCGCAAACGCAAGAAGCGGCTGCGCCTGGAGGACATCACCGTGGTCGACCGCGCCACGCTCAAGCGCGCGGTCGCCGCCGCCGCGCTCGGCAACGCGATGGAGTGGTTCGACTTCGGCGTCTACAGCTACATCGCGGTCACCCTCGGTCGAGTCTTCTACCCCGACAGCAGCGGCAGCGTACAGCTGCTGGCGACACTGGCGACCTTCGCCGTCGCCTTCCTGGTTCGCCCGCTCGGCGGCATGTTCTTCGGCCCGCTCGGCGACCGGATCGGACGCCAGAAGGTGCTCGCCGCGACGATGATCATGATGGCGATCAGTACCTTCTGCATCGGACTGATCCCGAGCTACGCATCGATCGGCATCTGGGCGCCGATCCTGCTGCTGCTCGCCCGGCTGGTCCAGGGCTTCTCCACCGGCGGCGAATACGGCGGTGCGGCGACCTTCATTGCCGAGTACTCCCCCGACCGCCGGCGCGGCTTCATGGGCAGCTGGCTCGAGTTCGGCACCCTCGGCGGCTACGTGCTCGGCGCCGCGATCGTCACCGCCCTAACCAGCTATCTCGACGACGAGACGCTGCTCTCCTGGGGCTGGCGCGTGCCGTTTTTCATCGCCGGCCCCTTGGGGCTGATCGGTCTTTACCTGCGGCTCAGGCTCGAAGAGACGCCTGCGTTTCAGCAGCAGGCCGAGGCGCAAACCAGCGAGCCGACGCCGAAGAACGAATTCGTCAACATGATCACCAGCAACTGGAAGGCGCTGCTGGTCTGCGTTGGGCTGGTGCTGGTGTTCAACGTCACCGACTACATGCTGCTCTCCTACATGCCCAGCTACCTGTCGGCCAACCTGGGCTACGACGCCGACCACGGCCTGCTGCTGGTGCTTTTGGTGATGCTGGTGATGATGGTGGTGCAACCGCTGGTCGGGCTGCTCAGCGACCGGGTTGGACGCAAACCGGTGATCCTCGCCGGCTGCATTGGCTTCCTGGTGCTCTCGATCCCAAGCTTCATGCTGATCCAGACCGGCAGCACCCTGCTGATCTTCGCAGGCCTGATGGTCCTCGGCCTGCTGCTCAACTGCTTCACTGGCGCAATGCCCGCGGCGCTACCGGCGCTGTTTCCCACCGCGATCCGCTATGGCGCACTGGCGATCGCCTTCAACGTCTCGGTCTCGCTGTTCGGCGGCACCACCCCGCTGTTCACCGCTTGGCTGGTCGACGTCAGCGGTAACCTGATGATGCCGGCCTTCTATCTGATGCTCGCCGCGGTGATCGGCGCCGCCACCATCCTCGTCACGCCGGAAACCGCGAGCAAGCCGCTGAAAGGCTCCTCCCCCTCGGCCTCCGATCCAGCCGAAGCGAAGGAGCTGCTCGCCGAGCACCATGCCAGCATCGAAGAGCAGCTCGAGGAGATCGAAAGCGAGCTCAAGCGTATCGAAGCACGTCGCGACAGCTTGATTCACCAGCATCCCGAGCTCTCCAAGCGCGACCGGCAAACACCGGCGCAGGGAGATGCCCCAGCGGCGTCCTGACCTCGGCGCGCGCGCATGGTGCGAAACGACGAAAAAAGGACCGGTTCTCCGATCCTCTTCTCATCAATTGATTCGCATTCGACGCATCAACTGCCGCCCCGTTGCGATCAGCCACCGCGCCGCGCTGCGACCAATGGGGATTGAGCGGCATCTCAGAGCAGGGCTAGAGTGGAGCTTTACTTGTCGATGCCGAGCCTCCCATGCCTTCGTTCGTTTCCCCCGATGAGATCCGTACGCGATTTTCCCAAGCGATGTCGGCGATGTATCAGCAGGAGGTGCCGCAGTATGGCGAGCTGCTGGACCTGGTGGCGGAGGTCAACCAGGCGGTGCTGACGGCGGACCCGGCGCTCGCCGAGCAGCTGGCTTCGAACGGAGAGCTCGAGCGGCTGGGGCTCGAACGCCACGGGGCGATCCGGGTCGGCAAGCCGGACGAGCTGTTCATGCTCCGGCGGCTGTTCACGGTGATGGGAATGAGCGCGGTGGGCTACTACGATCTTTCGGTGGCCGGGGTGCCGGTGCATTCGACCGCATTCCGCCCGGTCAGCAGCGATGCGCTGTCGCGCAATCCGTTCCGGGTCTTCACCTCGCTCCTGCGCCTCGAGCTGATCGACGACCCTGAGCTGCGCGAGCGGGCGGCGGACATCCTCGAGCACCGGGACATTTTCACCCCCGGCGCACGTAGGCTGATCGACAAGGCGGAGCGGGCCGGGGGGCTGAGCGATGAGGAGGCGGATCGATTCGTGCACGAGTCGCTCGAGACCTTCCGCTGGCATCGCTCGGCGACGGTGGATCGAGCGACCTACCAAGTGCTGCACGAAGCCCATCGGCTGGTCGCCGACGTGGTCTGCTTCAAGGGCCCGCACATCAATCACCTGACCCCGCGCACGCTGGATATCGATGCGGTGCAACAAGGGATGCCGGCGCGTGGGATCACGCCGAAGGCGACGATCGAGGGTCCGCCGAGGCGGCGCTGCCCGCTGCTGCTGCGCCAGACCAGTTTCAAGGCACTGGAGGAGCCGATCATGTTCCAGGCCCCCTCGTTCCACGCCCAGACAAGCGAGACGTCCGGCTCGCACACCGCTCGCTTCGGCGAGATCGAGGCCCGCGGTGCGGCGCTGACGCCCAAGGGCCGCGCGCTGTACGACCGGCTGCTCGAGCAGGCATGCACCGCCACCGGCGGCGACTATGAAAGTGCGCTGGCACGGGCCTTCGAGGCCTTTCCCGATCAGCTGGAGACGATGCGCCGCGAGGGGTTGGCCTACTTTCGCTATCGGCGCACCGATCCCCAGGCACCGATCGACCCCGCCGAGACGTTGGATGCGTTGATCGCTCGCGGCGCGGTCGAGGCGACGCCGCTGATCTACGAGGACTTCCTGCCGGTCAGCGCGGCGGGAATCTTCCAATCGAATCTCGACGGCGACAATCGCGCCCACTACACCGCCAACGCCAACCGTGAGGCATTCGAGCAAGCGCTGGGCGGCCCGGTGCTCGATGAATTCACCCTCTACGGCGAAACCGAGGCTCGCTCGATTGCCGCGCTCGCGTGCGCCGCTGGCTGATTTTGGTCGCGATGCTCCTCCACCACCCGCGCCAGCCGCGGGTGGTAACCAAACCGATTACCCTCCATATTCGAACCATGGCCTGCGGTGGATGACCGCACTTAGTGTTTTTTTACCCAACCTTAGCCGCAGCAGGAGTCAATCAGCGGAGAATTTTGGTAAATTTACCAACATAATCTTCCGACCGTGACAAACGAGGTTGCCCCCATGCACGCTACCCTGACTAGCGTCACTCAGCGCATCCAGCAGCGCTCGAAGGCGCGCCGCGCGCTCTACGAGCAGCGCATGCAAGCCCAGCATCGGCAGGGCGTCCATCGCGGCGCGCTCGACTGCGGCAACCTCGCCCACGGCTTCGCTGCCTGCGGCGCGTCGGACAAGCAGCAGTTGAAGCTGATGAATGCCGCCAATCTCGGCATCATCTCCTCATACAACGACATGCTTTCGGCGCACCAGCCGTTCGAGCGCTTCCCGGAGCTGATCCGCGAGGCGGCGCGCGCATTGGGCTCGACCGCGCAGTTCGCCGGTGGCGTACCGGCGATGTGCGACGGGGTGACCCAAGGCCAGCCGGGGATGGAGCTGTCACTGTTCTCGCGTGACAACATCGCCCGTGCAGCGGCGATCGGGCTTTCGCACAACATGTTCGATGCCGCCCTCTACCTGGGCGTATGCGACAAGATCGTCCCGGGACTGTTCATCGCCGCGGCGCGCTTCGGCCATCTGCCCACCGTGTTCGTTCCCGCAGGCCCAATGCCCAGCGGACTGCCGAACAAGGAGAAAGCACGGGTACGCCAGAAGTTCGCCGAGGGCAAGCTGGGCCGCGCCGAGCTGCTCGAGGCGGAATCCGCCTCCTACCACTCCCCTGGCACCTGCACCTTCTACGGCACCGCCAACTCCAATCAGCTGATGATGGAGATCATGGGGCTGCACCTGCCGGGATCTTCCTTCGTCAACCCGGACACCCCGCTGCGCGATGCGCTGACCGCGTTCGCCACCGAGCGGGCGGTGAAGAACTCCGAGCCGGCCGGCAGCTACCTGCCGTTCTGGCGGCAGATCGACGAACGCGCGATCGTCAATGCAATGGTCGGCCTGCTCGCCTCTGGCGGCTCGACCAACCACACCCTGCACCTGGTGGCGATGGCCGCTGCGGCCGGTATCACCCTGAACTGGGACGACTTCGCCGAGCTCTCCAAAGTGGTGCCAAGCATGATGCACGTCTACCCCAATGGTCAGGCCGACGTGAACCACTTCCACGCCGCCGGTGGAATGAGCGTGCTGATCCGGGAGCTGCTCGGTGCGGGTCTCCTGCATGGCGACATCCAGACGATCATGGGCACGACGTTCGCCGAGAGCTACACCCTCGAGCCGTTCCTCGACGATGGCAGGCTGGTGTGGCGCGACGGTCCCAGCGAAAGCCTCGACCCAGAGGTATTGTCCAGCGCCGCCAAGCCGTTCTCGAAAAGCGGTGGGCTGGTGGTGATGGATGGCAAGCTCGGCCGGGGGGTGATGAAGGTCTCGGCGGTGAAGCAGGAGTTCCGGGTGATCGAGGCGCCGGTGCGGGTGTTCGCCGACCAGGAAGCACTCAAGCACGCCTTCACCGCCGGTGAGCTTGAGCATGACTTCATCGCGGTGGTGCGCTTCCAAGGGCCGCGTGCCAATGGCATGCCGGAGCTACACAAGCTGACCCCCTACCTCGGCTCGCTGCTCGATCGTGGCTTCCGCGTCGCGCTGATCACCGATGGGCGGATGTCCGGCGCCTCGGGCAAGGTACCTGCGGCGATCCACATGACCCCGGAGGCGATCGACGGCGGCCCGCTGGCGAAGCTGCGCGACGGCGACATGGTGAGACTGGACTCGATCGAAGGGCACCTCGAGGTGCTGGTCGATGAGCAGGAGTGGGCCTCACGGGAGTGCGCCACCGTCGATCTCAGCGCCTATCACCATGGGCTCGGCCGCGAGATGTTCGCGGGCTTCCGCCAGCTGGTCGGCGGCGCGGAAGAAGGCGCGAGCACCTTCGGCGGCTTCGAGGCGGCCGAGATCGGCGCCAAGGAAGCCCCACGAGTCGCCGAGCCGTCGCTTTGAGACGCTGACTTCTGGTAACGCAAACACCCGGGCCGAAGCCCGGGTGTTTGCGTTACGCTCGAGCGCCCCGATCAGGCGAAGCGTTCGACCGCTTCGCGAGCCAGCTTGGTGATCCCCGCCCAATCCTTGGCATCGATCAGCGCCTTCGGAGTGACCCAGGAGCCACCGACGCACATCACGTTGGGCAGCTTCAGGTAGTCGCCTGCGTTGGCGAGACCGATGCCACCGGTGGGGCAGAAACGCACCTGCGGGATCGGGCCGCCGAACGACTTGATCGCCGCCGCACCGCCGCTCGATTCCGCCGGGAAGAACTTGAACCGGCGCAGGCCGTACTCCATGCCGAGCATCAGTTCGGAGATGGTCGCGATCCCTGGCAGCACTGGTGAACCGCTGGTCACCGCATAGTCGAGCAGGGCGGGGGTCGCCCCCGGGGTGACGACGAAATCGACCCCCAGCGCCTCGACCTGCTTGTACTGTTCGACGGTGATCACCGTGCCCGCACCGACGCTCGCTTCCGGCAGCGCTTCGCGCATCGCGGCGATGGCCTCCAGCGCACAGTCGCTGCGCAAGGTCACTTCGAGTATCGGCAGGCCGCCTTCGACCAGCGCACGACCGAGCGGTACCGCGTCTTCGAGGCGCTCGATGACGATCACCGGAATCACCTTGGCCTGGGCGCAGATTTCATCGAGCGCCTCGGTCATCGCCGGTGGCAGGGTGTTGTGTTCACTCATGTAGGACTCCTCGAAACGGATCGCGACCAGGCTCAGCCTTGATCGACGGCGGCAGTGACGGTGATCTCGACCAACAGCTCCTCGGCCGGCATCGGTCCGAGCACGCAGGTGCGAGCGGGCGCATGGCCCTCGGGAACCCAGGCGTCCCACACTGCGTTCATCGCGGCGAAATCCTCGGCATGCTTGATGTAGAGGGTCGCGGTGAGAAGCCGTTCGCGGCTCGAGCCGATCTCCTCGAGCAGCGCATCGATTTGCGCCAGCGTGCTCTTGGTCTGCTCGGTAACATCGCCGCCGCGGGCCTCGGGGCTCGCCACTTGGCCGCAGAGATAGGCAGCACCGTTGTGGATCACTGCGCGGCTCATCCGCGCGCCGGTGTCGTGACGCTTAATGTTCATCGGGTTTCCTTGATTGACGAAGATCACACTCAGCCCTGGCGCGCTTTCCAGCGCGCCAGGGCATCGAGGTAGAGGCTCTCCTCAGCGTCGAGCCGGGTCGCCTCGTGGTCGGCGGAGTCCGCCGAGGCGATCAACTCCTGCGCAAGCCACACCTGGGCGAGCCCGTACGGGCCATGGATGAAGCGCGCCCGGCGCCGTGCCCAGCCACGCAGCCGATCGCTGGGACGCAGCTCGCGCAGCTCGTAGCGCCCGTCGTTGACCGCACGAATGTCACTGACCCGGCCAGCGCCATCGGTGCCGGCCGGCAGGGTCACATCGGCACCGGCATCGATCAGCTGCGGCGAGAAGGCATCACGCTCACTGTACAGGATGAGCGCCTTGACCGGTGGCAATCGCATGCAAACTCTCCTCGTCTGGGCCGCTCAGGCTTGATAGTCCGTCGTAGGCCTGCTGCTCCAGAGCGTGAGCAACGCATTCACTGGATCGAAGGTCTCCATCAGGTCGAGATCCTCGTGCCAGAACGTGATGGGCTTGCCGGGCTGGGTCCGGCGCGCGTGCAGAGATCGATTGTAATGCGCAAAGCCCGCTTCGATGAACTGGTTCATCAGGCGAATGCAGGTCGCATCGAGACTGCGCGCGAGGTGAATCCGGCTTTCCTGGGCGATCCTGAGCGATGCGAACACTTCATCGATGGTATCGCAGGCGCTGGGCGAGAAGCTCAAGCGTCCTTGCCCATACTCGATCGAGAGTGCATTGAGGCGGAAATCGGCGCTACGGGTGTTTTCGAACACGATGTGCAACCAATCGGCCGCGACCTGAACCTTGGTGGTCTCGTTGGTGCGGTGGAAGAGCCCATGGGCTGTGATGTAGGCGGCGACGATGCGCGACATGCCGGGAACTCTCCATCTACTACGTAAGGGACATCATCGAGGTGTTGTGATTACGCTACCACAAGCGCCGTCAGGTTCCCTGCGCCGTTTGCGCACGCCCTAACGAAGCGTCCACCTAAGGTCATATCTCGACCTGGAACTACCTCAGGCGCTCGATGTCCGATCGCAGTGGGCGCTATGATCGGTAGGCCTTGGTCCAGCGCCCTCGACCAATCGCAGTCCACAATCACAATAGAAAGGAGTCATCGCACATGTTCGCAGCACGCAACGACGGCAGACACACCGATGAACCCTGGAATACGTTGAGTCTGACGATTCTCGGAGTGCTCGCACTGGCACTCGCCCTGACCCTCTAGGGCTTGCCTGGCAAGCCGTAGCCATTCCCAAAGGCGGATCAAAAACGACCACCACGGCGTCCCTATGGGACGCCGTGGTGGTCGTCATGCAATGTCGAGCCTACGACCATTGAATGACGGCACCTCCACCCACGGCGGCGTAATCTTGATTTAAGTTCAGTACCGGGTGGAGGAAATGGAAATGGTCGGTATAAGCGTATGGGCGTTGATCTGGATCATCGCGCCACTGTTGGTGGGCTTCGGTGTCTGGACCGTATTCGCCGGGCGCGGCGGACGAGAGGCCGGCACGCATGCGGCGGCGGCCAAGAAACACACCCCGAACTCACACTGACCCAAGGTTCGAAGGCGACTCACGAGCCACCCCGGCGAGCGGGGCGGCATAGTCGCATTCAGCTGGCACGATAGGCATCGACTGCCCAGGTCGCCAGTTCATCGCTGACGCCGGCACGCCGACGCTCTTCGGCCATCCCCACCGCTGAGGCCTGGCGCTCGAGCGCCACCAGCCGCTCTCCCAACCAGGCAAGCTCCGGTCCTTCCACCGATCCCTCGGCGATCTCACGCTCGGCCCGCCAAATCATATCGCTGGTAATCATCACGTTGGTCTCCCGATCCAGGATCCTGTCGAGTGCACATCGACGAGAGTCTGGCGCCGGAATGTTGCGTTAATGTTTCCAAACGATGACAGCGCACTGATCCTTCAGCGCCTGCATTGGATATGGGCGCTCCAATCGAAGGGACCATCGCGGTCCCGGCTGCTCACATGGTAGCCCTCGGGACACAGCGCCTCAGCGCGGGAGCGAAAGTCGCGATAGTTGGTCGCACTGACCCAGTGCGACCCGGTGTTGGCGCCAAACGAGCCGTCGCCGCGATCGAGCGAGGCGCAGCCGCCCAGTAAAAGCGTGGCGACGATGACGTTCAATGTGCGCGAAAGAATCATCAACTGCTCCTGTCGAAACGAACGGTCCGCCGCCGATGCCACCCGCCTCATCCCATGGCCGGAGGACCGGCCATTGTGGCCTTTTCATCCCGGCCGCTCTTGTCCTGCCAATCCGCCGGGGATCGCGCGAACTTAGCATCACAGAGCCAGCCGTCCTACCCTCAAGAGCGTAGCCATGAATTCCGCACCAAGCGCCCAGGCCCATGGACTCTTCTCGAACCCCCAAAGGAGACACTGAACATGACGCAGAGAACCAGGATCGACCCCAACGAGCTGCACCCCGGCTCGCCCACTTTCATCGCGATCGCCGTCGAGGGCGATGGAGAGGTAGTGATCGGTGAATTCGATAGCCGCGATGAAGCCGAACGCGCCTGTGCGGACTATGAGCAGGAGAATCCTCTTTGAGTACCGCCTTCTTTCATGCGGATGAATGATTCCACCACAGCGCCATCGCCTCCGGGGGCGATCGATCGCCCCCTCGAACTGATCCTTCCGCAAGCACCCATCGCCGGTGACCCGCAAAGGCCCTGCCGGCGCCTGCCCAGCCTGCCGATTCTCGCGCCAAGGTCATTTTCGCCCAGGCATCGGCTCGACGGCTGAACCCCCCTCCTTATGGATCGCAAGCGACATGCTGGACAGTCAATGCCGCCCCGCCCATACTTTCGTCGTCGCATCAGTTGATGAAACGAGGCTCGGCGTCCATCGGTTTGGCGTCGAATATGTGCAGGGCTTGTCGCAAATCCGAAGTTTTCCAACGATAGGAGATTGCAGCCATGCCGAATGAAAACCTGCATCCCGTCGGCACCTGGGACGTTGGCTCCACCGACTTTGGTACCGTAGCCCTGAAGTTCGATCTTGGTGCTGGTCCCATTCTCCTTGCCCTATCCGCCCAGCAGGCGGAAGGCATGATCCAGGGATTGAAGGCCGCGCTGCGCAAGACCCTGGAGGAAACGAACCCGGGCTCATTGCACTGAAACGCTTCGTTGAAAATTTTTAAGCCGTTAGTATGAAAAGGCGCCGGCGCAGGGTATTCGCGCCGGCGTTTCACGATGTAAAAAGCGTGTATTTTAGTGCACGCAGCCCTCTTAAGCGTTGCTCAAACTTCAGGTTCTGCTACGGTGCCCTCCAGGGAGCAATAGCGGGCAGGGATGCCCCCAATTTTCTCCTCGCATTTCTCCACGCACTGCTCTTTCACTTCTTCTCGCCCTTCACCGCGCCCCGCTCATCGTCCCTACTTTTCCCACTATCATCACCTCTCATCGTTTCGACCACATCGCCATCCTAGAGCGACACCCAGCACTCCCGCAGCGTGGGCACGGCAATCGATCTTGAAAGGGGGAGCAGGCCTAAAGCCTGGGCATCGCCGACAGGGTTTCTACCCGAATGCGCGACGCCGCCGGACGGCGTCTGGGCATCAGCGACTGCGCCGGAAGCCTGGATCAGCGATTACCCGGGCGGACGCGAAGCAGGCTATAGGAAATGTAGCAGGACAGCCCAATGACCCCGAAGGTGAGCACGAAGCGCGGCAGGAAAGTGAGCTCGACGAAGCCCTGAATCAGCAGGCTGGCCAGAGCTGCGACCAGGGCGACCGACGCGTATGCCGTGAGTTTCTTCATCGACTCCTCCTCGTAGATTTGTTCCAGAGTAACGGGGAGCTGATCATTGCGCCATGCAGCTAACACTATCGAAGGCGGCTCAGCCATCTGCTCCGGGGTTTTCTTGCCTCGCAGAATCCGCCAGCCAAGTCGCGGAAGATCGCAATGCAAAGCCTGGCCGGTGAGGCCGGCGCTTTTTGATTGTAATCCCGATGAGATGAGAGGAACCTGGACGCATCTTTTCATGCCCTTCTGACGCGCTCGGCACACCTCTACCACCTCCCTTTCGCTGGCCATCGTTCCAGGCCCGCACGATTCATTCCACCCCTCATAGGTCGAAGCGGGCACGCTCATCCGGGCGCCGCTGCCCATGCCAACTCCATGGGCGAATGCGACCAAAGCATAACAAAATAATATGCAATGAAAACAACGCATGCCCGGCTGGCCTCCGTGCATCCGCTGGCAGTCGGCAGTGGCATTGACCAGACTGAAAGCAATCCAGCGGAAAGGATCACCAGCCGCCAAGGCGCCGCGCACAACGGTCAACGATCGCGAAGCCCTCCCACGATCTCGCCTCGATTCTCCTTATCTCCGCTCAGCCATAGGTGACCGCTATATGGATCGTTTCTCGTTGACCGCCACCGTCAGAGCCTGGCAGCGCAAAAGCTGGGGAGAGGCGCACCACAGCCGGCGCCCGGCATCGGCCAAGCCGCCATGGAACGACGAGGCGCCGATACGAGAGGAGCTGTTCAGCACCGAGCGCCTCGAACAGCACGGCCAGAGCCTTGCCATCGCCCAATCGGTGATGGCAAGGCCCCCACCAGTGCTGCCGCTGCAAGCGCGCCTGGAAGACAATGCCGGTCAGCTGCTATCCACCTACCGCGCCAGTGCCACCGAGATCCAGCAAGGCCGAACCATCGTTCCCGCAGCGAAATGGCTGCTCGACAACTTTTCCCTGATCGAAATACAGATCAACGAGGTCCGCGCTGACCTCCCCCCTGGCTACTATCGACAGCTGCCCAAACTGGCGGAAGGCCCCTTCATCGGCTATCCGCGCGTATTCGGCATCGCTTGGGCATTCGTCGCCCACACCGACAGTCAGTTCGACCCCGAGGCGCTGACTCGCTTCGTCGCCGCCTACCAGCGGGAAGTACCGTTGACCATCGGCGAACTCTGGGCGCTGGCGATCACGCTGCGCATCGTGCTGCTCGAGAACCTGCGCCGCCTGGCCGACCAGATCACCTCCGGCAGGAAAGCGCGCGCCGCCGCCGATGCCCTGGCCGACCAACTGCTGGACCCAACGCAGGCGAGCGCCGCCTTCGCACAGGAAATCTCCCTGCATGAAGGGAGACGGCTGTCGGAGCGGTTCGCCGCCCAGCTCGCCAAGCGCTTGCGCGGCCAGGACCCCAACGAGATGCCCGCGCTCGGCTGGCTCGACGAGCGGCTGGGCCGCCAGGGCAGTTCGGTCGAGCTCGCGGTGCAGCATGCCCAGCAGCGCCTGGGCGCCTCCTACGTCAGCGTGCGCAACGTGATCACCAGCATGCGCGCGATCTCAGGCGTCGACTGGTCCGCTCTGTTCGAGCGTATGAGCCTGGTGGATGCACGACTGCGCGAGCACGGCGGCTTTGCCGAGATGGACTTTCCCACCCGCGATACCTACCGCGGCGCGATCGAATCGCTGGCCCGCGGCTCGGCCCAAAGCGAACTCAAGATCGTCGAGCAGGTGCTGGAAGCTTCCCAGCGCCAGGCCGACGACGACCCAGCGCGGAGCGACCCCGGCTACCATCTGCTCGCCGAAGGGCGCAAGGCGCTGGAACAGCGTATCGGCTTCAGGCCGCCGCTGTATCTGCGCGCTCGGCGAGTGGCACTCAACTTAGGCATCACCGGCTACGTCGGCGCACTGGCGCTGCTCACCCTGGCGTGGGTAGGGTTCGCGATATGGGGGCTCTCGGCGCTGGGGGTCGGCCCCGCCTGGTGGCTGCCGTTCGCGCTGCTCGGCTTGCTGCCGGCGAGCGAAGTGGCGACAGCGGTCGTCAACCGCGCGGTCGCCTCCGGCCTCGCCCACCGCGCGCTGCCGGAGCTCGAGCTGAAGGACGGGATACCGCCGCAGCTGCGAACCCTGGTGGCGGTGCCGACGCTTCTGACCACCAGCACCGACCTGCTCGAACAGATCGGCCGTCTGGAGGTGCACCACCTCGCCAGCGCCGGCGGCGAGCTCTACTACGCCTTGCTGGTCGATGGCACCGATGCGGACCGCGAGACGCTCGAGGACGAGAGCATCATCCTCGCCACCGCGGTCGATGAGATCCGGCGGCTCAATCTGCGCCACGGCCCCGGCCCCAGCGGCAGCCGATTCCTGCTGCTGCGCCGCCGACGCATCTTCAATCCGAGCGAACAGCGTTGGATGGGCTGGGAGCGCAAGCGCGGCAAGCTGCACGAGCTCAACCGGCTGCTGCGCGGCGCTACCGATACCTCCTTCGTCCTCGATGCCGCCAACGATGAGCGTCTCCCCTCTGGAGTACGTTTCGTCATCACCCTCGACGTCGACACCCGCCTGCCGAGGGACGCCGCGCAGCGGCTGATCGGCAAAATGGCGCATCCGCTCAATCGTGCGCGATTCAGCCAAGATCAGCAGCGGATCGAACGTGGATACGCGATTCTCCAGCCACGTGTCACCCCCGAGCTGACCGATGCAAGCCAGGGCTCCATCTACCAGCGCGTGTTCTCCGCGCCCGGCGGCATGGACCCTTATGCCTCGGCGATCTCGGACGTCTATCAGGACCTGTTCGGCGAGGGCTCGTTCATCGGCAAGGGCATCTACGACGTCGATGCGGTCGAGGCCGCGCTCCACGGACGCGTGCCGGACAACACCCTGCTCAGCCACGATCTGTTCGAAGGTATCTTCGCCCGCGCCGGGATTGCCTCGGACATCGAACTGGTCGAAGCATTCCCGTCGCGCTACGACGTCGATGCCAAGCGCCAGCACCGCTGGATCCGCGGCGACTGGCAGCTGCTGCCCTGGGCCTTCGGTCGTGGATTGGCGCCGATCGGCCGCTGGAAGATGCTCGACAATCTGCGCCGCTCGTTGATCGCCCCGATGATGCTGGCCTGTCTGGGCCTGAGCTGGCTGCTGCCGCTGCCAGCAGCGGCGCTGGGCGTGGCCTGGCTGCTCGCGGCGATCATGATTCCGATCGCCCTGCCCAGCCTCTCCGCAGTGATGCCACCGCGCACTGCCGTGAGTGTGCGCCACCATCTCACCATCCTCGGTGGCGAGCTCGGCTTCGCCGCGCTGCGTGCGGTACTGTCGGCGATCCTGCTCGCCGATCGCGCCTGGCGGGCAGTGGACGCCATCGTGCGCACCCTGATCCGCCTGTTCGTGACCCACAGCCACCTGCTCGAATGGACCACCTCGGCGCATACCCAGAGCCGGGCGCGCCCGAACCTGGTCGAGCAGTACCGGCAAATGGCCGGTGGCGCGGCGCTGGGGCTCTCGATCACGGTAGTGGCACTCGCCTGGACACCGAGCAGCTGGCCGCTGGCGCTCCCCTTCCTGCTCGGATGGCTGATTGCTCCAGCCGCGGCATGGTGGGCCAGCCGTACCCCGGCGCGACGCAGAGAGCTCGAGGTATCGGCACTGGTGAGACGCGACCTGCGTCGCATCGCACGCCGCACCTGGCGCTACTTCGAAACCTTCGTCACCGCCGAAAGTCACAACCTGCCACCGGACAATTTCCAGCAGATGCCCAAGGCGGTGGTCGCCCATCGCACCTCGCCGACCAACATCGGGCTCTATCTGCTTTCCGCCGTCACCGCGCGGGACTATGGCTGGAGCGGTACCCTCGAGACCATCGAGCGGGTCGAGAAGACCTTCGACACCCTGCACGGGCTGGCCCGACACCGGGGGCACTTGTTCAACTGGTACGAGACGCGCACCCTCGCGCCGCTCGCTCCCGCCTACGTATCCACCGTCGATAGCGGCAACCTTGCCGGCCACCTGATCGCACTGGCCAACGCCTGCACCGAATGGCACCGCCCCGTATCCCCGGTCGAGATCCGCCACGCCCTGGAGGACGCCCTGGCTTTGGCCCGCACGAGCCTTTCCGCCCAGGTCACCGCGAACCATGGCGCGGAGGAGATCGACGATCGCGAAAGCGAGCTGCGAAGCGCGGCCGAAGCTCGTCTCGTCGCAGCACTCGATGCGTTCGAACTCGACCTGGGGCAGCTGCGAGCCGACGATCAGACGCCCTGGCCGCTGCTGGCGCAGCGGGCCGATAGCGCTTGCGAGGCGGCCCATCGATTGGCGGCCTACGGCGACGATGGCGCAGCCGAAGACGTTCGCTTCTGGGTCGAGGCGCTGCGACGGCGACTGATCGAACGAGAGCGCGACCGCCATCACTGCTCCGACCCGCCCAAGGCGCTGGAGCGGCGCCTGGGCAGGCTCGCCGACACCGCCCGTGCTTTCGCTTTGGAAATGGACTTCGCCTTCCTGTTCGATACCGAGCGGGAGCTGTTCTCGATCGGCTACTCGGTCGCCAGCGACGAGCTCGACCCCAGCCGCTACGACCTTCTGGCCTCGGAGGCCCGGCTCGCCAGCCTGTTCGCCATCGCCAAGGGCGATGCGCCGACCCGGCACTGGTTCCGCCTCGGCCGCCGGGCGATTCCGATCGGCGGCGGCGTGGCGCTGATCTCCTGGTCGGGCTCGATGTTCGAATACCTGATGCCATCGCTTGTACTGCGTGACTCGCTCGGCAGCCTGCTCGAACAGAGCAACCGCTGGATGGTCAGCCGCCAAGCGCAGTACGGCCATGCCCACGGGGTGCCATGGGGAATCTCGGAGTCGGCCTACAACGCCCGCGATATCGAGTTCACCTATCAGTACTCGAACTTCGGCGTCCCTTCGCTCGGCCTCAATCGGGGGCTCTCGGACAACCTGGTGATCGCCCCCTACGCGACCGGGCTGGCGACGATGGTCGATCCACGCGGCGCGCACCGCAACTACCAGCGCCTCGCCGCACTCGGTGCGCTCGGCCGCTACGGCTTCTTCGAAGCCCTCGATTTCACCCGCACGCGGGTGCCCGAAGGAGAAAAGGTCGCGATCGTCGGCAGCTTCATGGCCCACCACCAGGGGATGACCATCGTCGCCATCGCCAACGCTCTCGACGGCGGGCGGATGCGGGACCGCTTCCACCGCGAACCGATGATCCAGGCCACCGAGCTGCTGCTGCAGGAGCGGGTGCCACGGGAAGTGGTGATCGAACGGGCGCGGGCCGAGGCGCTGGAAATCTCCGCCGGCGCAGCCGGGCAGGACACGCCGGTGGTACGTCGTCATGTCGCGCCGGTCCCGGGGGCCCCGCTCACCCACCTGCTTTCCAACGGCCGCTACGCGGTGATGCTGACCAGTACCAGCGCGGGCTACAGCCGCTGGCGGGAGCTGGCGGTGACCCGCTGGCGAGAGGATCCGACCCGCGATGAGCTCGGCACCTTCGTCTTCCTGCGCGATATCCGCGAACAGCGCGTCTGGTCGGCCGGCGGTCACGTCTGGGGCCGGGACAAAGCCCAGCGGAAGGTGGTCTTCGCCGAGGACCAGGCGAGCTTCGAACACCGCGCCCATGGTCTGACCACGGTGCTCGAAGTGATGGTCTCGGGCGAGGATGACGCCGAGGTGCGCCGACTGTCGGTGACCAATACCAGCCGGCACTCCCGCGAACTCGAGCTGACCTCCTACGCTGAGGTGGTACTCGCCCTGCCTGCCGCCGACGCCGCCCATCCGGCGTTCTCGAAGATGTTCGTCGAGACCGAGCATCTCGCCGACAGCGGCGCATTGATCGCCACCCGACGCCCGCGCGCAGCCAACGAGCAACGCGTCTGGGCCGGCCATTTCGCAGTGATGGAGGGCAAGCCGAGCGCGCCGCCGCAGTACGAATCCGACCGAAGGCGCTTCATCGGCCGGGGTCGCGGCCTCTCCAGCGCGCTGGCGATCGTCGAAGGACAGCCCCTGTCCGGCACCGTTGGCACCGTGCTCGATCCGATCTTCTCGCTGCGCCGGCGCATCGAGATCCCCCCCGGCAAGGTGGCCAGGATCTCGTTCTGGACCGTGGTCGCATCGACCCGGGAAGAACTGCTGGGATTGATCGACAAGCACCACGACCGCAGCGCCTTCGCCCGGGCCAGGACCCTGGCCTGGACCCAGGCGCAGGTGCAGCTGCGCCATCTGGATATCGATTCAGAGGAGGCGGCCGACTTCCAGCGCCTGGCGGCGCCGATCGTATACCCCGATGCACGCTTCCGTGCGCCCGTGGCGACCATCGCCCTGGGCATCGACAAACAGTCCGAGCTCTGGGCCCACGGCATCTCCGGCGACCTGCCCATCGTGCTGCTGCATATCGACGACATCGAGGACATCGCCCAGGTGCGCCAGCTCCTGCGCGCGCATGAGTACTGGCGGATGAAGCGCCTCGACGTCGACCTGGTGATCGTCAACGAGCGCACCTCCTCCTACATGCAGGAATTGCAGATCGCGATCGAGGTCGCGGTGCGCCGCAGCCAGTCGCGACCACGCGTCGAGGAGCCTATGGCCCGGGGCGAAGTCCACGCGCTGCGCGCCGACATGCTCAGCGCGGCCTTCCAGGCGCAGCTACGCGCCTGCGCCAGGGTCTCGCTGATGGCGAGAAGCGGCCCGATCGGCGACCAGCTGCTGCGGATCGTAGCTCCGCCCAGGCGGCTGCCGCCGGTGCCGCGCTGCAAGCCGAAACTGGAGCCGACGCGGCAGCGGCCAATAGTGCAATCCCAGGCACTCGAGTTCTTCAACGGCCTCGGCGGTTTCGACCGCAACGGCCTCGAGTACGTCACCATTCTCGCCGATGGCCGCACCACCCCCGCGCCGTGGATCAACGTGATCGCCAACCCAGGCTTCGGCTTTCAGGTCTCGGCGGAGGGCAGCGGCTACACCTGGGCCGAGAGCAGCCGCGAAAATCAGCTGACGCCCTGGTCCAACGACCCGGTCGAGGACCCTGCGGGCGAGGCGCTCTATCTGCGCGACGAACACGACCGGACGCTCTGGTGCGCGACGGCGCGGCCGATCCGCAACACGGGAGTCTATGTCGCCCGCCATGGCTTCGGCTACAGCAGCTTCGAGCATGAGGCCCATGGCATCGGCTCAACGCTTTTGCAATTCGTGCCGCTGCACGACCCGATCAAGGTCTCGCGGCTGACGCTGCGCAACCTGTCATCGACACGGCGCCGGATTTCGGTCACAAGCTACGCACAGTGGCTGCTGGGGGCTTCGTCGGGCACCTCGGCACCGTTCATCGTCACCGAGTGCGAAGCGTCCACCGGGGCGCTCTTGGCGCGCAACCGGTGGAGTATTCCGTTCTCATCACGGGTCGCCTTCGCCGACCTCGGCGGACGGCAGTCGAGCTGGACCGCCGATCGCACCGAGTTTCTCGGTCGCAACAGCGGCCCCGACGCGCCCGCGGCGCTGCTCGGCAACGCCCCGCTCTCCGGCACGCTCGGCGCTGGCCTCGATCCCTGCGCGGTGCTGCAATGCGTGATCGAGCTCGAGGTCGGCGAGAGCGTCGAGGTCGTCTCGCTGCTCGGCCAATCCGACTCGGCCGACGAGGCCCGCGCACTCATCCTGCGCTATCGCGAGGCAGACCTCGATGCATCGCTCGAAGAGGTCAGTGACGACTGGCGGCGACTGTTCGCCACGACACAGGTGCAGACACCCGACCGAGCGATGGACATCCTGCTCAACGGTTGGCTGCCCTACCAGACCAGAGCCTGCCGGCTGACTGCGCGCTCGGCCTTCTACCAGGCCAGTGGCGCCTATGGTTTTCGCGATCAGTTGCAGGATCGCATGTCGCTGATGCTCGCCGAACCAGAGCAGGCGCGGGCCCACATCCTGCGCGCGGCCTCGCGGCAGTTCCCCGAGGGCGATGTGCAGCACTGGTGGCTGCCCCATTCGGGCCAGGGCGTACGTACGCGGATCTCCGATGACAGGGTCTGGCTCGCCTTCGCCACCGCCAGCTACATCGGCTGCACCAACGATGTCGCGATCCTGGACGAGACGCTTGCGTTCCTGGACGGGCCGGAGCTGGGCGAAGACGAACATGAGGCGTTCTTCCAACCGACGATAGCCGAGCAGTCCGCTTCGCTGTTCGAGCATTGCGCACGAGCACTGGACCAGAGCATCGCGCTCACCGGCCAGAACCGGATACCGCTGATCGGCACCGGCGACTGGAACGACAGCATGAACCGGGTAGGTGTGGGTGGAAAGGGCGAGAGCGTGTGGTTGGGCTGGCTGCTGATCACTGCGATCGAGCTCCTGCTCCCCTATGCGGAGGTTCGCGACCCCGCGCGCGCGGCACGCTGGAAGAACCACGCGAATACAGTGCGCGAGGCGATCGAGCGCCGGGGCTGGGACGGCGAGTGGTATCGCCGCGGCACCTTCGATGACGGGCGCTGGTTCGGCTCGGCGGCGAGCGAAGAATGCCGGATCGATTCGATCGCCCAGAGCTGGGCGGTGCTGTCGGGAGCCGCTGACCCCAGGCGTGCTCGAGAAGCGATGGCCTCGGTCGGCAGGCACTTGGTGCGCCACGATGACGGCATCGCGCTGCTCTTCACCCCACCGTTTGATGCCACTGCGCTCGACCCCGGATACATCAAGGGCTATCCGCCGGGGTTACGCGAGAACGGCGGCCAATACACCCACGCCGCGATATGGGCGGTCCTGGCCTATTGCCGCCTCGGCGAAGCCGCCAAGGCCAGTGAGCTGTTCTCGCTGCTCAACCCGATCAACCATGCTCTCACCCCGGAGGCGACCGAGCGCTACAAGGTCGAACCCTACGTCATCGCCGCCGACGTCTACGCCGTCGCCCCGCACGTCGGCCGCGGCGGCTGGACCTGGTACACCGGTGCCGCCGGCTGGATGTATCGCGCGGGCATTGAGGGCATCCTCGGCATCCACCGTAAAGGCGATCGGCTGGTGGTCGCACCCTGCATACCGCCGACCTGGCCAGGATTCACCGCGACCCTGCGAATCGCCTCGACCAGCTATGAAGTGGAGGTGTCGCGACAAAAAAGCGATGCACGCCACTCGGCCCAGCTCGATGGGCAGTCGATAGCCTGCGTGCATGGAAGGGTCAGCGCGCCGCTAGATGGCGGCGATCATCGGCTCGCCATCGTGCTGCCCGAGGAGAGCGAATGATCGATGGCGTGCAAAGGCATGGGCGCGAGCCCGTGCCCATGAGATTGAAGTAAAGCGCAGAGGGTTGCCTTCATCCGCTGGGAGGGAAATCAAATCTCCAGCGTCTTGCCCCGCGGATGAATCAAAGGAGAGAGCTCGAACTTGGACAGGCTCTGGGTGAAGACCAGGTCGGCAGCACCGGCGGGCACTGACGAAGGAGGTTGCAAGGTGAACTGGCTGAGGTGCTGATAACCCATCGTCGTCAATCGCGCGCCATAGCAGCTGTCGTGATTATTACCGATGCGTCGACGATAAGTAGCGAAGATGAGTCTTTTCTCTTCTAAATAAAGTGCCGATTTAACCACCAGCGCTTTATCGTAGAATTGCGACAATATATCCATGCTGGCTTCGTCAGGATAAGCCGTGTATGCGAGGTTCAATATTCTATCGGCAAGGTATTCGGTCGCTTTTTTCATGGTGGCCTCGTCAAGCATTCATCACGCAATGAATGTTGGATTCTCGGCAGCCATCGATATTCAGTCGAAACGCTGAGGAGAGCGAATCTAGCACGATGTCATGATATTACTTTTCCATTCACGAACCTCACGCCTTCATACATGCCGGAGTCCCTGGGATAGCGTCTCACATTGATCAATGTGCCCGCGCTTTGCATGTCGACATCATCTTTCGGACCGCTCGCATCGTCCCGCGCGGCGGCCGGTGTACCGCCCTCGCTCGCCCATGCATCCTCGTCACGCCGGTCGATTGCAGCCTCTTCCACTCCCTGCAAGAGGCGTTCGTCCTGAACCTGGCGGCGATCTTCGTGGACCAGAAGCTTGGTATACGCTGGCAGTCCGGAATCATGCTGGCGAACATATACGCTTTGATGCGATGCTTTCATTGCTCACCTCCTGTCGATTCGATGGACAGTGCTTGCGAATGGAACTTTTTAAATATTCTTCTGAGATACCGTCCATGACCATCATGGGAGAGGTAAAGATCCGAGCGAAACTTCGGGTATTTCTTCAGTGACATGTTCAGCATAGGCTTCCA
The DNA here is from genome assembly GCF_001648175.1 of Halotalea alkalilenta. Classification (NCBI taxonomy): domain Bacteria; kingdom Pseudomonadati; phylum Pseudomonadota; class Gammaproteobacteria; order Oceanospirillales; family Halomonadaceae; genus Halotalea; species Halotalea alkalilenta. Next base: position 1,033,497 of record NZ_CP015243.1, on the reverse strand, counting down.
CTAGTAGACTAGCAATCCTATCCATGCCAACTTATTTTTTTATCTTTTATGTCCGCGTACGCAGTTGAAAAACAACACTATTTCTAACGCGCCATTGGCACCCCTGAGGCCGCTGGCAACGGGCGCCCATTCGCGCGAGCGCAGGCGTTTTGCAGACGAACCGTACGCAGGAATGGCTTTCAGCGCGCCGCAGCATGCGCGGCCTATCGAACCGAGCGAATGGCAATGTTCCGCTAGCGAGCAGTCAACGAAAGTCGTAACATCGTGCGACATCTTGACGCAGCCTGAAGCCTGAAGCGTCATCGCCTCCGGCAAGAAACGGCCCTCGGAGGACGCCACCCGTTTGGAGACGGGCTGCGCGCTCCGAGCGGCCCAACCGCGCCTGGAATGCGCCTCGTCACATCCTTCAGCTGCGCCGCCAACCTCGCCCCTGCCCCTCGGCTCTTGCGTAAGGGCCCGGCTGTGAGCGCAACCAGAGAAGGGACCATGTCATTTAACACGCCTCAGGAAACGGCCGCTATCGCTATCGCGGCCGGCGTCAAGAAAGACCAGATGCCGCTGGTCTCGCTGCTGATCCTTGGCTTTCTCGCCGGAGCCTTCATCGCCATCGGCTTTCTGCTCGATATCCGCATCACCGGCACGATGCCGGACGAGTGGGGCTCGTTCAAGAGCTTCATCGGCGCATCGGTGTTCCCAATCGGGCTGATACTGACCATCCTGGCCGGTGGCGAGCTGCTCACCGGCAATATGATGACGCTGCCGATGGCGCTGTTCTCGAAGAAAATCGGCGTGGCGGGACTGCTGCGGAACTGGGGCATCGTGACCTTCGCCAACTTCCTCGGCAGCGTGGCGATCGCCTGGGGCTTCGGCCACTACCTTGGCCTGACCGAAGGCGCCTTCCTCTCGACCACCGTCGGTATCGCTGAGGCAAAAGTCAGCGCCGACTTCTCCCACGCCTTCGTCTCGGCGATCGGCTGCAACTGGCTGGTCTGCCTGGGCGTGTGGCTGGCCTATGCCAGCAAGGACGTCGCCGGCAAGATACTGGGCATGTGGTTCCCGGTCATGGCCTTCGTCGCCATCGGCTTCCAGCACGTCGTCGCCAACATGTTCATCGTGCCTGCCGCGATCTTCGCCGGTGAGATGACCTGGGCCGAATACGTGCCGAACTTCATTGCCGTTTTCCTCGGCAATGCCGTGGGCGGTGCGATCTTCGTCGGTTTGGCGTATTTCGTCGCCTATCGCCCCGGCGAGACGGCATCCGCTCATCACCAAGCGCCCAAAAGCGAGAGCCTGGCCGAGCAGCATCAACGCGCGCGCCAGACCGAGGTAATGTCGAAGTAACCAACGAAAGGCCTACCGAGGGATTCAGCCTTGGCGCCTCCCCTACCCGTTCGTCCCGAATGCAGCGAAGCGGGATCGAGCGGGGCGGGGCTCGAGGGCTCGCTTACCTTTATGAAACGTTCTACATACACATTGGTGCATTCTTGTCTTTTGTTATCGTGGGATAACGAAGTTCGTGGCTAATATCGAACGCATAAGGAGCAGCAACCGGCAAGGACGCCGACCTCATCTCCTTGCGCCGCTGCCCACCGCCAGGGTTCTGACATTCCCGCCATAGGGTCGCACCACCAGCGCCTGATCCTCTATCGCCAATCTTTACGTCCCAGCCGTCCAGCGGTATTCGTCCCTGCCTCAGTATTGAGTGGTTATGTCCCACGGAATGTCCCAAGGCATTCATGTGCGTCATGATGCACGAAGGTGCTTGTAAGGATACGAATCCTATGCTAACTACTCTCGTCCTGGTCACGGCGTTCTCCGCCGGCGCGATCACCGGGATACTTTCCAGCTTGCTGAACCTTGGACTGCTCAAGGCGGCCTTGCTGATCCTGGCACCCGTCAGCCTGATCCTCCTCCCTCTGCGCACCCAAGTGGTGAAACTTCCCCCGCGCCGGGTGGCGTGACCCTTCATATATAGGCCACTGGGTGATCAACGCCGCTGGGTTTGGCCACTGAAAGCCTTACGCCCTCAATCTTCCTCCAGCTGCTCGAACCCGCTGACAAGAAAGTCGATCAAGGCTCTGACCGCCGGGAGCTGCCCTCGCCTCGATGCGAACACCGCATGCACGATCTCCTTACGTGGCGCCCAATCGGGCATGATCTTGACCAGACGCCCATCGGCCAACTCCTCACTCACCATCATCGTCGGTAGCTGGACGACGCCGACGCCGCGAACCGCCGCCATACGCAGCGCCAGCATGCTGCGAGTGATCAGACGCGGCTGGTGATTGACCACCGCCTCGGCACCATCAGGGCCGAGCAGCCGCCAGGCGTGCTCACCGTGAGAGGGGCCGAGATCGAGACTTGGCAAGCCAGACAGATCCGCGGGTGAGCGCAACGTCCGCTCATCGCCAAGCAGGGAAGGGCTCGCGACGATGCACTGGCTGCGATCGGACAGCACGCGCATCACCAGCTCACTATCTTCCAAAGGCGGCGGCCTCACCCGAATCGCGACATCGATACCTTCGCCGACCACATCCACGCGGCGATTGGTGGCTTCGATCTGCAGCTGGACACGGGGATACCGGGTCATGAATGCAGCGACCATCTCTCCGACCCGGGTCTCGAGCATGGCCACGGGGCAGGTCGCCCTGACCGTCCCACAAGGCTCGGAATGCGTCATCGCCACGGCGTCTTCCGCCGCCTCCGCCTCGATCAGCATGGCCTTGCAGTGCCCATAATAGGTCAGGCCTATATCGGTGACGGTGAAACGCCGGGACGAACGCTGGATCAACCGTACCCCCAGGCGCTCCTCCAGCAGCGCGATGCGACGGCTCAATTTCGACTTCGGCACGCCCAGGAAGCGCCCGGCGGGCGCAAAACCGCGTTGCTCCACTACCTGGACGAAGTAATAGAGATCGTTCAAGTCTCGCATGGATATCGTTCACCCTATGGAACGCTGAAGGCAAATACTGCCATCTACCCGTCTCATCGTCGCGCTTCTATAGTCGACACATATCGAGGCAGCAGCGCCTCGAGCGATAGGAGCCCTATGATGAAAAAGATTCTCGGCGTCTACACCGCTCCCAACCCGCACTGGGTCGGAGACGGCTTCCCGGTTCGCACTCTGTTCGATTACGAAGGCCTGGGCCGCCACCTGAGTCCGTTCTTGCTGCTCGACTACGCGGGCCCGGTGAGATTCGAACCCGCCTCACGCCCCCGGGGCGTCGGCCAGCACCCTCATCGCGGCTTCGAGACGGTGACCATCGTCTACCAAGGTGAAGTGGCGCACCGGGACTCGACCGGCGCGGGCGGAACGATCGGTCCGGGCGATGTGCAGTGGATGACCGCCGCCGGTGGCATCCTGCACGAGGAGTTCCACTCCCCCACCTTCACCGAGCAAGGCGGTGTGCTGGAGATGGTGCAGCTGTGGGTCAATCTGCCAGCCAGGGAAAAGATGACCGCCCCCGGCTACCAGACCCTGCGCGATGCCGAGATCCCCTCGGTCGCCCTGCCGGACGACGGTGGCAAGGTGCGCGTCATCGCCGGACGCTACAAGGATTCGAGCGGCCCAGCCCTGACCCGCACCCCGATGGATGTGTGGGACCTGCGGATGAATCCGGGGGCCAACACCCGCTTCGAGATCGCCAAGGGTCGCACGCTGGCGCTGGTGGTGCTGCATGGCACGGTGCTGGTCAACGGTGTCAAGATCGCGCGGGATGGCCAGTTGGTGCAGTTCGACCGCGCGGGTCGCGATATCGAACTCGAAGCCAACAACGGGGCCACGGTGCTGTTGCTCAGTGGCGAGCCGATCGATGAACCGATCGTCGGGCGCGGCCCGTTCGTGATGAACAGCAGCGAAGAAATCGTCCAGGCCGCACGCGATTTCACCAGCGGACACTTCGGCCGGATAAGCGACTAAGCACTTGGTTGGCCTTGCGGATGGTAAGCGCAGGGCCAACCCCTCGCCGATGCCAATCATTCGCGCGGTTTCATCGAAGAAGAAGTCAAATCCCAGGATGGATCACGGATTTAGCGCTCGGCCTCACTTTTCACCATTTCGTACAGCGACCGAGGGTTCAGCTCGGCCAGCGGCTTGCCATTGACGAAGAACGTAGGTGTTCCCCGCACGCCAACGGCCTGCAGGTCGGCGACATCCTGCTCGAGCAGCTTGTCCACCGCGCCGGAAGCGATGTAGGTGCGGGCACGCTGCAAATCCAGCCCAGCGGCCTCGGCGAACTCCCAAGCACGCTCTGTCGCCGGCGCCTCGTGGCTGGCCCACACCGGCTGCGTTTCGAGCAGTGCCTCCAGCACGGGTTCGAAGCGCCCCTGGTCCCGCGCCGCCTCCATGACCTGCACCCCTACGATCGAGGCCTCGCGATGAAATGGCGTGTATCGGATCACCAGGCGCGCCTCGCGCGGATAGGCAGCCAGGATCTGCTTGACGTAGGGGTAGAAGGCCCGGCAAGCCTCGCAGGCGGGGTCGAAGAACTCAACGATAGTGACCGCAGCGTCGGCGGACCCTATGGCCGGCGAATGATCCCGGACCATGACATCGAGCTGGGCGGCAGCCTGGTCGGCGGCCTGCTGCCGGCTAATGCGATCATAGACAATGGCCGCCACGGCGAAGGCCACCAGGGCGATGAAGGCAGTGGCGATGACGATCTTGGTACGTCGGGTCATGCAAAATTCCTGGCACGGGTGATTAAAAGCAGTACGACGATGGCACCGAAGGCGGCCAACGCCAGCAGGGGCAGCGGCAGGCCGCTCAGGATGGTCATATCGGCACTGGTGCAGGATACGCCCTGGCTGCAGGGCGTGATCCGCTCAGGGATCACCCCCAGGTAGAGCAGGCTGTGGAAACCCGCCACCAGCAGACCAGCGACGGCCAGCGGCAGCGCATAGCGCCAGCTCGCCAAGTCGGTGCGCAGGCAGGCCACCCCGAGCACGATGGCCAGTGGGAACATGAAGGCGCGTTGGAACCAGCATAGATTGCACGGTGCCTGGCCCATCACCTCGCCGACGAAGAGCACTACCAGGGAAGCCCCCAGTGCTACGAGCCACGCGGCGAACAGCAGCGCCCAGCCGCTCTTTGCGCGATCCGATACTGCTGCATCAGTCATTGGCGGCCTTCCTGTTGCGGATCAACCTGGACGAATTGGCCAGTATGCCGATGTCCGGGATCGACTGCAGCGCCGCCGCATAGATAGGCGGCAGCAAACCGAAGGCCGCGAGCGACAGGCCCACGAGATTATACAGCGCGGTGAAACCTATGTTGGTGCGCACCACCCCCATGGTGCGCCGCGCGATGTGGACCGACTCGGCGACGAGCCGCCAGTCCTCGCGCATCAACACGATGTGAGCGGCCTCCATGGCGACGTCGGTACCGCCCCCCATGGCGATGCCGACATCGGCCTGGGCCAACGCCGGCGCGTCGTTGACCCCGTCGCCGACCATCACGACGCGATGGCCCCGCTGCTGCAGTTCACGCACGATGCGAATCTTGTCCTCCGGCAGCAAACCCGCGCGATAGCCCAGGCCCAGCGGCGCGGCGAGGGCGGCGGCGGTACGCTCGTTGTCGCCGGTCAGAAGCTCGATGCGGCCGATACCCGCGGCCCGCACGGCGACCAGCGCATCGGCCACCTCCGCACGCAGCGTGTCCTGCGCCGCGAACAGGCCGGCCAGTTGCCCATCCACCACCATGAACAACAGACTCTTCCCCTCGGCTTCGAGCCGCTCAGCGATGCCTGCGACAGCGTCCACCTCGGCTCCCGCGGGCAGCATGCGGCGATTGCCGATCTCGACCGTCCGCCCGTCGATCACCGCGCGCACGCCGCGCCCGGGCAAGGACTCGAAGCGTGCAGGTTCATCCGGCGCCATGGTCCGCTCCTCGGCCAGCCGCCGTACCGCCTCGGCGAGCGGATGTTCCGAATGGCGTTCGGCCGTCGCCGCCAGGCACAGCAGCGCCGCCTCATTCCACTCGCCAAGTGGCACTACGTCGGTGACGCGCGGGCGCCCCGTGGTCAGCGTGCCGGTCTTGTCCACCAGCATCACGTCGCAACCTACCAAGGCTTCGATGACCCTGCCGCCCTTGATCAGCAGGCCCTGGCGCGCAGCGGCACCGACCGAGGCCATCATCGCGATCGGCGTGGCCAGTGCGAACGAGCACGAGCAGGCCACCACCAGCACCGCCACGGTGGCCAGGATGTTGCCACTGAGCAGCCAGGTCAGAAGGGCGATGGAGGCGACCACTGGCAGGTACCAGGCGCTGAACCGGTCGGCCACCCGCTGGACCTTGCCACGGTTGGCCTCGGCATCCTCGACCAGCTGCACCGCGCGCCCGAAGGTGGTGTCGCGGCCAATACGCTCGGCGCGCAGCTTGACGTGGCCGAGCTTGGCCAGGGTCGCCGCATAGACCTTGTCTCCAGGCTCGGCCTCCACCGGCATGCTTTCGCCAGTGATCGCGGCCTGGTCGAACGTCGCTTGGCCCTCCAGCACCACGCCATCCACAGGTACGCGCTCACCTGGGCGCACGATGACCACCTCGCCCGGCGAGATGGTCTCGACGGCGACTTCGCGCTCGACGCCATCGCGCAGCACGCGGGCGGTTTGCGGTGCCAGCGCCGTCAGCTCCTTGAGCAGCCGGCGCGCACGCTCGCTCGTGAAGCGCTCGGTGAACTCACCAACGCGCATGAAGAACACAACGATCGCAGCAGTGGCCCACTGGCCGATGGCCAGCGCAGCGATCGCACCTACCGTCATCAAAGTGTGACTGGTCACCTCGCGTCGCAGCGCGCAGCGCAGCACGCCCGCGAAGACCGGGTAGCCGAAAGCCACCACCGCCAGCACGCCAGCCCACCAGGGCACGCGCGCGGTGAGCTGGTCGAACACCCCAAGGCCCTCGCCGATCACCACCACGAACAGGATGGCACCGAACAGAATGCCTAGCGTGGTGAATAGCTGACGCTGCAGCGTCTTGGCTTCCAGCACATGGCGTGGCGTTGCGTCGGCCCCATCCCCGACCGGCGTCGGCTGCGGGACCGAGAAGCCGACCTTCTCGATCGTCGCGCGCAGCGCACCAGCCGTCGCCATGCCAGTATCGAACATGATGACCGCCTTCTCAGCGTTGAGCAGCACATCGGCGCTCTGCACACCGGGCACTTTCATCAGCGCACGCTGGGCCTTTCGCGCACACGCCGCGCAGTCCATGCCCGCCACCGGCAGTTCGAGGATCTGGATCACGGCTGCGATGCTGGCACGTCGAACCCGGCATCCTCGATCGCCGTGACCAGCGCCTCGCGGCTGACCAGGGCTGGATCGATCCGCACCACCACTTGGGCAGGGTCGAGCGAGACCTGCACGTCATCGACGCCGGACAGCGCGCGCACCGCCTTGTCCACGCCGCGCGCGCAGCCGCCGCAGTCCATGCCAATGACCGGCAGGGTGATGCTTCGCAGGTTCGAGTTCTGGGTCATGGTGGTACTCCTGAACAGGGGTGAAGGCCTCAGCAGCCACTACTTATGACCGGAGCGTAAAACCTATAGCAGGTACAGGTTCAAGCGATATTTTTGACTTGCGCCCAAGCCCCTAGGATGACCCAGGCAGGCCCAAGCCCCGGGGCAAACCGCCAAGGCTACGGCAGAGCTGCTCGATCAGGTCTCGTAGAGGCCCGACATGGACGACCAAGAGATCGCGGGGATAGGTATGGGTGGGAAAAGCGGAGCGACGTGAAGAACGCTAGGTACGTGCCATAGGAAGAAGGGGGCTAAAAGCGAGGACCGAGGCTGGTGCGACCACATGGTCTTTTTGGCCAATTTTAGTCAATTTATCTTTTTATGATAAACTCCCTAAAAGTGCTCAAATTGGAGGTATTCATGGATCCAGTCACTAACCCTTACGCCCCTGGCGCTGGCACGAGGCCACCAGAGCTGGCTGGCCGCGACGAGATCAGAAGACGAGTAACCACATGTATTGCAAGGCTGATTAGAGGTAGGTCAGATAAAAGTGTCTTGATGGTAGGGCTGCGTGGGGTTGGGAAAACCGTGCTGCTGGATCAGATGCGCAAAGACGTTGAAGCTATAGGCGCCAGAACTATCCGCATAGAGGCCCCCGAAGATCGCTCCCTACCTGCGATCCTGTCGCCACAGCTGCGTGTGGCTCTACTCAGCCTCAGCCGGGTCGAATCAGCTAAAGGCTTGGCCAAGCGTGGTCTTCAGGCCTTGGCTGGATTCGTTTCCGCTATGAAAGTTACATATAAGGACATTCAAGTTGGGATTGATGCGGAGGCCATTCCAGGCTTGGCAGATAATGGTGATTTAGAATCTGACTTATCGGATCTTCTCGAAACCTGTGGTCAAGCAGCCAAAAGTGCTGAAACTGCTCTAGTTATTTTCATCGACGAGATGCAATACATAGAGGAACTACAGTTTGGGGCACTGATTTCTGCGCTGCATCGATGTAACCAGAAAGAGCTACCACTCACCGTCATCGGCGCCGGACTTCCTCAGCTTCTTGCGCGAGCAGGAAACGCAAAATCATATGCCGAACGGCTTTTTGACTTCCCAATGATTGGCCCGCTAGATTCTGAATCAGCCGGAGTGGCCATCTCGAAGCCTGCTATTGAAGAGGGGGTCGAGTTTGAGGCCGAAGCTATTGAAAGAATTGTAGAACATACCCACGGGTACCCCTATTTTCTCCAGGAATGGGGAAAGCACGCTTGGGATGTTGCTGAGGAATCTCCAATAACAGCGAAAGATGTACAGTCTGCGACTGTCACTGCGCTAGCAGCACTAGATGAAAGCTTTTTCCGGGTGAGATTTGACCGACTTACGCCTGCAGAAAAACGCTACATGCGAGCAATGGCCGAGCTTGGGCCAGGACCACACCGCTCGGGAGATATAGCCAGCCAATTAAACGTTAAGGTTACGTCGCTCGGGCCCACAAGAAATAATCTGATTTCGAAGGGCATGGTATGGAGCCCCAGCCACGGCGACACCGCATTCACAGTACCCTTGTTCGATGAATTCATGATGCGGATCATGCCCACTGAGTAGTGGAATTAATGCTTGCGTTCCACTTGCGGAATTCCATCCAGCCCGCCGCATGAACTGCACCACAAAAGTCGGACGAAGCAAGTCCGACCTTAGGGATGTTTTTCATGGCGAGATACGGTGAAGACTTCAAGATTGAAGCCGCGAAGAAACATTTATCGACTCGCATGGAACGCGGTTGTTTGCGGCACAGTTCCCCAAGACCTTTATATCGTCCCATCCCACTCCTTTTGTTGCTATGTTGTAAGCTCGGCTGCCGCTAGAGCAGCCTCCTGCCATAGGGACAATCATGATAACTAGAATACTGACAGTGCTCTTCGCAGCGCTGCTCTCCTTGAGCGCGCTTGCCGCACTTCCCACGGCATCGCCAATTCAGGACCTTGCCGCCGTCCAATCACCACTACCCTTCTCGTTTGTCCAAGAAATCCAGTTCGATGGAGGCTGTCCAGAGATCCAGGAAGCGGAGGGCGCGATGCTGCTTGCCCAGTCGTGCTGCAGGATGTGCAGCACAGGAAAGGCGTGCGGCAACAGCTGCATAAGTCGAAACTACACCTGCCGCAGGCCGCCCGGTTGTGCCTGTGACAGCTAGGCGCGGAAATTCATATGCCCGCTCAAGCGGCAGGTTCTTGCAGCGGCATCTCGTTTCGAGAATTGCTGCGACTCGTAGTTGGCCCTGACACGACAAGGCCTCCGCAGGTTTCGTGACGACACCTGGGGAGGCCTTGGGGGATGGGGTGGTGCCGGTAATAGGAACCGTACCTGTCTCATAACCCACTGATAGAAATCACAAATCAATCAGGAAATCAAAATAAGCATACGCTAGCGCATACATTTTATCGGCTGCTAGGGCCTCTTGGGACTGTGAGAGAGTCAGGGCAGCGCACCGAGGGGGCGGTAGCCACCATCGTTACCAAGACCGAAGCTCAGCAGCGCTCGACATCATCTTCGATCTTGAACCACCCCGGGAATTCCGGAGGCTATTTGGTGTGAGTCATGCCGCTTGGGCCGACTCGGTAATTTGCTGATAATAGATAGCTTCGGCTTCTGCCAGCGGCATATTTCCGATGGTCTCCAGTAACCGCCGGTGGTTGAACCAGTCCACCCACTCCAGCGTCGCCAGCTCCACGGCCTCCCGATTCTGCCAGAAACGACGATGGATCACCTCGGCCTTGTACAGGCCATTGATGGTCTCGGCCATGGCATTGTCATAGGAGTCGCCCACGCTGCCCACCGAAGGCTCGACCCCAACTTCAGCCAAGCGCTTGGTATAGCGGATCGAGACGTATTGGCTGCCGCGATCCGAATGTACGATCACCTTCTTGGGCATCTGACGGCACCACAGCGCCATCTGGAGCGCCTCCCCGGCTAGGTCGGCGGTCATCCGCTCACCCATCGCCCAGTCGATCACCTTGCGTGAGAATAGGTCGATCGCACCGACAAGTAGAGCCATCCTTCACAGGTCGCCAGTTAGGTGATGTAGCCGGCCCATTTCTGGTTCGGCAACATGGCGGTGAAGTCTTGCCCCAGCAAGTTGGGCGCCACCGGCAGCGAGTGTCGCGAGTTCATCGTCATCTTGAACTTGCGCGCCGCCTTGGCGCGAAGCCCCTGGCGTAGCAGGCTGGCAGCGACGGTCTTGCGATTCACTGCCAGGCCATCGCCAACCAGATCCAGCATCAATCCGGGGGACCTGAGCGCCCCTTCCGACGTTCGTAGGCCTGGGCCACTCGCTGGACGAGAACCGCCTGCTAGCGGCGTCTCGAGGACGGCTCACCGCCACGCTGTCGCTAGGCGTAGTAGCCGCGGCGAGTGATCTTGCCCTACAGCAGTGGACACCTCGTTAAGACAGTACACTGAGGCAAGGTGACCCATGGCGAGCGATTCGAGACCCGGGATGCCGCGGCGACAAGTGTTCGAGTACATCAGGATGGACTACAACCGGCAACGCCGGCACAGTGCCATTGGGATGATCAGCCCGGAGGCCTTCGAGGCTCGAATGATCGCTTAGATCGGTGTCCACGATTGCTCGGTAAGATCACGTCGAGCTACGTGCGCGCGCGTAAGACCGGTCGCGAAATCATCATTCGCAGGGAATGAAAGGAGCCAGTAGGGCCTGAACATCGACTCCTAGCGCACTAGCCAATCGCTCTAGACCATCGATGCTGATGTTGGTCACACACCGCTCCAACTGAGATACGTAGGTACGGTGAAAACCAGCCAATTCAGCCATGCGCTCTTGGCTAAGCTGCCGCTCTTTGCGTAGCCGCTTGAGATTGGCAGCGATCCGCTCTCGGGCGGGTTGCGAAATCTGAGGGGCTTGAGGAGTGTTGTCCATGGCGGCATCGTCGCGCTCTACCGCCAGGGTATCTACAGCATCTAACTCTACTGCTTTTGAATCTCAGCAAAAATCGATTACACTCCAGCAGGACACGCCGACTGCCCTCTTGCATCTAACAGTGCGATGACAGGTGGTCGAGCTCACATGACGTAGTTTAAATATAATTGGAGTTGACTTAATCTTGCCGCCATCCATAAGAGTGAGAAATTTGATGCTTCCTCGCATATTGATTGTTCCTGCTATTTTCATTCCACTTTTGAGTGGGTGTACCACCAATTGGAAACATCCTCAGATCTCCGACCCAACGTATGCCAAGCGCCAACTAACTATAGATGATACCTACTGCACTCAAGCATCTTACGGCTCTGTACCTATGCCACAAGTTCATTATAACAATGTCTATTCTGGAAGTACGAACTTTACCGCATCTGGTTCGTCATTCAATGCAAAGAATGGCACAACCTATAATCAATATCATGGAGTCGTAACAACTATACCTTCACCTGCCAACGCTTTCACTGGAGGAATGGCGAATGGTATGAATTTCGGCATGGCTTTCAGTGCAGCACAAGCAAGAGAGAAAATTTACAAAGGCTGCATGTATAACCTTGGATGGATAGATTAAATTTAAACTCATTTTTGAAAATAGAAAAGTTCCGCTGATTTTTGAAGCCACCATAATATTTACTATAGCCTAGCATATAATAAAATTCGACGATCATTTCCTCCATCGCTTACTTAGAGAAAAAAGATGATTCTATCTATGTCATTAGCTTATGCGCTACCAAGTGCTATATTTATTTTTGTTTTAGTCCTTTTTCCTCTCAGCCTTTTGAGCCCCATCAAAGCTCTAAGCAAAAAGACCATTTTTTCCTCATTCATTTTCGCTTGGTTATTAACCGGCATAGCATTACCATTCAAAAGTGTCGCGTACTATCAAGCCAATGCCTATGAAATGTATTTAATCCAGCTTTTTTTATCTGTAATAACATTGATTTTAATGGGCATTTTGCGTGACAGGCCTAATTTAACCAAATACAGCAAAGAGGTTAATTTTTTGTTAAATAGAAAATATTCTATAACCACTGATTCACGAATCAATTCAAAATTTCCAGCCGTGTTAGCATATGGCGAACTAGTAGACACTGCCCGCAAGGTAAAAATGACTACAGAGGAATGCGCAATGTATATTGCCACTCTTTATCTCTGCGGACTCATTAAAAGCGAGGGAATGAATCCTCATCATGAGGAATTATATAGAAAAATAAAACATTCAGAAGAAGGCCCTCTATTGAGTAAAATATCTAAAAAACGTTATAGTAAATTCACGAAAGAAATTGATAAATATATAGCAACATATAGAGCCCCATGACTGCTTCAGGAATTTTTCACAACATGATCTATAAAAACTCAGTGACGCTTATGATCGATGGAAAATTCGCCGTAATGAAGAGCACGTTATGTACGTACGGCAGACTACAAGCTGGTCGCTAACGTGACTAAGCACGATATCTATGCGCTGAGCATCTTATAGCTGGCGCAAGCGGATCGGAGAGTTAGCACCGCGAGATAAGGCAGGTGAAGAGTCTGAGGTCAGAGGATCAATAGCTATGCAACAAGCCGCCTGTCTATCAAGAATGGAGATGCCCCATTGAAAATTGATAATATGTGCCACAAGTCCGCATAGAATTCACTGAGCGCCAGCGGCGCTGCGAGAGTTTCGTAGCGCCGCTCCGCGTATGGCTTTTTGCAAAAATGGTTAGGGCAATGGATAAAAGATTATGGAAGCAACTTGAACCTGCCGCCACCCAAAGGATCAAGTTCAAACTGAGGTGGCTTATTTCGCTCCCAAGGAATTGGAGGATGGTGGCGTAACAGCCAAGTGCGAATAGCCCGGTTTGGATTATCCGCGATCTCATTACAGGTACGCCAAAAGCCGCCCCTCAGGTGAAAAATCTCCGTCTTTCCATCCATCTCGATGGCGACCTCCTTCCAGGAAGGTGCAAAGTACTGATCTCGATCTCGCTTCTTGATCGAAATGCCAACTATCATGTTGGGGCCTTTCTTACCCGCTGGCCAAGCACTGACTTTCATATGCTCTCCTGACATCACTACCGCCACCAGAACTGTCGTCATAGACAAAAAATAGAAGATCGAGTTCTCACTCGCCCGAGTGATCCCGCACCGTCGCCTACAGTCTCATAGTGCTTGGAACGAGCCTTCCCCTGTAAACTTTTGTGACGGCCTCTGGATTTTAGTTCCATACTGGCACAGAACCGCCATGACCGCAGGATGGGCACTGGGTCATAGCGCCGCTCTGTACTGGCGGCCCTACACGCTTCGCCTTCGATCCTGATTTCGGTGCAATGAATCCACTTGTGGTTTAGTGAATAGAGCATTCCTCCTTATCTCTCCACCATATTGCAGGTCGCAAATTCTTCATGAATGGATTTCACCTCCTAAGTCTAAGCCCTTCACCATATTTTATAGCATACCGACTGCCTGATCGGGTCACCCATCCCATCGTTTTCCACCCTCTTGCGTCAAGGAAAAGTCCTTTAGGGAACTCGGAGTCATCATTCCTGGCAGCGCTGTAACTCTTGCTCGATGGCTTGTCGAACGAATTCGGCACGGTTGCGATGGGTATGGTACTGACCACGATTCATAAGTTTGTCGATCGCATCCACGGTGGACTGCTCGACGCTAACGATCAGGCGGTTAGGTTGGCTTAACTTACGTGGGTTCTTGCTCATGCTGGCCTCTGATGAAATCCCCTCACGCCGACGGGGCTTGAATAGGTAGTGGATGGTATTGGCTCTACCGCCGTGCAGTTAATCCGACATTCCTCGTCGATCGCCTTCCTTGAGTAACTACTCTTCGAACATGCCCAGTGCCTTGCGAAACAATTCATATGCGATCATCGCGCGTCTAACCCATTAAGCAGTCTGGTGACGATTAAGTTGGCCGCTCGGCGGCCAGCATTGTCCTTCCGGATGGCGAATGGCTCAGCATCGAATGCCCCACGCCAAGCTTCGCAGTACTGCTCTGCTAACCGCCCCTGCGTCCTCGGATGGACGCGCTGCATGCCACAATCAATGTGCCGTCGGTCCTCTGGCAGCAAAGGGCAGCGCTCGGCGATCCACGCGACGCCCTGGCTAACGGGCAAGGGGTGAGAGTCGCTGTACTGCAGCCCTGAATCTTTCTCGACTTCTTTCTGTTCCGACGGAACCAATGGAACCGACGGAACCACCGGCAACGACGGGGCCTCTAGAGGTTCCGTCTGTTTTTTGGGTGACGGAGCCGATGGAACCTGACCAGCCGCGATGGCACTAATGACGTCCATCAAGCTCATGATTCGACTTCCCGAAGATGATAAAGCCACTTCGAGGAACCGCTTACCTTCACCTTTTTAGCACGCCCCTTAGGGCCTCTATCCGCCAGCCATCCAGCGACCTCCAGCGCCTCGGAAATACGGGTGATCTCATATCCTGGGGCAGCTCTGCGAAGCCCCTCAGAGGTGAACATCCAGATTCGTCCTTCCGTAGTGTCTCGGTACCAACCAGCGCGATCGCGAACCACTAGCACGTCATCGCCCAGCGCTGAGAACGCCGAGTCACCATGGCGATCGAGAAAGTCGCGAATGCTGTCGAGCACCTTAGTATCTTCGGACTGCCCTTTGCCTCGCTCGGATTGCCAGGCATTGAACAACTCCTGCATAGCGGCAGTTGGCACCCCATGTCCCAAGGGAAGGATGCCGAACTCAATGGCTATTTCCCCCGCCAACGCTACGATGGCGAACCGCTCCGCCCCTCGCATTTCCTGGCCGCTGTCAGCCTGGAACTGCGATTGCAGGGTGGCAAGCATGTCCTTGAGTTTCGATGCTTCGCCAGATTCGATCAGCTTCTCGACGAACAGCGGGCCGACATGCCCGTAGTGAAGAGATGCTGATCGCTGGAGCGCATCGGAGAAGGTTCTTCCGTCAGCTAATCCATGAAGCTCGTCCCAAGCCCCATGAGTTCTCCTGGCGGACACGTCCAGCAGGCGGATTTCCTGGCCGGCTCGAGACTGCTGCCCGCTCTCATTCATATGACCACGCAGGGTCAACTCACCACTGGAAAGCACCACCACGCGCCACCGCCGAGTTGGCCGTGCCGCCCCCGAACGGGTCGCCCGGGCTTTGCCAGTACCGTTAGAGAGCTGATAGATGATGGCACCAATCTCTTTCGGTGATGCCTCTCCGATCTCGTCCAGCGCCAGCAGGCCATCATTGCGCTGGCTAGCGACACCTTCCAAGCCATTCCCTGTTGCCCGCCATGTCCTGACGAACTGACCCGGCTCCCCCCATACCGAGGCCGATACCGAAAGGCAGGTGGTCTTCCCACTCGAGGAGTCGCCCCGGATGTGGAAACCACCACCGGGACGTTGCAGGTGGTACAGAAGCGGCCCTGCCAGCGCCGCACATACAGCCAGCATCAATAGCGGGTTACCCTCGCATTTCTCACCGATCTCCTCCCGCCATGCTCCCAGCGTGCCGCCGTGCCGATAGTCATCGGTATTACCTGCCTCACTCTGGAAAATGGCATCACCCTGGCCGATGCTCTGCCGCGGCATAATGAACAGCTCTGGTGTATGCCAGCCGGTGGATGTGGCGGCAATGACGCAACGCTTGGGACGCTGGCCTTGCAGGTAACTATTCAGGAGGCGATGAGCATTCGGGTCGATTTCCACACCCAAGCCGAGCAACTCGGCCCGCATCGATTCACCCGATCCCGCCAGCAATTGCATCGGCATCGCCCACTCTCGCCAGTTACCCAAGCTGTTGCGAAAGCGGATCAATCGGCCAAATCCAGCATCGCCGTTTGACGTGATCGCCTCTACCTTCAACGGCGAGCAAACTAACCTATCATGCGGCTCGCCATCCTTGGTGTCGTGGTGCCAAACGCCTGCCTGATGCACCTTCCCTCCTATCTCGGTAGGCTCGTCATAGACCGCGAATGATGGCCGTTGGAGTGCAACTCGCCTTTTCTTCGATGCGTCGAGATTGCCATTTACCACCTCATCGCTTTGAGCTTTGAGCGCGGCCTCATCCACCGTTGCCTTGATCTCTTCGTGGGTCATAGCACCACCTTCGCACCGCTCAGCACGGCATCATTGAAGTCGCTTCCCGGATCTCCCGCGGCAAACTCCGGCCAGATGCAAATACCTCCCACAGCACTGGCGGCATCCTTGCCCTTGGTGACACCGGGGTTGCCGGTAGTACTGTGATCGTTGTCGGCACAGACGATGATGGCGATGGATGGATACCGGGCACGCAGGCTCTCTGCGACCGAGCGAAGGTTCCCTGCGTTCATGGCTGCAGCTACCGGAAGGCCCGTGGCTTCATGAAGCGTCATGGCCGTAGCCCAGCCCTCGGCAATCAGCAGCGGGCGATCGAGCGAAAATTCTCCAAAGGAGTGGTAGCAGCCCGTCACGCGTCCACCAGGCCGGAACCGCTTGGTGCCCTGCGGACCGATGAATTGGAAGTTCATCAACCGCTCGCCGTCGCTCAATGGCACCACCAGACGATTACCCTGCTGTCGCAGATAGGCTGGCCCAATGCACTTGTGGACAAGGTAGGGATGCAGTGGATCGGCCTTGGCGAGCGAAGGCCATTCCTGACGGCACATATCGGCCACCAGGGCATGCTGGCGCGCGCGCTCAGCCTCTCGCTCACGCTTGGCCTGCTCCGCCCTTTCACGGGCTTTCTGAGCCATAGCAGGGTCAGGACTGCCATCGGCGAACATGAGGTGCCGCTTGCCGGTGGACCAGTCGCCATGCACACCAAAGTCATGGTGCAGGACGTACCAAAGACGCTTATTGCCACGGTGCCCGTCTGGGTGGTCAAGCCGGTGCACAGCACCATCGTTATCTGGTGTGACCGCGGCTCCATGGTGCTCTAGCATCGAATCTGCCAACTTTCGAAACATGTCTCCGATGCCCCGTGCCGCCACCGCAGGGCTTTTTTTTGGACTAGCCATCGCTCACCCCCGGGCATGCGATCCATGCTAACGCTTTCTCCAGTGCTTCAATCCGGTGGGCGCCAAGAATCAAATGCAACTCGACTGAACGCTGATCTCGCGCCGTCGTACACCAGGCGTTGGTCTTTGCCTGCTGCAACACAGCATCAAGGTTGGATGCCCCCCTCCTAATCAGAGGCGAGCTAGGAACACGGGTCTCGATTAAACGCGCTGAATGGAACTGGCCGCGCGACTTGGTGCTCAGCCCGACACCCCTTAGCCATGGTTGGGCTTCGCGAACCTTCAGCAGTGCAGCAAGCTCCTGCATCTTCTGGGCCGTCAGGTAAAAGCAGATGAACGAATAGCCGACGCTGATGTTTTTGTCACACCACAATGCAGACTCGATCGACAACCAGCGAGCTGGCCTCATAGCGAGTCGAGGATGCAGCAAAGTGCCATCACCTCGATCCAGTCGAGCGCGACAGCTTTTTAAAGAAAGAATTTTCCCGTATCTATTTTCTAAGGCCGTGAGATTGCGGCGCATGTCAGGAAGTCGTAACCAACCGTCGGGCGCTTCCCAAAACATTGCTGTGGCCTGGGTAGCAGGAATCCATGCCTCTGCATTGAAGGCGATTCTATGATCGTAAAACTCCTTGATGATGAGAGATGGGCTCATACTGCACCGTCCTGAACCCGTGCAGCTTCGATCAGCTTGGCGCTATAAGCGTAGACCTCGGCCAAGATGAAGCGCAGAGGTGCATTCTGGCTGTTTCCTTGGCGTATCGCGGCGGGGAAATCAGGGTCTTCTTTGCGCGCACGGTCGAACGAAGTGGAAGGCATGCCGAGGATCGCACACGCTTGGCGCTTGCCGATTTGCACATACTTGGGGTCAAAGTTGCCGAAGGGTATCTTTCCTGAGGCTTTATCTCGATCAGTTCGCATCACAGTCATCTCCTGATTACGCCGTGTGGCGTTATGGACGATTGCAATGCTGAGCTACTGCATAACCCTCAGGGCAATACCCTTAGGGCTTAGGATGAGCACCCTCAGGGCATAGATTCTACCCTAAGGGCAAGCTGCAAGGCGCGCGGTTGCTACGCTCTCATCCTTAGGGTGAAATCCTAAGAGTTTCCTCTTCTGAATGGGCAGGCAACCTTTTCAATGGCATTCACTTCCGCAGTAGACAAGTTTTTCCCATCTTGCCCAAGAAAAGTACTGCGTATGTAGTCCTTAATAGCGATCGACTTGGTACCACCGGCACGTGCTCCATCCCAACTGGCCCAATATTTTCTTTGAGTGGCGATGGCAGCTCCTAAGAGATACTCGGGATGAAGAGGACGGAATTGCCCTATCTCCTCAATTTTAGATCTTAGTTGGGCGATTTCTTCTTCAAGTTCATCCACTTTTTTTCTCAATATATCCATTTCCGGAATACTGGTCTCTATATCAATCTCAGAATTGGGCTTCGAGGAAATAGAAAGGCTAGATGGCTCAGATGAATTTTGCATCAGCTCAGCAAGCGGCCATTCATATCTCGTTTTTTGGCCCCACCTCAAAATAGACTTGTGATCAATCAACCATGTTTGCGGCTCATCATCAATATGGGAACTCGTATTTAGACACTCGACCTCTCCCGCTTCTACAAGATCAACAAAAAACCATATATTTTTAATTAAATTTTCTTTCCCTAATATATTTGTATTGGGATAATGATCGATTGGCTCTTCATTTGCTAGAATCCAAGCCGCCTCATGAATCCTAAGCGCCCCTTTTGCTGCGTAAAGCCTCATCCATTGCTGGACAGGTTTGTAAGGTGCTTGACTCTGATCAGCGGAGAAAAAGTTTGTATCAGACAGAGGAAATCCGGCCTTTGACAATAAAGAAAATATTTCATCCTTTGAAAATAAGAGGTTTTTATAATCAGAATGGTATGTCATCAGAGAAAAGCTCCTCTAAGTCTTTTGTATCATTTGCTAATGCTTCCTCTACGTCCCTGTCAGCATTCGAAATATTTACAAATATTTCATTATACTTGTAAGTTTTGACAAGCTCCGGACCAAGTTTTTCTCTTCGATATAAAGAAGGTACTTCTGGATGATCACTAATTCTTAATGCCGCCGATAGCACATGACGGGCGTCTTGCTCGGAGCATTTATATTGACGAGCTATTGCATTAATCAAATCTTCAACTGAAATAAAACTTCTATAGCGCTCAGCTATTGTCTCTTCTAGTGTCATTCGCGCCACTCCTCACGCTCTCCACAATGAAGAGGCTAGCGGGCGCAGTAGAGTACTGCGTTTTCGGGAGCGACCCTAGCCAGCCAACCTTGCCGCCAACGGACGCTGCCACTGGCTGTATATCCATGACTGATATTCCACCACCGAACGTCCCGCATTGCCACCCAAAGCCGCACCACGCGGTCCCTGGACCACATCGAACGATCAAGGCTGAGTGCTGTATGCCGGTCGGATCAGGCTCTATTGCCGGGTGCTCTGGTTCCGTCGGTTCCGTCACCCAAAAAACAGACGGAACCTCTGGAGGCCGCGCCGCTGCTGACGGTTCCGCCGGTTCCGCCGGTTCCGTTGGTTCCGTCGAAAAGAAATGAAGTCGAAAGAAATCCTCACACTTTGGCTTTGATCGGCACCACGTTGGACTTGCCTTCGATCATGCTGGCGATTTCGTCCGCCCATGCGTTCATCATGGCTCGGCGCTGCTCGAGGTAGGCGGCTTTGTTGTAGACGCCAGCGACACCGCCTTTCTGGTGAGCTAGCTGTGCCTCGATATGGGCCTCGGGATAGCCACGCTCATGGAGGGCGGTGGAAAGGACATGGCGAAAGCCGTGGCCGGTCTGGCGCCCTGCATAGCCAAGGTACGCCAGGCCCTTGTTAATCGCCATGTTGCTCATCGGTTTGCGTGGATCGTTACGGTTGGGGAAGACGTAGCCATAAGCGCTGGTGCGGCCCATCTGCTCTCGCAATAGCTCGACGCTTATGGGTGCCAGCGGAACTGTGTGCGGGCGACGCTTCTTCATCCGCTCGGCAGGGATCAGCCAGATTCCGCGATCCAGGTCGAACTCCTCCCAGCGCGACTCCCTCAACTCAGTAGGACGGCATCCATTGAGCGCCAGCAGCAGCATGGCTGCGCGCACATGGGCACTGCGCGGGTACTGGTCAATAGAGCGGATAAGGGCGGGGAGCTCGCGCAGGGAGACATGGGCGTAGTTGGTGTTCTTGGGCGACTCGACGAAACGCTCGGCACCGCGCACCGGGTTTGCCTGCACCCGTCCGGCGAAGGCGGCCAGATCGAATGCTTCCACCAACGCACGGCGTATCTTGGCGCTAGTCTCATGGATGCCCTGAGCCTCTAGGCCGCGGAAGAACTCCAACATGTATGCGGGCTGTATGCGGGTAATCGGCATGCGCCCCATCGTGGGCAGCACATGCTTGGTGATCGACAGCCATAGCTTGTTGAGGGTGCTAGGCGCCAGCGCGTTAGCCTTCATCTTTTGCCATTCCAGCATCAGCGCTTCGACGGTCTCGCTACGCGCGGCATTCGCTAAGGCTTCCTGCTGCTTCTGGTGCTGACGAGGTGTGGTGCCCTGGGCGATCAAGTCGCGCGCTTCCTGGGCCTTCTGTCTCGCCTCCTTTGGTTTCACCTCGGGATAGGCACCAAGGCCGAGCCAGCTGTACTTGCCGTCGGGCTTCCGGTAGCGCAGCTCCCAGCTTTTTCCACCGTCGGGGCGGACATAGAGATAGAGACCACCACCATCGCGCTCACGGTAAGCCTTCTCCTCAGGCTCGAGGGCGGCGACGGTCTTCTCTGCCAGGGGACGGGCTTTGATCTCGGAGCGTTTCATGGCGGCGATCTATGTATGCGAAGAAAGTTAGTACCTGAAAGCATACACGATCGCATACATAAATCCACGGGGTGGCGTGGTGAAACCTCGAGAGGCCATGGGGGGAGAAAGCCAGAAACGACAAGGCCTCCGCAGGTTTTGTAACGACACCTGAGGAGGCCTTGGGAGATGGGGTGGTGCCGGTAATAGGAGTCGAACCTACGACCTTCGCATTACGAATGCGCTGCTCTACCAACTGAGCTATACCGGCGAGCCGGCGCGTATTTTAATCGCTTCGCTCCAGGCTGAGAAGCCCTTGCACTCGGTCGGGAGAATCGAGCTGAAACGTTCAGTGCGAGTAGCGTAGGATGGCAGGAAATTCATTCGGACTGAACGATGAAAATCGCCCCGCGTCAGCTCAGTATCTTCGTCGCCATCGCTAGCGAAGGCAGTATCACTGCGGCGGCCGAGCGGCTTTACCTGACCAAGCCGGCGGTCAGCATGGCGCTGTCGGAGCTCGAGCGCCAGCTTGGTCATGTGCTCTTCGATCGCCATAAGAATCGCCTCTACATCAATGACCTGGGTAAACGCTTGCTGCCGATGGCGGATGAGCTGCTGGCCCGCCATCGGGAGGTGGAGGCGCTGTTCTCGAGCGATGGCGATGTGCTTCGCGGCCAGCTGCGGATCGGTGCCAGCCATACCATCGGCAACCAGCTGCTGCCGTGGCTGCTGCGCGATTTCCGTGATGCCACCGGCCATCGTGATCAGCGGGTGAGCCTGGCCAATAGCCGTGACGTTTGCGCGGCACTGGAGCGCTTCGAACTCGATATCGGCCTGATCGAGGGGGAGGCCCAGTCGGGCGAGCTCGAGGTGATCGATTGGTGCCGTGACCGGCTGCTGGTGGTCGCCGGCCACGATCACCCGCTAGCCTCGTGGGAGCAGGAAGGGCCGCTGCCGGTGAGCGCGCTGGAGGGGCAGGCGTGGGTGCTGCGCGAGCAGGGTTCGGGTACCCGGGAGCAGTTCATGCGCGCACTGTCGACGCGCCTCGAGCGCTGGGAGGCGAGCCTGGAGCTCAACTCGGCGGAAGCGATCATCAATGCCACCGCGGCGGGGCTCGGCTTGACCTGCGTTTCCGAGCGGGAGGCGAGCCATGCCCTGCGCGACGGTCGGTTGGTGGAACTGGAGATCATGCTCGAGGATGGTTCGAGGCTCGTGATCGAGCGTTTGTTCCACCTGTTGGTTCACCGCGACAAGTATCGAAGCGCGCTGGTCAAGCGCTTCATCGAATTCTGCCTCGCGCGGGAGGAATGAGTCCGCTCAGTCGTCGGCGCCGAACAACCTCAGCACGGTGGCGGAGACCAAGGCTGCGATGGACGCCAGGCACACTACGCCCAGCTGGAGCACATGAGGCCAGGCGGTGAAATTGGGTTCCCACTTGAGCAACGCTACGAATGCATAGCCCGTCACCAGCACCAGGCAACCTGTCGCGAGTGGCAATCGCAGCCTGTTGGTGATCCTCATCTCGTATCTCATCTCGTTCCACGACGTCCGAAAACGTATCGACCGGCGACCACGCGAAGGCGTATCCATTGCAAACCTACCTTAATTCAATATAAAGATAGTATCGCCCCTTCCTCCGCGGCGCCAGACGACTCTTTGCCGCATGCCGCAACGCCCCTCGAAGGCGATACGCTATGCTCGTTGAAACTTCGCAGATGGTGGAGAACGAGATGTCCATCCACGCTCCCAGCGCACTCAAGGTTCCCTATCTCGGCCTGGCGCCGGCGCGACTGGCCGAGCTCGAGCGTCGTGCCGAGGCGCTGCTGGCGCGCATGACGCTCGAAGAGAAAATCGGCCAGATGACCCAGTTCACCAGTGAACGTGATGTCACCGGGCCCTCGGTGCGCGATGACTACGAGCAGGACATCCGCGCCGGCCGGGTCGGGTCGGTATTCAACAGCTTCGACGCCGACTTCACTCGACGAATGCAACGCCTCGCGGTCGAGGGCAGCCGCCTCGGCATCCCGCTGCTGTTCGGCTATGACGTGATCCACGGCTTTCGCACCATCTTCCCGATCCCGCTGGCGATGGCTTCGAGCTGGCACCTGGAGGCGATAGAAGCGGCATCCAGGGTCGCCGCGCGCGAGGCCGCCTCGGCTGGCATCCATTGGGTGTTCACACCGATGGTCGATATCAGCCGCGACCCACGCTGGGGCCGAGTGATGGAAGGCGCGGGAGAGGACCCGCTGCTCGGAAGCCTGGTCGCCGCCGCCCAGGTACGCGGACTGCAAGGAGAATCGATCGAGGCACTCGACAGCGTCGCAGCCTGCGTCAAGCACTACGCCGCCTACGGCGCGGCCGAAGCAGGACGCGACTACAACGGCGTGGATATCTCCGAACGGCTGCTGAGGAGCGTCTACCTGCCGCCGTTCAAGGCGGCGGTCGACTCCGGCGTCGCCACGCTGATGACCGCCTTCAACGCGCTCGACGGCGTGCCGGCGAGCTGCAACTCCTTGCTGCTGGACCAGATCCTGCGCCGCGAATGGGGCTTCGAGGGCCTGGTGGTGACCGACTACACCGCGGTGATGGAGCTGATCCACCACGGCGTCGCCGAGGATTCGAAGGACGCCGCCCGGCTGGCGGTCAATGCCGGGGTCGACATGGACATGCAGGATGGCTACTTCCTCGACCACCTCGCCGAACTGGTCGCCGAGGAAGCCGTCGATGGCGCACGCATCGACCAGGCGGTGAAGCGTATCCTGGTGCTCAAGTACGCCCTCGGGCTGTTCGACGACCCTTACCGCTACAGCGACGAACAGCGCGAGCGCACGACCCTGCTCACCCCCGAGCATCTCGAGACCGCGCGCTCGATCGCGCGCGACTCGATGGTGCTGCTCGAAAACGATGGCCTGCTGCCGCTCTCCTCCGAGCTCGAGCGAGTGGCGCTGATCGGCCCGCTGGCCGACTCGCATGCGGACCTGCTCGGTCCCTGGCACGGCGACGGCCGGGCGGAAGAGGTGACCAGCGTGCTCGAAGCGCTCGGCGACCGCCTGCCCGATGCGTTGATCACCCATAGCCGAGGCGTACCGAAGACGACCGAGCACGGCCATCGGCGCAAAGTGAAGGAAGCGATCGACGCAGCGGTACGCGAGGCAAGCCAAGCACAGGTCGCGATCCTTGTACTCGGGGAACGCGAATCCATGAGCGGCGAGGCGGCGAGCCGCGCCGACATAGGGCTGCCGGGCCACCAGCTCGAGCTGGCGCTGAAGGTGATCGGCACCGGTACGCCAACCGTGGTGGTGACGATGAGCGGTCGACCACTGGTACTCAGCGAACTGGCCCCCAAGGCCCAGGCGTTGCTGCATGCTTGGTGGCCGGGGACCGAGGGCGCCGCGGCGCTGGTCGAGCTGCTGTTCGGCGACCACGCGCCCTGCGCGCGACTGCCGATGAGCTTTCCCCGTGCGGTCGGCCAGCTGCCGCTGTACTACGCTCAAGCGCCGACCGGCCGCCCATTCGACGCCGATGAACGCTACACCTCGAAGTATCTCGATGTCGCCAACACCCCGCTGTATCCCTTCGGCCACGGCCTTGGCTACACCCGCATCGAATACGGCACGCCCCGCCTCGACCGTGATCTGATCGAAGGCGAGCACGACACCATCGAACTACGCATAGAGCTTTCCAACCAGGGCGAGCGCCCCGGAGTGGAGGTGGTCCAGCTCTACCTGCGCGATCCCGTGGCCAGTATCAGCCGGCCCGTGCGCGAGCTGATCGACTTCGACCGCGTTACCCTCGAACCCGGGGAGAGCCGGGAGGTCAGCTTCGTCGTGAGCCTCGGCCAGCTAGGCTTCCTCGGTCATGACCTCGCCTGGCGAGTCGAGCCCGGCCGCTTCGAGCTCCATATCGGCCCCGACTGCCAGCGTACCCAGTGCGTCGGCTTCGATTATCGACCGGCTAAGCGGCGCTAAAGGCCATTTTTTCACCCCCATCAACGAAAACCGCCCCACCGCTAATCGATTACGCGGTGGGGCGGAGTCTTCAGCCCAGCGGCTCAGCCTCCGGCGCGCACGGTACGCAGCCGACGACGCCAGCCGCGCAGCATCGGCAGCACGATCATCAGCGCGGTCACCGCCCAGACGCCCCAGCAGATCGGGCTGGAGAAGAGGATGCCGAGATCGCCGTTGGAGATCGAAAGCGCTCGACGCAGGTTCTGCTCCATCAGTCCGCCGAGGATGAAACCGAGCAGGATCGCCGACAGCGGGAAGTCGAACTTGCGCAGGATGTAGCCGATCACGCCGATCGCGATCATCAAAAACAGATCGAACGTGGTGGCATGCACCGCGTACACCCCGATCGAGGTGATGATCGCGATCGCTGGCACCAGCGCCCAGTAGGGCACGGCGAGGATCTTGGTGAAGATCCGGATCATCGGTACGTTCATCACGATCAGCATCAGGTTGGCGATGAACAGCGATGCGATCAGCCCCCAGACGATGTCCGGCTGGTTCTGGAACAATAATGGCCCCGGTGTGATGTTGTAGAGCGTCAGCGCGCCGAGCATCACCGCGGTGGTGCCTGAGCCAGGCACCCCGAGCGTCAGCATCGGCACCATCGAACCACAGGCAGAGGCACTGTTGGCGGTCTCCGGGGCGGCGAGGCCGCGCAGGTCGCCCTTGCCGAAGGTGCCCTCTTTGTCGTTGATCCGCTTTTCGGACATGTAGGCCACGGCACTTGCAAGCGTTGCTCCCGCACCGGGCAGGATGCCGAGGAAGAAGCCGATCGCCCCGCCGCGCAGATTGGTCAAGAAGACCGACGCCCCCTCCTTGAGATTGAACAGCATCCGTCCGCTGGCCTGGATCGCCTTCTGGCCGCGGTGGGTGCGTTCGAGCAGCACCAGGATCTCGCTGACGCTGAACAGCCCGAGCACCAGGACGACGAACTGGATGCCGTCGGAGAGCCCGAGACTGCCGAAGGTGAAGCGATAGACACCGCTGTTGGAGTCGATGCCCACGCTCGATAGGAACAGCCCGATCATCGCCGCGACCGCGGTCTTGAGCGGCTTGTTGCCGGCCATGCCGGCAAGGCAGACGATCGCGAACACCATCAGCGCGAAGTACTCCGCCGGGCCGAAGGCGACCGCCCAGCGCGCCAGCAGTGGGGCGAAGATCACCACCCCGATGGTGGCCATCAGGCCACCGACGAACGAGCTCCAGGCCGAGATCGAAAGCGCGATCCCACCTTTGCCCTGGCGCGCCAGCGGATAGCCGTCGAGGGTGGTCATCACCGCCGAGGCTTCGCCCGGGATGTTGAGCAGGATCGAGGAGATACGGCCGCCGTACTCGCAGCCGAGATAGACCGCGGCAAGCAGGATCAGCGCGGTCTCGGGCGGTAGACCGAGAGCGAAAGCAATCGGGATCAGAAGCGCTACGCCGTTGATCGGACCGAGGCCGGGCAAGAGGCCTACGATGGTGCCGATCAGGGTGCCGCAGAGGGCGGTGAACAGGTTGAACGGCGTCGTCGCGACACCGAATCCCTGGCCCAGGTAGGACAAGGTTTCCATGGTTCTAAAACTCCAGGGAAGAGAGGATGCCCAGCGGCAGGGGCACATCAAGGATGCGATCGAACAGCCAATAGAAGCCGACCGACATCAGCGCGCCGCCGATCAGGCTGGTGACCCAGGTACCGCCATAGAGCCGCCCCATCAGCACCGCGAAGCCGAAGCTCGAGACGATGAAGCCGAGCACCTCGTAGCAGGCGGCGAAGATCGTGAACAGCACCACGCAGAGCGTGATCTTGACCAGCACGTGCCGGTCGAGGTGTTCGTCTCCCTCGCCGAGGGTGATCGTACCCGGCCGGAACAGCAGGTAGAGGGTACCCGCCATGATCAGCGTCAACAGCAGCAGCGGATAGGCGCGCGGCCCGACCGGCTCGTAGGAGAAAGGCGCGTGATAGCCGAAAGCGATCACCGCCAGGATGGCGCAGACCAGCAGCAGCACGGCGAGAAAGACGCGTTGGTAGATCATCGGGATGACCTCCGTGGAAGCGATGAGAGCCCAGGCGGGCGCATCCGATGGACACACCCGCAGCGACGATTACTGGATCAGGCCGAACTCAGTGGCCATCTGCCGGTACAGGCCGACTTGTTCGTCGACGTACTGGCGCAGCTCATCGCCGGTCATGGCGAAGGGGAACATGTCGCGATCCGCGCGCAGCTGGGCGAACTCCTCGGTCTCAAGCAGCGTGTCGAAGGCCTCGACCCACCAGTCGTAGGCCTCCTCGGAGACATCCGGGCCGACGTAGAAGCCGCGGACTACCGGCCAATTGATGTCGTAGCCCTGTTCGATCGCGGTAGGTACCTGGGAGGCCAGTTCACCAGGCAGACGCTCCTCGGCGAACACCGCCAGCACCCGAACGTCGCCGGATTCGACATGCGGCATGGTGTCGGCGATGTCGGAGCTCGCGACCTGGATATGGCTGCCGAGCAGCGCGGTGATCAGTTCGCCACCGCCTTCCATCGCGACGTAGCGCATCGCCCGCGGATCGATACCAGCGGCCCTGGCCATCAGCGCGGTCTGCATCCAGTCCTGGCTGCCCACCGTGCCACCGGCGCCGATCACCACCGCGCCCGGATTGCTCCTCAATGCCTCGACCAGGTCATCGAGATCCTGGAAAGGTGAATCAGCACGCACCACCAGCGCACCGTAGGTGGTACCAACGCCTGCGAGCCACTTCACTGCCTGCTCATCGAAGCGGCCGAACTTGCCCTGGGCGAGGTTGAGCAGCGAGCCGCTGGACCAGGCGACGATGGTGCCCTCCTCGCCAGAACGCTGCGCGGCGACCGCGTTGTAGGCCACCGCACCGATCCCACCCGGCATGTAGGTGACGCGCATCGGCGATGACAGCAGGCCCTGCTGCAGCAGCGCGCTCTGGGCCAGCTTGCAGGTCAGGTCGAAGCCACCGCCGGGCGAGGCGGGGGCGATGCACTCGGGACGACGCGGCTCCTGGGACATCGCCGGCTGCGCGATGACGAGGCCGAGAAGACACGCCACCGACAGCAGCAAGCGGCCGACGGGAAGGGGTTGGAAGGTGGACGGGGACATCGGGTTCTCCTGGATTCTTCGGGCAGCGGGCGCCGGCTCGGCAACGGACCGAGACCAAAGTGCTAGGGGGATGTCGATTATCTTTTTCTCCCCCGCCCGATACCCTCACATGGGCTGCCGCGCGGTTGACGCGGCCGACGATTCACTCGGCGTCCAGGCTATCGAGCGAGACTTTCAACAAGCTTTCAGGAGAGCCGCGATGCGTATCCTATTGGTCGAAGACCACCCTTCGCTGTCGGTCACCCTCACCGATGCGCTGCGCGCATCGAACTGGGCGGTGGATGCCTGTGGAGACGGACTGACCGCACAGACCATGCTCGAGACCGAGCGCTATACCATGCTGCTGCTCGACATCGGCCTGCCCGGGCTCGATGGCTTCGCACTGCTGTCCTGGCTCAGGCGCCGCGACAGCCGGCTGCCGGTGCTCCTGATCTCGGCCCGCGGCAACATCAACGACCGGGTCAAGGGGCTCAACCTCGGCGCTGACGACTACTTGGTCAAACCCTTCTCGCTCTCCGAGCTGGAGGCGCGGATCAACGCCGTACTCAGGCGTACCCGTCACGACGGCCAGCGCCTGCACCACTGCGGCGCGCTCGCCTACGACACCGAGGATCGCCAGTTCACCCTCGGCCAGCGCCCGCTCGCGCTGACCCAGCGTGAACTCGCGGTGCTCGAGATCCTGATCAGCCGCAGCGGCAGGATCGTCAGCAAGGAGCAGCTCGCGGGCCAGGTGTTCTGCAATGAGGAGTCGGGCTCGTTCGATGCGATCGAGGTCTACATCCACCGGCTGCGCAAGAAGCTCGCCAGCGCCGACGTACGCATCGTCACCTTCCGCGGCCTGGGCTATCAGCTCGAGGCGATGACCCGTGAGGCCATCGCCGAGTGAGCCCCGGCTCGGTTCGCACTCCCTCGCTGCGTGGCAGGCTGCTGGGTTGGATCGGCCTGGCGCTGCTGGCGCTGCTCGGGCTCGCCGCGCTGAAAAGCTGGCTCGACGCTCGCGCCAACGCCGAGATCGCCTACGACCGCTCGCTGCTGACCGCCGCAAGGGTGATCGGCGACTCCCTACAGGTCGAGGGCGAGCAGCTGATCGCCAATGCGCCCTACTCGGTGCTCGACCCCTTCTCGCTGGACAGCGGCGGTAGCGCCTACTACCAGGTGATCGACCCGCGCGGTCGCCAGGCCGCCGGTTTCGTCGATCTGCCCGCGCCCCCCGAAGGGCTCGCGTTCACCCGGCGCTATCCAGCGCTGGCGCGCTTTTTCAATGCCGACTACGGCAACCGTGAGGTACGAGTGGTCTCGCTGCTGGTACCGCTCTCCGACGCACGTCTCAACGGCATGGCGGAAATCCGGGTCGCCGAGCATCGCGACATTCACCGCCAGCTGATGCGCCAGCTGCTGGAGCGCTCGATGCTGCAGCTAGCCCTCTTCGCGCTGGTCGCCTTCCTGCTCTTCGCCGCCGCGATCAGCACTGCGCTGCGCCCGCTCGAACGGGTCGCGCGGATGATCCAGAGCCGCGACGCCAACGACCTCGGCCCGCTGCCGCTAGACGGCGTGCAGCGTGAAGTACGCGGGCTGATCGAGGCGATCAATCACCTGACCGTGCGGCTCGAGGAGGTACTCAGCGCCCAGCGCGCCTTCGTCGCCGACGCCGCCCACCAGCTGCGCACACCTCTTTTCGCCTTGCGTGCCCAGCTGGAGCTGGGTTTGCGCAACGGTGCGCAGAGTGATTTGCGCGCCATCCTCACCCGCGTCCAGCACGATCTCGAGCAGCTCACCCTGCTTTCCAACCGGCTATTGTCGCTGGCACGGGTCGAGAACGACCTCCAGCGACGCGCCTTCGCTCCCTGCGAGCTCACCGCCCTGACCCGCGACTTCTGCCTCGGCATGGCCTCGCTTGCCCATCAGCGCGGGCTGAGACTCGCCTTCGAGGCGGATGGGCCGTGCTGGATCGCTGCCGACGCGGCGCTGATCAACGAGCTGTTGGCGATCCTGATCGGCAACGCGCAGGCCTATACGCCGAAGGGCGGGCAGATACTGGTGAAGGTCGCACGAGATGGCGTGCTGGAGGTCGAAGACGACGGGCCGGGTATCCCCGAAGAGGAGCGGGAACGGGTGTTCGAGCGGTTCTACCGCGGCCGCCATCGCGAGCGCTTCGACGAGCGCAACGCGATCAGCGGTACCGGCCTCGGGCTTGCGATCGCCCAGCGCATCTGCAACGCCCACGGCGCCGAGATCACCCTCAGCGAAGGCCAGCAGGGCGGCACGCTGGCCCGCGTGATGTTCGTCACCGTCGAGCCGTCGCCCACCCCGAAACGGCTGCAAGCCGCCTGAGGCAAGTTCGGGCCGTACCGCGAACCGCGGGCAGCCGCCCCGCCTGATGAAGATGCCCGTTCAGTCGAGCAGTTCGAGCTTGAGCAGCTTGCCGTCGTCGTGATCGGTGAGCAGGTAGAGCGCGCCATCGGGGCCTTGGCGCACATCGCGAATGCGCTCCCCTCGCCCGGCGAGCAGCCGCTCCTCGTGGCTGACCCGATCGCCATCGAGCTCGAGCCGAATCAGCTCCTCGGTCGCCAGCGCACCGATGAACAGATCGCCCTGCCACTCGCCCAGGCGCTCATCGGTGGCGAACGCCATGCCGCTCACCCCTGGCGAAATCTCCCAGACGTAGTCCGGCGGCTCGGTACCCTCCACCTCCGCGCCCTGGGCTTCCGCGATCGACTGACCCGAGTAGTCGATGCCATGGGTAGCGAGCGGCCAGCCATAGTTGGCGCCGGGCTGGGGCAGGTTGATCTCGTCGCCGCCGCGCGGCCCGTGCTCGTTGACCCACAGCGCACGGCTGTCGGGATGCAGCGCGGCACCCTGCGGATTGCGATGCCCGTAGGACCAGATCTCGTCGAGCGCATCGTCGTCGCCGACGAAGGGATTGTCGGTGGGCACGCTGCCGTCGCGATTGAGCCTCACCACCTTGCCCTGGTGCAGATCGAGCCGCTGCGCAGTGGGCCGCTGGTTGTTCTCGCCAAGTGCGACGAACAAGGTACCGTCATCGGCGAACACGATACGGGAACCGAAATGATTGCCGGTGGAGAGCTTGTCGGCCTGGCGGAACAGCACCTCGACCCCGTTCAGCCTCTCGCCCTCGAGCCGCGCACGCGCCAGCGCAGTGCCGGCACGGCCATCGTCGCCCGCCTCCGCGTAGGTGAAGTAGATCCACGGATCGTGCTCGAAATCGGGCGGCACGGCGATGTCGAGCAGCCCACCCTGCCGCTGCGCCCAGACCTCGGGGAGCCCTTCGAGCGGCGCGGAGAGCTCGCCTGCGTCGGAGACCAGACGCAGCCGGCCGGGCTTCTCGCTGACCAGCGCCCGGCCGTCGGGGAGAAAGGCGAGCGCCCAGGGGCGCTCGAGACCTTCCACGATCGAGGTGACGCGAAGCGTGCCACGCTCGCTTGGATACTCGCTGGAATCGGCCCCCTCGGGAGGCGTCAGCGCAAGACTCGGGGCAGCACAGAGGAGGAGCGCAAGCGCGCACGGAAAACGCAGCATAGGAAACTCCGGCCAGGATGGATTGAGAACCTCTTCCAGCCTAACCGGCGATGCCGCTCGCGCTAGCCGAGCGGCGAGAGTTTAAGCCGCGCACAAGGATCAAGCCCCGGCGACGGGGTAAAGCGCGCATCGCCTGCGCGTCTCACGCCCGGTTTTCAGCGATCTGCATCGACGCCCGCTCGCGTGCGGCGCGGTGCTTGAACATCCTGAGGGTGTAGACGGCGACACCGAGCGCGAACAGCATCAGCAACGCGCCGAACAGCGGCAGCCGGCCATACGGCAGGCCTGCATCGATCACCACGCCACCGAGCGTGGCACCGATCGCGTTACCGAGATTGAAAGCGCTCTGGTTCAGCGTCGAGGCCAGATTCGGCGCCTCCGCGGACTGGTCGACGATCAAAAGCTGCAGCAGCGGCACCAGGGCGAAGGCGAACATGCCCCAAATGAACATGGTGGCCAGCGCGATCCAGAAATCGGCCAAGGTCAGCCAGAAGATCACCAGGATCGCAACGACGCCCGCCATCAGCTTGATCATCGGCGGCATCAGCTTGCCACCGGAAAGCCGCCCGCCGAGCAGGCTGCCGAAGGTCAGGCCGACGCCATAGACCAGGAGGAACAGCGTCACCGTGTGGCCACCGACGCCGGTGACCTGATTGAGCATCGGGGTGATGTAGGTGAACACCGAGAACATGCTCACCGAAGCGAGCACGCTCATCCCCAGCGCCAGCAGCACCGGCTTCTGGCGCAGCACGGTGAACTCGCCGATGATCCGCCCGTGGCTGCGCGGCAGCCGGCCCGGCACCCAACGCCACAGCGCGACCAATGCGACCACGCCGATCAATGTGACCGCGGCGAAGGTCGAGCGCCAGCCGAAGGCCTGGCCGAGCGCGGTACCGAACGGCACCCCGAGCACGTTGGCCAGGGTGAGCCCCGCGAACATCAGCGAGATCGCATGCCCGCGCTTCTCCGGCGGCACCAAGCTCGCCGCGGTCACCGCACCGATGCCGAAGAAGGCGCCGTGGGAGAGCGAGGTCAGCACCCGCGCGGCCATCAGCGTGTAGTAGCCCGGCGCCAGCGCGCAGGCGACGTTACCGATGACGAACATGCAGGTCAGCGCGATCAGCGTCGGCTTGCGCGGCCAGCGCGCCGAGATCACCGCAAGGATCGGGCCGCCGACCACGACCCCCAGCGCATAGCCCGTCACCAGCATGCCGGCCTGGGGAATCGTGACCTGTAGGTCCGCTGCCATCTCGGGCAGAAGGCCCATGATGACAAATTCGGTCGTGCCAATGCCAAAGGCGGCAATGGCCAGCGCGATAATCGGTAGAGGCATCGAGGTCCCGCTCAGCAAGGTAGGTCACGGACGCAAGACGGCCGCCGCCAAAGCGGCCGTCGCATAGTCAACAATGGGGCGAGTATAGGACAGGGGTCGCGCGCGACTAAAGTCTCATGCCCGCGATTTTTGCGCTAATCCCCCGGTCGATCGTATGAGAACTGCCCCCACTCCTCGATGCACCGCGCCGCTTGGGCGGGAAACTCCTCATGACTCGCCAGTCGACCGTGCGGGAGCAGCTCGAGGGTGACCCGGTCGAGCGTGCCGAGCGCGAGCATCTCGGCTTTGGAGCGCTTCGGCGCGAGTTCCGGCACCAGCGCCAGCAGCGGGATTCCCGCGGCGCTCGCCGCATCGAGGAAGGCTTCACGGGAGATGAACGGATCGAGCGCACCGGTGACGAAGCGAACCGAGGCGAAGCGGGCGTTCTCGGCCTCGAGCACCGCCCGCTTGGACGCCATGCGCTGCGGATCATCGAGCCAGTGTGGGTCTTCGTAGACGTGCTCGGTGCTCATCTTGCGCACCAGCGGCCCACAGACGTTCAGCCGGTAGAGCAACGGGCCGAGCAGCGGCGCATCGACCGCCCGGCGCAGCCGACGATAGAGCGGGCGGTCACGACGGGTCTGCGGGCAATTGGCCATGGTCGGCAGCGGCCCTCGCCAGGTCGGAGCCAGCAGCGCCGCCGCCTCGACCGAGCTCAACGCTACGGCGTCTTCGCGCGACAGCGCCTCGAGCAGATAGCCCGCGCCGTGCCCCGCGGCCACCGCATAGCGCGGCGCGTAGTGCGCCAGCAGCGCGATGACGAAGGCGCCGAGCACATCCGGCGTCCAGCGCATCCGCGGACGTGGCAGCTCGCCGAAGCCGGGCCAATCCACCGCCACGGTGGCATAGCGGGCA
Source organism: Halotalea alkalilenta (assembly GCF_001648175.1). Taxonomy (NCBI): domain Bacteria; kingdom Pseudomonadati; phylum Pseudomonadota; class Gammaproteobacteria; order Oceanospirillales; family Halomonadaceae; genus Halotalea; species Halotalea alkalilenta. The sequence continues at coordinate 999,419 of NZ_CP015243.1, read as the reverse complement.
CCGAGCAGGCGCTGCAGCGCGAGCATCTCGTGACGGGTCGAGATAGTCGACAACGCAGGCAGCATCAAAAGCGTCGGGCCTGCGCCGCAGCGCGTCACCCCTACCGTCATTGACTTCCCCTGCCATTGCCAGGAGAAGGTCTCCTCGCTCTGGTTCATGGCGGTCTCCCCATCGGTTGCTGTCACTGAACCATAGCACTCCACCGTGACCAGGGCGTGTTAACGCTTACCCGCGGGATGCGTTACGCCCTAGACGTCGGTACTCGCGCGGGCAGCGCATCGCTCAGCCAGCCGAGCAGGGCCTCCAGCCGCCGCGACGGATGCCGTCTCGGCCGGTAGACCGCGTAGAAGTCGGCGCTCGGCGTGGTGATCCCTGGCAGCAGCTCGACCAATCGACCCTGCGCCAGGTGCGCCTGCACATCCCACCAAGAGCGCAGCAGCAGTCCATGACCGTCAAGGGCGAGACCCACCGCCACCTCGCCGTCGTTGGTCGAGAGCGTGCCTTTGATGCGCACCGCTCGCTCGCGGTCCTGGTCGATGAAGCGCCAGATCCCATGGTCGCTCGAGTTCTCGCGCAGCACGATGCAGCGGTGCGCGGCCAGCGCATCGAGATCAGCAGGGGCCCCATGGGCTTCGAGGTAGGCCGGGGCGGCGCACAGCACGCGCCGGTTGGCGAGCAGCCTGCGGGCAACGAGCCGGGCATCCGGCGGTGGCCCGACCCGGATCACCAGGTCGAAACCGTCGTCAAGGCTCGGCGGGTAGTTGCCCAGTTCGAGCTGTAGCTCGAGCTCGGGGTGGCGCTGGGCGAAGCTCGACAGCAAAGGCGCTATGTGGCGACGACCGAAGCCGAAGGTGGCGCTGACCCTGAGCGAGCCGCGCAGGCTCTGCCGCGGGTCGCTCAGCGCCCCTTCGAGCTCGGCCAGCTCGGCGAGGATCGAGGCGCCGCGCTCGAGGTAGAGCTCCCCCTCGGCGGTGAGGCTGAGCTTGCGGGTCGAGCGCTGCATCAGGGTCACACCGAGGCGGCGCTCGAGCTGGGCCAGTCGCTTGCTCACCGCGGCCAGCGAGAGGCCGAGATCACGCGCGGTGGCGGTCATGCTCTCAGCACGGGCGAGGCGCTGGAAGAAGGCGAGATCATCGATGACGGGCAAGATTATCAACCTGTATTCAAGTATGAATTGAACTCAAGCCTGATTGTATCGTTTTCTCCAAGGACTAGAATCGACTCCCATCATTGATCGGGGAGCCTGCCCATGTTCGAGGGATTCAAGCCGTTCGAGATCGACGTCGGTGACCCGATCGATGAGGTGCGGATCAGCGGCCTGATCAAGGGTGACGGACCGGCGCTACTGTTGCTCCACGGTCATCCGCAGAACCACCGAATCTGGCATCGGATCAGTGCACCGCTGGCCGAGCGTTTCACCGTGGTGCTCACCGACCTGCGCGGCTATGGCGCATCGTCCAAGCCCCCCGGCATGCCGAATCACGCCAACTACTCGAAGCGCGCGATGGCCCGCGACCAGCATGAGGTCATGCGCCGGCTCGGCTTCGAGCGCTACTCGATCTGCGCCCATGACCGGGGCGCGCGCGTCGCCCACCGCCTCGCTCTCGATCATCCCCAGGCGGTCGAGCGGATGATGCTGCTCGACATCGCGCCGACCCTGGCGATGTACGAAGCCACCGATCGTGCCTTCGCCACCGCCTACTTCCATTGGTTCTTGCTGATTCAGCCATCGCCGCTGCCGGAGCGGCTGATCTCGGCCGCCCCGCACGCCTGGGTCGACGGCGTGATGGGCGGCCGCCACGCGGGGCTGTCGGTCTTCGCCCCCGAGGCGCTGGAGAGCTATCGCACCCAGCTCGAGGATCCCGCCGCGGTGCACGGCATGTGCGAGGACTACCGCGCCAGCGCGACGATCGATCTCGAGCATGACCGATTCGATCTCGACCAGGGACGACGGCTCGAGCTGCCGCTCAAGGTGCTGTGGGGCGCCCACGGCACGGTCGGGCGCTGCTTCGATCCAATGCGTGAGTGGCGCAAGGTCGCCCGGCGGGTCGAAGGCCGGGCACTGGACTGCGGTCACTACATCCCCGAGGAGCGGCCTGACCGGCTGCTCGATGAACTCCACGACTTCATGAGGACTCCATGAACAAGATCATGCCCATCCAACGTCCACGCATCGCAGTGATCGCCGGCGACGGCATCGGCAAAGAGGTGATGCCGGAAGGTGTGCGCGCGATGGAGGCCGCCGGCCGGCGATTCGGCATCGAGTGGCAGTGGCAGACCCTCGACTGGGCCTGCGCCGAGTACTGGCAGACCCATGGCCGGATGATGCCGGCGGACTGGCGCGACCAGCTCGAAGGAGTGGATGCGATCTACTTCGGCGCGGTCGGCTGGCCTGACGTCGTCCCCGACCATGTTTCGCTGTGGGAATCGCTGCTCCAGTTCCGCCGCCACTTCGACCAGTACGTCAACCTGCGCCCTTGCCGGCTGATGCCCGGAGTCAAGGCACCGCTGGCCGGCCGCGAGCCGGGCGACATCGATTTCTACGTGGTGCGCGAGAACACCGAAGGGGAGTATTCGAGCATCGGCGGCAAGATGTTCGAAGGCACCGAGCGCGAGCTGGTAATGCAGGAGACGGTGATGAGCAGGCGCGGCATCGACCGGGTGCTCAAGTTCGCCTTCGAGCTGGCCCAGACCCGGCCGCGCAAGAAACTGACCTCGGCGACCAAGTCCAACGGCATCTCGATCACCATGCCCTACTGGGACGAGCGCGTGGTCGAGATGGCCAAGCATTATCCCGGGATCAGCGTGGACAAGTTCCACATCGACATCCTCACCGCCCAGTTCGTGCTCCACCCCGACTGGTTCGACGTGGTGGTGGCGAGCAACCTGTTCGGCGACATCCTTTCAGACCTCGGTCCCGCCTGCACCGGCACCATCGGCATCGCGCCCTCGGCCAACATCAACCCGGAACGCCAATTCCCCTCGCTGTTCGAGCCGGTCCACGGCTCTGCGCCGGACATCGCCGGACGTGGGATCGCCAACCCGATCGGACAGATCTGGTGCGGCGCGATGATGCTCGAGCACCTCGGCCATGCAGAGGCGGGCGCCGCCGTGGTCGAGGCGATCGAGCAGGTGCTGGCCAGCGGCGACCCGGCGCTGCTCACCGGCGATCTCGGCGGCAAAGCCGGCACCGAGACCCTCGGCCGCGCGGTGGCGGAGGTGATCGAAGCCGGCTGAGCAGCGAGCGCTCAGGCGCCCCAGAGACTCGACAGCGACGAAAGCAGACCGCTCGATACGCCCTGCCCGCCGAAGTACTGCAGCATCACCGGGGCGAACTGGCTGGTCATCGAGCTATCCATGCCAAGCGCTTTGAAGGCGGCATCGACCATCCCATCGCCGCCCTGGGACTGCCCTTGTCCGCCGGCGAGGCTCGTGACCTGCGAAAGCAACGAGCCACCGCCGGTGGCGTTGGCGCTCGACAGCAGGCCGTCGATCCCAGGCGCCTGGTTGGAAAGCTGGCTGAACTGATTGTCGCCGAGCGCGCCCTTGGCCTGGGCCAGCATCGCAGCGGCCCCGCCGATCGCCTGCTGGCGGTTGACACCAAGCTGGCTGGTGAGGGAGTCCACCAGCTGGCTTGCATCGTTCAAGTTGCCTTCGGTGGTGCCGACCTGCGCCGCCTGCTGCTGGGAGCCTTGCTGCAGTTGCTGGAAGCGCTGGTTACCCTGCTGGAGCGCGCTGGCACCCTGCTGCGACGCAGAGTCGGCGCGATTCATCGCCTCGTTGACGTCGTTGAGACTGAAAGCGAAGGCCTGCGAACCGATCAGCGGCAGGCTGCAGAGCGCGAGGGAGATGACGCATTTCTTCATGAAGACATCCTGATGGGAATCTAAACACCGCCCCAGCATAGCATTGCCGGCCAACGCCGCACGGCGATGGCGTATCATCGAACGCTCCTGTCCCGCATTGCCGTCGATCAGTACATTTTTCGATCAGGAAAAACCATGTCCAGCACCTACGCCACCATCGGCTTCATCGGCCCGGGGCGTCTCGCCACGGCGCTTTCACGCGCGCTCGCCGGCAACGGCGAGCATGTCGCCGCCATCGCCGGGCGCAGCCACGCGCGTGCGCAGGCGCTCGCCGAACGGTTGCCCGACTGCGAGGCGCTGCCGGCCCAGGCGCTGGTCGAGCGCTGCGAGCTGGTCTTCGTCACCGCCGCCGACGACGCCATCGCCGCCACTGTCGAGGCGCTCGACTGGCGGCCCGGCAATGCGGTGGTGCACGCCAGCGGTGCCACCGAGATCAGCGTATTGGCCAAAGCCGCCCGCGCCGGCGCGGCGATCGGCGGCTTCCACCCGATGCAGAGTTTCAGCGACCCCGACACGGCGATCGCCTCGCTCCCCGGCTGCACCCTGACGATCGAAGCCGAAGGGGCGCTGCTGTCACGGCTCGAAGCCATCGCCCAGCGCCTGGGCGGACGAGTCAACCGCCTGCCGCCGGGTGCCCGCGCCCGCTACCACGCCGCCGCCAGCTATGCCTCGCCGTTCATGCTCGCGCTGCTCGATGAGGCGACGCGGATCTGGGCCAGCTGGGGCGCCAGCCGAGAGGACGCGCTGGCGGCCCTGCTGCCGCTGCTGCGCGGCACCCTCGGCGCGCTCGAACGAGGCAGCCTCGAGGAGGCGATCACCGGGCCCATCGCCCGTCACGATCTCGGCACGGTACGCAAGCATCTTGCCGCTCTCGACCAGCTGGGCGGCCGCCACGGTGAGTTCTATCGCCTGCTCGCCGCCCGGCAGCTGGAAATCCGCGACGACGCCTCATCCCGCCCCGAGGCCATGACTCGGCTAATCGAGTCCTGAACCGGCTCTGCGACGGGCGGCCAAGTTCCGGCGCAGGGTGAGCATCCCGGCGTAGAACAACGGCACGAAGAAGATCGTCAGCAGCGTGCCGGTGACCACGCCGCCGATCACGCTGATGCCGATCACTCGCTGGCCAGCGGCCCCGGCACCGACGGCGAAGGCCAGCGGGAGGACACCCGCGACGAAGGCCAGAGAGGTCATCGCGATCGGCCGCAGGCGCCGCCTCGCCCCCTCCAGCGTCGCATGGGCGAGGGAGGCGCCCTGGAGCCGAGCCGCACTGACGAACTCGACGATCAGGATCGCATTCCTGGTCGCAAGCCCGATCGTGGTCAGCACTGCGATCTGGAAGTACACATCGTTGTCCAGCCCGGCCAGATTCGCCGCCGATACCGCACCCAGCACGCCCAGCGGCACCACCAGCATCACCGCGGCCGGTACCGACCAGCTCTCGTAGAGCGCCGCAAGGCAAAGGAAGATGAAGGCGATCGAGACCAGGTACAAAAACAGCGCCTGGTTGCCCGCCTGCTGCTCCTGATAGGACAGCCCGCTCCAGGCGAGCTGGTAGTCGCCGAGTTCATCGACCATCGATTGGATCAGCGCCATCGCCGTGCCGGAGCTTTCGCCGCTGGAGGCATCGCCTTGAATCTGCACCGCGGGGATACCGTTGAAGCGCTGCAGCATCTGCGGCCCCAGCGTCCATTCACTCGAGGCGAACAGCGCAAGCGGCAGCATCTCGCCCCCCACACCGCGCACGCGCCATTCGCCGAGGTCCTCCTGGGCCGAGCGGAAGGGCGCGTCACCTTGGACGTACACCGGTTTGACCCGGCCACGGTCGAGGAAATCGTTGACGTAGCGTCCCCCCCAGGCGGTCGCGATGGTCTGGTTGACCTGGTCGACGTCTATCTGCTGGACGCTGATCAGCTCATGGTCGAGATTCACCTGCAGCTGCGGGCTGTGCCCCAGCCCGTCGAGACGCACCCTGGTGAGACGCGGGTCCTCGCCGGCGCGCGCGATCAGCGATCGCTGCGCCGTCTGCAACGCTTGCTGGCCCGTTGCGGTGATGTCCTGGAGCCAGAATTCGAACCCCGAGGATTGCCCCAGCCCGCTCACCAGCGCTGGCGACATCACCACCACATTGGCTTCGGTGTAGTCGGCGAAGGCCCGGCTGGCCCGCTCGATGATCGCCTGGGCGGAGCGCTGGTAGCCCGGACGCTCCGACCAGGGTTTCAACCTGATGAAGGCCTGGCCGACGTTCTGCGCGCGTATCCAGCCATGGCGTCCGGAGGCGAGCAGCAGGATATCGAGGTTCTCCGCCTCTTCACGCTGGAAGTAGGCGGCGAGATCGTCGGCGACCCGCTCGGCGGCCTGGAGCGTGGCGCCTTCCGGCAGGGTATAGCGCACCATCACCATGCCCTGGTCCTCTTCGGGGAGGAAGGCCGTAGGCAGTCTGCCGTACAGATGGAACATCGCCGCCGCCAGCACGGTGAATATCGCAAGCATCGCAAGCGGTCGTCTCAGCACCCTGAACAGCCCGCGCTGATAGGCCCGCTCGCTGCCCTTGACCATCCGGTTGAATAGCCCGAAGAACGACCGCGGCGAGCGCGGCTGTGCACGACGAAGCAGCAGCGCGCAGAGCGCCGGCGTCAGGCTGAGCGCGACGAACAGCGAGAGCGCCATCGCCGAGACCAAAGTGATCGAGAACTGCTTGTAGATGGTCCCGGTCGCACCGCCGAACCAGGCCATCGGCAGGAACACGGCGCTGAGCACGGTGGTGATACCGACCAACGCCCCGGTGATGTCCCCCATCGAACGAATCGTCGCCTCGCGCGGTTCGAGCCTGTTCTCCTCCATCCGCCGCTCGACGTTCTCGACCACCACGATGGCGTCGTCGACCAGCAGGCCGATCGCCAGCACCAGCCCGAACAGGGTCAGGGTATTGATGGTGAATCCCGCCACCGCGAGGATACCGAAGGTACCGAGCAGCACGACCGGGATGGTGAGCAGCGGTATCAGCGTCGCACGCCAACTCTGCAGGAAGAGGTACATCACCGCGGTCACCAGCAGGATCGCCTCGACCAAGGTGGAGAACACGTTACGGATCGATACCTCGATGAACGGTGTCGTATCGCGGGGATAGGCGACTTTGTAGGAGGCAGGGAAGGTGCCTCTCAGCCGCTCGAGGGTCGCCTTCACTTCGAGCGCGGTATCCAGGGCGTTGGCGCCGGGGCTGAGCTGGATCGAGATCCCCGAGGCCGGATAGCCGTTGAGCCGCGTACGGGTGCGGTAGTCCTCCGCGCCCCGCTCGATCCGCGCCACGTCCCCGAGCCTTACGCTGCCCCCGCCGCTCTGCGCCAAAAGCACGATCCGTTCGAACTGCTCCGGGGTCTGCAAAAGCGACATCGCGGTGACCGTCGCATTCAGCGCCTGGCCCTCGACGCTCGGCGCAGCGCCGATCTCGCCGGCGGAAATCTGGCTGTTCTGGGCCTCGATCGCCGAAACCACGTCCTCGGTGGTCAACCCATGGGCGGTGAGCCTATGCGGGTCGAGCCAGATTCGAATCGCGTACTGGGAGCCGAACACCGAGGTTTCACCCACGCCGTCGATGCGGCTGATCGGGTCCTGCAACTGGCTGACGATGAAGTCGGCAACGTCGAAGCTTTCATCGCGACCGGACTCGTCGTAGACCGAAGCCACCAGCAAGGTGTCGGTCTGCGCTTTGCGTACCACCACGCCCTGGTCCTGCACCTGGACGGGAAGACGGCTGGTGGCCTGGACGATGCTGTTTTGAACCTGCATCTGGGCGACGTCCGGGTCGGTCGCCTGATCGAACACCAAGGTGACGCGCACGGAACCGGACGCACTGCTGGTAGAGTTGAAATAGAGCAGGTTGTCGATCCCGGAGATCTGCTGCTCGATGATCTGGGTGACGCTCTGCTCGAGCACCTCCGCCGAGGCGCCCGGATAGCTGGTGGTGACCTGGATGGTGGGCGGCGCGATGTCGGGGTACTGCTCCACCGCCATGTCGAACAGCGAGAGCGCCCCGAACCCGCTGATCATCAGCGCGATCACACAGGCGAAGATCGGCCGCCGGATGAAGAACCTCGATAGCATCCCTCAGCCCTCTTCGGCCGTATCGCCGGGGGCTGCGGCATCGGTGTCGAGCACCCGTACCAGCGAGCCGTCGCCGATGCGCTGTCGACCACCGAGCACGACGAGATCGCCCGCTTCCAGCCCCGCCTTCACCAGCCATTCGCTGCCTACCGTAGCGCCGAGCTCCACCCGGCGAGTGCGCGCACGCTGCTCGTCGTCCACCACGTAGACATAGGCATCGCCACCGCTATCGCGCGTCACCGCGCGCTGGGGCATCAGCAGGGCACGCTCGAGCCGGGCCTGCTCGACCTCGACACGCACGAACATGCCGGGCAGCACTTGAAAGTCAGGGTTGGCGAAACTGGCGCGCAGCGTGACGTTGCCGGTCTCGCGATCGACCGCGGGGTCGGCGAACTCGACCTCTCCGCTGCGCTCGTAGCGGCTGGCGTCAGTGAAGGTGATCCACGCCTTGGGCTTCTCACCGCGTCCATCGGGCGTGAGCCAGGCTCGCGCCCAGGCCAGGTATTCGGTCCCGGACTGGGTGAAGTCGACGTGGATAGGATCGAGCTGGTGAATGGTCGCCAGCGGCTCCGCCTGATCGCGGACCACCAGCGCTCCCTGGGTGACGCTCGCCCGACCGACCCGGCCGCTGATCGGCGCGACCAGCTCGGTGTAGGCGAGATCGATTTCAGCACTGCGCAGGGCGGACTCCGCGGCCGCGACCGCCGCCGCCGCTTCCTCGTCGGCGAACATCGCCATCTGGCGCTCCTGCTGGCTGATCGCTTGTCGCTCGCCGAGTCGCTGGTAGCGCTCGGCGAGCCACCGCGCTGAATCGAGCTGAGCCCTCGCCACCGCGAGCTCCGAGCGCGCCCGCTCGACATCCGCGCGATAGCGCCTCGGATCGATGCGAAACAGCAGGTCGCCGGCGGCGATGTCGCTGCCCTCTGCATAGCTGCGCTCGAGAATCACGCCGCCTACCTGCGGGCGCACCTCGGCAGTGGCCGACGAAAGCGTCCTGCCCGGGAAGGTGGCGATCAGCGTCGTCTCCCGCTCGGCCAGCCGGGCCACGGTCACCGGCGTGGCTTGGCTTGCCTGTGCGGCTGAGCCGCTCTCGCGGCCGGCCTCGCCGCAGCCGCCGAGCGCCAGGCTCGCCAGCGCACCGACCATCAGCGCCCGGAGGGAACGATGTCGCAGATAACGTCGCAGATAATGTCGCGGATGATGCGCTTGGCGTAAAAAATGCGACATTGATCATCGACCCCTTTCGAGTGCATGTTTGTTCGAGTCGCCAGCGGCGAACGGCTCGCGGGTCTCAGGGTGTCCCACGATCGATCACTTTACACTGGCAGCGAAAGACCCTATCTGTACGGAGAAGCATCGGGCACCGCGGCCCAAGCGATTTAGGCTTGGATTAAGCCAGCGATTGAGCCAACGAACCGCCATCCAAAGGCCCTGCCGGGTCGATGAGGAGGCACGATCATGTCGATGAAAATGGAATATCGGGGCGGCTGCCTGTGCGGCGCGGTCCAACTGTACGTCATGGTCGACGGTCACAAGGTCGGCGCCTGTCACTGCGCCATGTGCCGCAAATGGGGAGGCGGGCCGCTGCTGGCCCTGGAGAACGTCCTTGGGCTGCGCCTCGAGGGCGAGGAGGCCGTCAGCGTCTACGCCTCCTCCAACTGGGCCGAACGCGGCTTTTGCTCCCACTGCGGCACCCATCTGTTCTATCGGTTGAAGGACGGCGGGCACTACGCGGTGCCGGTCGGCCTGCTCGAGGTGGACGACGACTGGGTGCTCGATGAAGAGATCTTCATCGAAAGCCAGCCGCCGTACTACGCCTTCTCCAACCAGACCAAACGGCTCACCGGCGAGCAGGCGTTCGCCGCCAAGCAGCCGTGACCTCCGCCGTGCCACGCCCTCGAACCCGCAGGGCGTGGCCGTTTCATCGCGCAACGCAGCCGGCGACTCAGCCGAGACTGGCGCAGAAGCGCTGGATCCGCTTGCAAGCCTCTTCGAGCTGATCCGTCGCGGCGGCGTAGGAGACCCTGAAGTTGGGCGCCAGACCAAACGCACCGCCATGGACCAGCGCCACGCCCTCGGTCTCGAGCAGCGCGCGGGTGAAGGCTTCGTCGCTGTCGATCAGGGTTCCATCGGGGGCACGGCGGCCGAGCAGCGCACCACAGGAGGGATAGGCGTAGAAGGCCCCGTCGGGGCGCTGGCAATCGACCCCTTCGGCCTGATTGAGCAGCTCGACCACCAGGTCGCGGCGGCGTTCGAAGATTTGGCGCCACTCCTGGATGAAGTCCTGCGGCCCGGTGAGCGCCTCGACCGCCGCCCACTGGGCGATGGTGTTGATCCCCGAGGTGATCTGGCCCTGGATCTTGTCCATCGCCTTGATCAAAGGCTCGGGGCCGCCTGCGTAGCCGACCCGCCAGCCGGTCATCGCGTAGGCCTTGGAGAGCCCGTTGACGGTCAAGGTGCGCTCGCGCAGCCGCGGCTCGATCTGCGCCGGCGTGGTGAACTCGAGCCCGCCGTAGATCAGGTGCTCGTAGATGTCATCGCTCATCACCCAGACCTGGGGATGATCGACCAGCACGTCGGTCAGCGCCTTGAGCTCGTCACGCGAGTAGGCCGCACCGGATGGATTGCAGGGCGAGTTGAACATCAGCCACTTGGTACGCGGGGTGATCGCCCGCTCGAGCGCCTCGGCGGTGAGCTTGTAGCCATTCGCCGGATCGGTCTCGACGATCACCGGCGTGCCACCGCACAGCGCGACCATCTCGGGATAGGAGACCCAGTAAGGCGCCGGCACGATCACCTCGTCGCCCGGATCGATGGTCGCCATCAGCGCGTTGACGATCACCTGCTTGCCACCGTTGGAGACCATCGTCTCGCTGACCCGGTAGTCGAGCTGGTTCTCGCGCTTGAACTTGCCGACGATCGCCTCGCGCAGCTCGGGAATCCCCGCCACCGGCGGATACTTGGTCTCTCCTCGTGCCATCGCGCGTTGAGCCGCCGCCTTGATGTGCTCAGGGGTATCGAAATCGGGCTCGCCGGCGGAAAGCGCGATCACATCGCGCCCCTGCGCCTTGAGCTCACGGGCACGCTGGCTGGCGACGATGCTGGCGGAGGGTTTCACGCGAGCGAGGGCTTGGGAAAAGAAGCTCATGGGAGCGGTGCACCTGTCATGGTTGTCGTTGGGGGGGCTGGAGCATTGAAAAAGTGCGTCTCCATGGGACGCGCACGAATGTTGCATGATCGTGCAGAGCTTGGTCGGTAAGCGCAAGCGGCGCGACCGATCCAGACCCGATATTGGCCATCGAGGATTAGCCATGCGCTACCGACTGCCTTCACTCGAAGCGCTGAAGGTATTCGAGGCAGTGATGCGCCACGGCACGCTGCGCGCCGCCGCGGTCGAGCTCTGCCTTACGCCCCAGGCGGTCAGCCATCGGATCAAGCTGCTCGAAGGCAATCTCGGCACGGCGCTGTTTTTGCGTCACGGTCACGGCTTGATCGCCACCGAAAACGCCCGTCGGCTGGCGATCGAGGTGCGTGACGGGCTCGACCTGATCGCCCACGGCGTCGAACGTGTCCAGGCACCGGTGGAAAACCACCGATTGGCGCTGCATGTCAGCCCCTACTTCGCCTCGGCCTATCTGATCCCCAATCTCAGTGAATTCACCGCGCGCGACCCGCTGATCGACCTGCGCATCTCGATCGGTGCCGACCTGGTCGAGTTTTCCGCTCGCGGGCTCGATGCCGCGATCCACTGGTGCTACGAGGCGCCGCCCGGCTTCGAGGCGATCCCCCTGCTGGCCGATCTCAAGGTGCTGGTATGCCAGCCCGCGCTGTTCGCCCAGCGCCCATTGCTCGAGGGCGCCGACCTGCTCGACCACCGGCTGATCGCGCCACTGGTCGACAACACCCTCTGGCCCGATGTGCTGGCACTGTTCGGGATCGATCGCGCACCATCGCAGGGCATGCTCCGCCTGCATACGCATGAGGCAATGTTCGAGGCCACCCTGGCCGGCCTGGGGGTGGGCCTCGCCTCCCACCGCGATGCCCTCGAGGCGATCGCGGCCGGGCGCCTGGTCGCGCCTTTCGGCGAGCATCTGCTGCGCCGCCTGCCACGGCACAAGACCCCCCACTTCCAGCTGCTCTATCCACACGGCCGCGCCCCTTCCAAGCTGCTGCTCGCGTTTCGCGACTGGATGCTCGCGAGGACCAGCGAGCTCGGCCGCGAGATACAGCAGGGCGAGCAGCCGGCGTCAGCTCATCACCCCGGGTAGCCAGGTCACGATCGCGGGGAACAGCGCGAGCAAGAAGGCGCCGAGACAGAGCAGCAGGAAAAACGGCGCCGAGGCGACGGTGACTCGCCAGATATTGCGCCCGGTGATCGATTGCAGCACGAATAGATTGAACCCTACCGGCGGGGTGATTTGCGCCATCTCGATGATCACCACCAGGTAGATGCCGAACCAGATCAGATCGATACCCGCCGCCTGGACCATCGGCAGCACCACTGCGCTGCTGAGCACCAGAATCGAGATGCCCTCGAGAAAGCAGCCCAGCACGATGAAGAACAGCGTCAGGGTCAGCAGCAGCAGCCAAGGCGGCAAATCCAGCGCGCCGACCAGCCCCGCCAGGTACTGCGGAATGCCGATGAACGCCACCGCGATCGATAGCACCGCGGCGCAAGCGAGAATGAAGGCGATCATGCAGGAGGTGCGAGTCGCGGCCAACAGGCTGGCCGCGAAGCTTTGCGCCGTCAGCGTGCCGGTCAGCGCGGCCAGCAGCAGGGCACCGACCACGCCGAGAGCGGCGGACTCCGTTGGCGTAGTGATCCCTGAGTAGATCGAACCGATCACGAAAGCGATCAGGCCGATGATCGGCATCAACCGCGACGAGCGCCGCAGCCGCTCACCCAGCGCGACACGCGGCTCGCGCGGCGGCATCTTGTCGGCATTGAACAGCGCCCAGACCACCACGTAGCCCATGAACAAAAGCATCAGCATGAGCCCCGGCAGTACGCCTGCGATGAACAGCTTCGCCACCGACTGCTGGGCGAGCACGCCATAGACGATCAGCACGATGGAAGGGGGAATGATCAGCCCCAGCGTGCCTGACCCCGCCAGCGAACCGATCATCAGCTTCTCGTCGTAGCCGCGCTTCTTGAGCTCCGGCAGGCTCATCCTCCCCACCGTGGTCGCGGTCACCGCCGACGAACCGGCCACCGCCGCCATGATCCCGCAGCCTAGCACGTTGACGTGCAGCAGCCGGCCCGGCAGCCAGCCGAGCCAAGGCCCGAGACCATCGAACATGTCCCGCGAAAGCCGGGTGCGAAACAGGATCTCGCCCATCCAGATGAATAGCGGCAGCGCGGTCAATGGCCATGACCAGCTCGCGTCCCAAAGCGTAGAGGCGACCAGGCTCGATACCGGCACCTGGGTGAAGAGCCACATGGCACCGGCAGCGACGGCGACCAGGGTCATCGCCACCCATACGCCTGCGGCGAGGATCACCAGCAGTGCGCCGAACATCACCAGCAGGATCAGCGAAATCGATTCCATGAGTACTCCAGCAAGCACCGGCACCGATGCGCTCAGAGCGCACCGTCGCCTCGGTCGATGTAACGTGCCGAGCGTCCACGCAAAAGGCTCACCAGCTCATCGCACAGGGCCACGGCGAGGATACCCAGGCCCAGCGCCATCGCTGACTGGGGAATCCAGAACGGCATAGCGAGAAGTCCAGGGCTCAGATCGCCGAACTCCCAGGACTCGAGCACGAGCTTCAGCGCGCACCAGGCAAGCCAACCGACCAGCAAAGCGGAAAACGCGCATACCAGCGCCTCCAAGCGGGTTCGATAGGGTTCGCTCAGCGTCTCGACCAGCATGCCGACGCGCACGTGGCCGCCGAGACGCAGGGTGTAGCCGAGCCCGAGAAACGATGAGGCCGCCATGCAGAAGCCCGAGAACTCGGTTGCGTCTACCGCTACGCCGGCCAGCCGCCCGATGATCTGCGCAATGATCGAGATCGCCAGCAGCGCCAGGAACAGCGCCGCGAGAACGCCGCTCGAGAAATAGAGCCCTTCGAGCAGGCGGCGCGGCAGCGTGATTCTGCGTCGATCGTCCGGCATGGTCAGTCCTGCGCGCTGCGCTGGGCCAGATAGCGATCGAGCGCCTCGACCGCCGGCGCCGCCGCCGATTCACGCCACTGGGCGAGCATCTCGTCGCCGATAGCGGTGATCGCCTGCTGGATATCGTCACTCGCGTCGGTGATGACCACGCCGTGGGATTCGATCACCTCGTCGTTTTCGGCCCCCGCGCGCCGGCTCATTTCCCAGCCGCGCTCGGTAGCACGCTGGCCGGCCTCGAGCACGATCCGCTGGAGGTCCTCGTCGAGCGACCTGAAGGCACGCTCGTTGACGATCACCGCATTCTTGTTGTGCATCGTCCCGGTATAGGTGAAGTGCTTGGCGTAGTCCCAGATCTGCACATCGATCCCGGTCTGGGGACTGGTGAACAGCGAATCGATCATCCCAGTCGCGTAGGCCTGGGAGACCTCGGCGAAGGGGAGGATGGTGGCGCGAAAGCCGAGGCGCTCCGCCATCTGCTGGGTCGGCTGGGAATAGATGCGAATCTTCTTGCCGCGCATGTCGTCGAGCGATTCGAGCGGCGAGGTGGTGAAGAATCCTTGCCCCGGCCAGGGCGCCCAGATCAGCGCACGCAGCCCCTGGCGCCCCAGCAGCTCCTCGAAGTAGGGCAGCTGGGCCTCCAGCAGCTGGCGCGCTTGCTCATAGTCGCTCGCGACTCCCGGGATGCTATCGAGGATGTACATCGGGTCCTCGTTACCGTACACGCCGGGGCGAATCTCGCCGATCTGCACCTGTCCGGTCTGCACCGCCCGCTTGATCGCGTCATGCTTGATCAGCGTGTCATTGGCGCGCAGGTCGATACGCAGCTCTCCTGCGCTGCGCTCCTCGACTTCATCGATGAACTGGCGAATGTTCTGGGTGAAGTAGCTGCTCTCGGGATTGCCCGAGGCCATGATCCAGGTCGTCGCCGCCAGCACGCTCCGAGCGCCCGCGAGCATCAGCAGCGTACCCAGTGCGATCGAAGCCCCCACCCTTGCGAACGATATTGCGGTCGATTTCATGCGCTTCACCTTGTCGTTGTTATAGGTTCCATCGTCGAATCACCAGCATCATTAGGTCCGGGCCGGCCCCGTCGGCGCGGTGGTGGCAAAGGCGTGTGGATAATCGCGCCTTGCCCGGGCCTCGCTCAGGTAGCCGCCGACGAGGTCGCAACGTACCCGCTCGGGTTCGCGCTCGGCAGGGTCGCCGTAGCCGCCACCTCCCGGCAGTTCGAGGCGCAAACGCCGGCCGGCGGGAATCGACTGCCGCCCCTTCGCGGCGAGCGGGGTGCCATCGTCGAGCGAGACTTGCCCATTGGCGCCATGACCTCCCCCTGATGCCCGCGGGCGGGATGCTCGACGCGCTCGAACATCGCATTGAGCGAGAACGTATAGCCCTCCCTGGCGCCGATCTCGATCGACTGCCCAAGCCCACCGCGCCAGCGCCCGGCACCGCCCGAGTCGCAACGCAGTTGCTTACGCCAGACGACGATGGGGCCGATGCTTTCGGTCACCTCCACCGACATGGTCTGGACCCCGCTGGGGAAAGCGGTGGCATTGAGTCCGTCGCTGGCGGGGCGCGCACCGGTGCCGCCGCTGTTGAAGATCAGCATCTCATGGCGCGCCTCACCGTTGCAGGCGCGAAAGCCCATCTGCAGATTCCACAATGCACTGGCGCCCTCGGCGGGAATCCGCCCAGGGCAAAATGGCTGCAGCGCGCCGAGCACTACATCGGGAATCAAATGGCCGAGCAGGTGGCGTACCGCGACTGCGCGCGGCCGGGGAGCGTTGAGGATCGACCCTTCAGGCGCGGTGACCCGAAACGGCATAAGCGAACCCCAGTTGTTGGGGATGTCGGGGGCGACCGCGCACTTGAGGGCGTAGCAGGCATAGGCCTTGGTATAGGTCAGCGGCACGTTGATCCCGCGCTCGCTGCACGGTGAGCTGCCGGTGAAATCGGCGTTCATCCCATCGCCTTCGACCGAGACCAGGACCTCGAGGTCGATCGGCGCCTCGAAGCCATCGACTCGCATCGCGTATCCGTGCGAGCCGTCGCCGAGTGCCTGGATGCGCTCGCGCGTCGCCCGCTCGCTGTGGGCGAACACGTACTCGGCGAGATCATCGAGGTGGTCGAGGCCGAACTCGTCGAGCATCGCTTCGAGCCTGCGGATACCCGTGTCGTTGCACACCGCCAGCGCATGGAAATCACCGATCACCTGCTCGCTCTCGCGCACGTTGTAGCGCAGCAGCGCGATCAAGTCGCGATTGAGCTCGGACGCCGCGAACATCTTCATCGGCGGGAAACAAATGCCCTCCTCGAACACCTCCGCGGCGTCCGGACCGAAGCCGCGCCCGCCGATGTCGACCACATGGGCGGTGGAGGCGAAGAAGCCGATGACCCGGCCCCGCCGGAACACCGGCGTAACCATGGTGATGTCGTGGAGATGACCGGTGCCGAGCCAAGGGTCGTTGGTCACCAGCACGTCCCCGGGGTTCAGCGCTTCGAGCCCGAAGTGATCGATGAAGTGACCGACCGACTCCGCCATCGAGTTGACGTGCCCCGGCGTACCGGTGACCGCCTGGGCGATCATCCTGCCCGCGGCGTCGAACACCCCGGCCGAGAGATCCCCGGCTTCGCGCACGCTGGTGCAGAAGGCGGTGCGGATCAAGGTCAGGGCCTGCTCCTCGACCACCGAGATCAAGCGGTTCCACATGATCTGACGGGGGATATCGATGGCAGCGCTCATGCAGGCACTCCTTCATCCTGGCGATGTTCGATCAGCAGGCAACCGTCGCGCTGGAGGCTGACCGAATAATCCGGCGGGACCAGGGTCGAGGTCTCAGGCTCGGTAATGATCAAAGGACCCGCGATGGCCACGCCCTGCGCCAGCTGGTCGCGTTGATAGAGGGCGCAGTCGACGAAGACCCCACGCTTAGCGTCGAACACCTGCCGCCGGTCGAACGGCGCGGGCGGTTCAACCCCATCGTCGCAGTGCATGCGCGGCTCGACCCGGTCAGGCGGCGAGCCCGGCTCGCTGAGCTGGAGCGCCCAGCTGACCACTTCGACGTCGGCGCCTTCGACCAAGTGCCCGAACGAGCCGCGGTAGGCGCTGTCGAACTCCGCGCGCAGCGTCTCGAGCGGCGCGGCATGGAACTCGGCGGCGACGAGCGGCACTTCGATCTCCCAACCCTGCCCCGAATAGCGCATGTAGGCGCGCAGCTCGCGGCTGGGCGGCTCGCGCAGCCCCGCATCGCGAACGAAAGCGCTGGCCTCGCTCTCCATCTCGTCGAGCAGCCGGCCAACCGCGGCGACGTCGAAGTCGCTGAGGCGCATCACCGCACTGCGCAGCGTTTCGAAGGCGAAGGGGGCACGCAGGAAACCAATCGCGGACCCGACCCCGGCGCCGGGCGGCACCAGCAGCCGGCGCACCCCGAGCTTGTCGGCGATCCGCACCGCATGCAGCGGTGCGGCACCGCCGTAGGCGATCATCGTGAAGCCCGAGAGCTCGCGGCCGCTTTCCACCGCATGCACGCGCGCAGCACTTGCCATGTTCTCATCGACCACCTCGGTGATCCCGAACGCGGCCTGCCATCGGTCTGCGCCCAAGGGCGCGGCGATCTCCCGTTCGAGCGCCCCGGCGGCGGCATCGATATCGAGCTTCAGACTGCCAGCGGCGAAGCGCTCCGGGTCGAGCCGCCCGAGCACCAGATCGGCATCGGTGACCGTTGGCCGCTCTCCGCCGCGTCCATAGCAGGCCGGCCCCGGTTCCGATCCGGCGCTCTCTGGACCGACCCGAATCTGGCGCAGCGCGTCGACCTGGCCGATTGAGCCCCCACCCGCGCCGATCTCGACCATTTCGATCACCGGGACCGAGATGGGCATGCCGCTGCCCTTCTTGAACCTGTAGGTCCGGGCGACCTCGAAGCTGCGCGCGCTCTTCGGCCGTCCACCCTCGATCAGGCATATCTTCGCGGTGGTCCCCCCCATGTCGAAGGAGAGCGCGCGTTCGATGCCATAGCGCGATGCATAGTGAGCGGCGTAGATCGCACCACCCGCGGGCCCCGACTCGAGCAGCCGCACTGGAAACTCGATCGCGGTGGCAAGCGAGATCAAGCCGCCCCCGGAGTGGATCAGGTGCACGGGGCAGCTGACCCCCTCCGACACCAGCGCCGCGCTGAGTCGTTCGAGATAGGCAGCGATCAGCGGCTTGACGTAGGCGTTGGCGCACACCGTATTGAAACGCTCGTACTCGCGGATCTGCGGCGAGACCTCACTCGAGATCGATACCGCCACCGCTGGCAACGCAGCGCGCACACGATCGCGTATCCGGCGTTCATGGCACGGGTTGCGATAGCTATGCAGCAAGCCGACCGCGACGCTCTGGTAGCCGCCTTCGCGGATCAGGCCGATCACTCGGTCGAGCTGTTCGAGATCGAGCGGCTCCAGCTCCTCTCCCTGGGCATCGAGCCGACCGCCCACCACATAGCGGTCGGCGCGCGCAATCAGCGCCGGAGGCAGCGCCAGGGCCAGGTCGTACTGCTCGAAACGGCTCTCGGTACGCATCTCGATCACATCGCGAAAGCCACGGGTCGTGATCAGCGCGGTGCGTGCCCCGCGCCGTTCGATCAACGCATTGGTGGCGAGCGTCGTGCCATGGATGATTTGGGTGATCGCCTTCGGTGTGACGCCGGCCAGCGAGCAGGCCTGGCGAATGCCTTCGAGGATCGCCCGTTCGGGCTGGGCGTGATCGGTCAGGACCTTAGCGGCATGGAGCCGCCCATCGAGCTCGAGGGCAACGTCGGTGAAGGTGCCGCCGATATCGACACCGACCCGGACGGATGGGCTGGATGGAGTCATGGAGCGCTCTCAGTGGTAGGCATTCAAGACCAGCGCGCCGCGCTTGGAGACGAAGCGACGCTTACGCTGGGATCGATCATCGATGCCGCCACGCCGAGCCGACAAACGAGTTTTTCTTGCGCTGAGGACAAACTGAGTTTGTCCTCCAAGCCAGCACGCCAACGCCCGAACGACGCCGAGATCAAATCGATCGGGACGATCTCTGCGCCCGTGGGCACGAAACCTCGGCCTCGAGGCCCGGGTATGAGCAGGATCATCGCAGGCTCACTGCACAACACCCCGGGTAAACGTTACAATCGACCCCTTTCGCGCCGATTTCCCCCGGCGCCCGATATCCATGCCTCCCGACGTGCTCGCCGGGCGGTCGCTAAGGACGACAGCGTGATCAGCACCGCCAACATCACCATGCAATTCGGGCCGAAGCCCCTGTTCGAGAACGTCTCGGTCAAGTTCAACAACGGCAACCGCTACGGCCTGATCGGCGCCAACGGCTGCGGCAAGTCGACCTTCATGAAGATCCTCGGTGGCGATCTCGAGCCGACCAGCGGACAAGTGATGCTCGACTCGGCCACGCGGCTCGGCAAGCTGCGCCAGGACCAGTTCGCCTTCGAAGAGCGCCGGGTGATCGACACGGTGATCATGGGCAATGGGGAGCTCTGGAAGGTCGCCGAGGAACGCGACCGGATCTATGCCCAGGCAGAGATGAGCGAAGCCGATGGCATGAAGGTCGCCGATCTCGAGGTGCAGTATGCCGAGCTCGACGGCTATACCGCCGAGGCGCGCGCGGGAGAGCTGCTGCTCGGCCTCGGCATCCCGCTCGAGCAGCACTACGGGCTGATGAGCTCGGTGGCGCCCGGCTGGAAGCTGCGCGTGCTGCTCGCCCAGGCGCTGTTCTCCGATCCCGACGTGCTGCTGCTCGACGAACCGACCAACCATTTGGACATCGACACCATCCGCTGGCTGGAAGGGATACTGACCCAGCGCTCGAGCACGATGATCATCATTTCGCACGACCGCCACTTCCTCAACAGCGTCTGCACCCACATGGCCGACCTGGACTACGGCGAACTGCGGCTGTTCCCCGGCAACTACGACGAGTACATGACCGCCGCGACCCAGGCCCGCGAGCGGCTGCACGCCGACAACGCCAAGAAGAAGGCGCAGATCGCCGAACTGCAGTCGTTCGTCAGCCGCTTCTCGGCCAATGCCTCCAAGGCCAAGCAGGCCACCTCGCGCGCGCGCCAGATCGACAAGATCCAGCTCGAGGAGGTCAAGCCCTCCTCGCGGGTCAGCCCGTTCATCCGTTTCGAGCAGGAGCGCAAGATCCATCGCCATGCGCTGACGGTGGACAACGCGACCAAGGCCTACCCGGGCAATCCCGCGCTGTTCGAGCGTTTTTCGCTGCTGGTCGAGGCCGGCGAACGCGTCGCGATCATCGGCCCCAATGGGATCGGCAAGACCACTCTGCTGCGTACCCTGGTGCGCGACCTGCCGCTCGACGCGGGCGAGGTGAAATGGACCGACGCCGCCGAGGTGGGCTACTTCGCCCAGGACCATGCCGATGACTTCGCCAACGCCATGACCCTGTTCGAGTGGATGAGCCAATGGACCACCGGCGGCGAGCAGCAGATTCGCTCGGCGCTCGGACGCATGCTGTTCTCCAACGATGAGATCCAGAAATCGGTCAAGGTGATCTCCGGCGGCGAGCAGGGGCGGATGCTGTTCGGCAAGCTGGCGCTGCAAAAGCCCAACGTACTGGTAATGGACGAACCGACCAACCACCTCGACATGGAGTCGATCGAGGCGCTCAACCTGGCGCTCGAGCACTACCCCGGCACGCTGATCTTCGTCAGCCACGATCGTGAGTTCGTCGGCTCCCTGGCGACCCGGATCATCGAGATGAAGCCCGAGGGGATCACCGACTTCACCGGCTCCTACGACGACTACCTGAGAAGCCAAGGGGTGTATTGAGGCCTCGCGCCTCCCCCCGCTGGAATCTGCCCTTGCCTCCCATCGCGCGCAACCCCCTGCTGGAAGGACCGATCTTCGGCTCGCTGTTGAAACTGGCGCTACCGATCATCGTCGCCAACCTGCTGCAGTCGACCTACCAGCTGATCGATGCCTTCTGGGTCGGCCGTCTCGGCGGCGACGCGGTGGCGGCGGTATCGATCAGCCTGCCGATCAACTTCCTCGCCTTCGCGCTCGGCTCCGGCTTCAGCGTCGCGGGCTCGACCCTGATCGCCCAGTACGTCGGCGCTCGCAACCGCGCGATGACCGACCATGTCGCAGGCCAGGTGCTGCTGCTGGCATTCGGATTCTCATTGCTGCTGACCGCGCTCGGCCAATGGGCGGCGCCGCGCATGCTTACGCTGCTCAGCGTCGAGCCCGGGGTCTACGACGATGCCCTGGCATTCCTGCGCATCACCCTCGGCGGGCTGGTCTTCACCTTCGGCTTCGCCATGTTCCAGGCGCTGATGCGCGGCGCCGGCGAAGTGCGCATCCCGCTCTACATCGTGCTCGGCACGGTGGTGCTCAACGCGCTGATCGACCCGCCGTTGATCTTCGGCTGGGGACCGATCCCCGCCTTCGGCGTGGCCGGCGCGGCATTCGCCACGCTGTTGACCCAGGGCTTGGCGCTGGGCATCGGGCTCTGGCTGCTCGCCCGCGGCAAGCTCGGCATCGTGCTGCGGCTCAGGGCGCTGCGCCCCGACTGGGCCTTCATCGCGCGCGCCTTCCGGCTCGGCTTTCCCTCCTCGGTGGAGCTCTCCGCCCGCGCCCTGGGGATGAACGCGATGGTGCTGATGGTCGCCGCCTTCGGCACCGTGACCATCGCCGCCTATGGCGTGGTCAACAGCCTGCTCGCACTGGTGATCATTCCCGCCCTGGGCCTATCGATGGCGACCTCGGCGCTGGTCGGCCAGAACATCGGCGCAGGCCAGATCGAGCGCGCCAGGTCGATCGCCAGGCTCAGCTCGGTGATCGCCTTCATCGGCCTCAGCCTGGTCGGCGTGGCGGCCTTCCTGGCCGCCCCCTCGCTGGTCGCGGTGTTCGTGCCGGACGACCCCGAGGTGATCGCCACCGGTGCACGCTTCCTGCGTACGGTGGCCTTCACCTTCGGCCTCATCGGCCTGCAGATGTCACTCAGCGGCGTGTTCCGCGCCGCCGGCCAAACGGTGGTGACGATGAACCTCGCGCTGGTCTCTCAGTGGGTGATCCAACTCCCCCTGGCGTGGTTTTTGTCGCGTGAGGCCGCGTTCGGCGTCGATGGCCTGTGGTGGGCATTCCCGCTGACCAACCTGCTGATGGCGGCCATCACCATGCTCTGGTATGCGCGGCTCGACTGGCAGCGAGTCTCGCTCCTCCCGTCCTCCCACCCAGCCGACCAGGGCGCACGATCGCCGCGACGCTGAGCGTATCGAACCCCGCAGGGCACCCCCTGCGATCATTCAACCGTCAAATATCGGTAAAGGCCGTGTCATCGGCGCGCCGCAGAATGAGCGCTCCGACGCCCTGAGTGCGTCCTCCCTGGGCCATTGGGGACCCTGCGATGCGCATCGTACAGATCAGCGATACCCACCTGAGTCCGAGCAAACTCCACTTCGCCGCCAACTGGCCGCCGCTCGCCGCCTGGATTCGCCAGTTGGCGCCCGATCTCGTGATCCACACCGGAGACGCCAGCCTCGACGGCGCCGGCGACAAACGCGAACTCGCCCACTGCCGACGGCTGTTCGATCAACTCGGGATTCCGCTGCTGGCGCTGCCGGGCAACCACGACGTCGGCGATGCTTTCGATCCCCGCCGGCCGGTCGATGCGGACCGGCTGCAGCACTGGTGCGACGCGTTCGAGACCGACCGCTGGTGTCACGACATCCCCGGCTGGCGGCTGATCGGCATCGATAGCCAGGTCCTCGAGGGCGAGCGCGCGGACCGCGAGGAGTCCTTCGCCTGGATCGGCGGCTGCCTGGCGGGACGCGGCACCCGCCGGGTGGCGCTGTTCAGCCACAAGCCGCTGTTCGTCGAGTCGTTCGATGAGCGCGACGGCGGCTACTGGAGCCTGGCCGGTGAATCCCGCGGCGCACTGCGTGCGCTGATCGAGCGCCACGACGTGGCGCTGATCGCCAGCGGCCACCTTCACCGCGCCTGGCAGGGCGAAGTGGACGGCATCGACTACCTATGGTGCCCGGCCTCCTCGTTCATGGTCGCGAACACCGACCGGCCGCTGCCCGGCAGGGCCTGCCTCGGCGCCGCCCTGATCACCCTGGGCGAGCGAGGAGACCATCGCTGCGAGATCGTCGAGGTCGAGGGGCTGTTGCCCTACTACCTCGACCCGATCATCGATGAGGTCTACCCCGGCGACGCCGAACTCAAGGAGATCGCGCGATGAACGGCCACGCCCTCGAGCTGAGCGGCATCGAGAAGCGCTTCGGCAAGCAGACGATACTCAAAGGCATCGACATCGAGGCGCGCCCGGGAGAATTCATCGCCCTGGTCGGGCCTTCCGGATGCGGCAAGAGCACCCTGCTGCGGATCGTCGCCGGTCTCGAATCACCCGATGCCGGCAGGATCCGCAGCGGAGACCGGGAGCTCGGCGAACTACCCGCGGCGAAGCGCGACGTGGCGATGGTGTTCCAGTCCTATGCGCTCTATCCCCATCTCACCGCGGCGCAGAACATCGCCGTGCCGCTGGTGATGCGCCGGCTCAGCGGCTGGCAGCGGCTGCCGCTGATCGGGCGCTGGCTCACCCCCAGGGCGGTTCGCGAGGAGATCCACGCACGGGTGCGACAAGTCGCCGAACAGCTCGAGATCGCGCATCTGCTCGACCGCAAGCCGGCGAAGATGTCCGGCGGCCAGCGCCAGCGTGTGGCGCTGGCGAGGGCGATGGTTCGCGATCCCCGCGTGTTCCTGATGGACGAGCCGCTCTCGAATCTAGACGCCAACCTGCGCGTCCACACGCGCAGCGAGATCGTCGCCCTGCAGCGGCGCACAGGCGTCACCACGCTTTACGTCACCCACGACCAGGCCGAGGCGCTGAGCATGGCTGACCGTGTCGCGGTGATGATTCAAGGCTGCCTGCTGCAGCTGGACACGCCCCAGCGGATCTACCAGGACCCGCGCCATCTCGAGGTTGCCCGTTTCATCGGCACTCCCCGGATCAATCAGCTCGATGCCCGGGTCGACGACGAGGGCGTGGCCTGGGTCGACGGCACCGCGCTGGCACGCTGCGCCGAACCACCCCGTGACCGCAAAGTGGTGCTCGCTATCCGCCCTCCGGCGCTGCGCCTGGTGGCCGAACGCCATCCACGCGGGCTCACCGCCTGGGTCAAGCGCTGCGAGTACCTCGGCACCGAGTGTTTGCTCCATCTAGAGCTCGAAAGCGACGCTACGCCGCTGATCGCGAGTCTCGCCCCCGAGCTCGGCGCTGCGTACCGCCCCGACCAGCGCGTATGGGTCGCGGCAGAGCCCTCCCAGACGCTGATCTTCGCGCGCAGCGGCGAGCGCCTGGCGGCAGCCGAACTCCGGCTCGAACGCAGCGCGAATCAGACGGAGAAGCTCGATGTCTGAATCGCTCGTCTCGCCCTCTTCTACGCTGCGCCCGCGCCTGTCGGCACCGGCACGCCGGCAGGCTCGAAGCGAAGCGCTCAGCGGCTGGATACTGGCGAGTCCCGCCATGGTGCTGATGGCGATGCTGATCCTGCTGCCGATGCTCGCGGTGGTGTGGTTCAGCCTCACCGACTATCAGCTCGGCTATCCGGGCGCGATCTTCATCGGCCTGGAGAACTACCGAGCGCTGCTCGATGATCCGCTGTTTCTCACCTCGCTCGGCAATACCCTGCTCTACACCGCCATCGTCGCACCGCTCTCGGTCGCGCTCGGCCTAGGCACGGCGCTGCTGATCGAGAGCGAGACCCGCGGCCGGGCTTTCTTTCGCACCGTCTACTTCCTCCCGGTGGCGTCGCTGCTGGTGGCGATGGCGACGGTATGGCAGTACCTGATGCACCCGCAGATCGGGATGATCAACCAGATGCTCGCGCTGGTCGGGCTCGAGGGACGCAACTGGCTGGGCGCGAGCGACAGCGTGCTGTGGAGCCTGGCGGCGATCGGCGTGTGGCAATCGGTGGGATTCAACATGGTGCTGTTCCTCGCCGGGCTCACCGCGATTCCCCGCGAACTCTACGCCGCCGCACGGATCGACGGCGCGGCGAGTGCCTGGCAGCGCTTTCGCCTGGTCACCTGGCCGCTGCTCAGCCCGACCACGCTGTTCGTCCTGGTGATCAGCGTGATCAACGCGGTGAAGGTGTTCGAGACCGTCAAGACCCTCACCGAGGGCGGTCCGAACAAGGCCTCGGAGGTGCTGCTCTACACCATCTACCAGGAAGGCTTCAGCTACCTCCAGGTCGGCTACGCCTCGGCGATGACCGTGGTGTTCCTCGCCATCCTGATGGTCGCCATGCTGATCCAGTACCTCGTCATCAACCGCCGGACCCACTACCAATGAGCCCGATTCGTCTCGATCCCTGGCGCGCACTGCGTCTGGCCCTGCTGCTGCTCGGCGCGGCGGTGTGTCTCGCGCCCTACCTGTGGATGCTCTCAGCGGCGATGAAGCCGAGCAGCGAGATCTTCTCCGCCGGGCTGACGCTCTGGCCCGAGCGGTGGGCCGCGGCGGAGAACTTCTCCCGTGCCTTCGAGCGCGTGCCGCTGGCCCGGATGCTGCTCAACGGCGCGATCGTCTGCGCGCTGATCCTGGTGATCCAGGTGGTGATCGCGCTGCCCTGCGCCTATGCGATGGCCAAGCTGCGCTTCGGCGCCGCGGGCCCGCTGATGGCGGTGGTGATCCTCGGCCTGCTGGTACCGATCCATGCCACTGCGCTGCCGATCTACATCGCCCTCGACGCCCTCGGCCTGCTCGACGGATATACCGCGCTGGTCGCGCCCTTCGCGCTCTCGGTGTTCGCGATCTTCATGTTCCGCCAGTTCTTCCGCGGCCTGCCCGACGACCTGCTCGCCGCTGCGCGGCTCGACGGCATGAGCGAGCTCGGCGTGCTGCTGCGGGTAGTGGTACCCAACGCTTGGCCTGCGATCACCGCCTTCTCGATCTTCTCGGTGGTCGCGCACTGGAACGATCTGTTCTGGCCGTTGATCGTCGTCACCAGCCCAGAGATGGCGACCCCGCCGCTGGGCCTTTTGTTCTTCCGCGCCGCCGAAGCCGGCGACGACTACGGCGCGCTGATGGCGGCCACCACGGTGGTGACCCTGCCGCTGGTGGTCGCTTTCCTGTTCGCCCAGAAGCGTTTCATCGAAGGCATCACCATGACCGGCCTCAAGGGCTGATCTCCATTCCAGCAGAGCTTCCCATGACCACAATCAAGACCTTCGCCGCCGCGCTCGGCGCGACCCTTGGCCTGCTCGGCGCGAGCTATGCCCAGGCCCAGACCGTGCTCAAGGTGCACTACCCAATGCCGGGATTCTTCAAAGACGTAATGGCCGATATCTCCCAGGCCTTCATGCGCGAGAACCCTGATGTCTCGATCGAGTTCGTCGCCCCGTCGCCCACCTATGAAGACGGTCTGCAGCTGCTGCTGCGCCAGGCGAACTCAGCCAACCAGCCGGATATCAGCTTCGTCGGTTTCAATCGCCTGCGAGTGATCGATGAGCGCGACCTCGCGGTCGACCTCACCCCTCTCATCGCCGAGGAGCCGGATATCGCCGCCGAAGGGTTCAGCCCGCAATTGCTCGATCTCGCCAAGGTCGGCGACCACCAGCTGGGCCTGGCCTTCGCCGCATCGACGCCGATCATGTACTACAACGCCGACCTGCTGCGCGAGGTCGGCGGCGACCCGGAAAACCCGCCTGACACCTGGGACGAGGTGATCGAATACGGCGGCAGGATCGCAGCGCTGGGCAACGGAGTCCAGGGCATCGACTTCCGTTGGCAGGGCGACGACTGGATGTTCATGGCACTGGTGCTCGGCGACGGCGGACGGATGATGAGCGAAGACGAGCAGTCGGTCGCCTTCGCTGGCCCCGAGGGCGAGGCCGCGCTCGAGCTGATCGAACGGATGCGCCGCGAGGGCGGCATGCCGGTGTTCACCAAGGCCGCCGGCGAACAGGCCTTCGTCAGCGGCAAGGTGGGCTTTGCCTTCCAGACCACCGGCGCGCTGCGCAATACGATCAACAACGTCGGCGACAAGTTCGAACTGCGCACCGCACCGCTGCCGCTGCTCGATGCCGAGCGCGGCAAACTGCCGACCGGCGGCAACGCGATCGTGATGCTGACCCGCGACCCGGCCAAGCAGCAGGCCGCCTGGCGGCTGATGAAGTTCGCCGCCGGCCCCTATGGCGCGGCGACGGTAGTGCCCGGCACCGGCTATGTGCCGACCAACACCCTGGCGGCGCAATCCCCCGATTACCTGGGTAATTTCTATCCGGCCAATCCGCTGTTCCAGGCGGGGCTCGACCAGATGGGCGCCATGGTGCCCTGGTACGCCTTCCCCGGTGCCAACGGGGTAAGGATCAGCCAGGCGATCGTCGACCGCCTCGCCGCGCTGGTCGAACTGCGCGCCACGCCGGCCGACACTCTCGACGGCATGCGCACCGATGTGGAGCGCCTGCTGCCGCGGCGCTGAGGCTTACGCCGCACGAGTACGGGCTCCTATCGGAAAGGCGCCCAGCGGGGAGCGGTCCAGGGGCGGATGGTGCTAAGGTGCGCAGAAAACGCCCCTGTCCGTCGCCGACCCTAGCGGTCATGGTGGGAGGGGGTCCCAGCGCGCTTGGCAACGCGCGAAGTCCAAGAAAAAGGAATCCTCCGTGACCGATCCCCGCTTCGTCGATGCACTCAGGCGCATCGATGCCGTCCACGCCGAAGACCCGCGTACCGACCACGATGGCGAACGCGCGCTGCCGTTCGAACTGCTCTACGCCGAACGGATGAGCGCTTGGCTCGCCCGGGTCGCTCCCGAGGCCTCGATCCCCTTGCAGCTGGCGGTGCGCGCCCAGCACCTGCGCCGCTGGGCGCTGCCACGCGACAGCTACCCGATCGATCGGGCGGGCTATCATGCCTGGCGCAGCGAACTGAAGCAGCGCCAGGCAGAGCTTGCCGCGCGGCTGGTCGAAGAGGCGGGCTTCGAGCCATCGACCGCCCAGCGGGTCGCAGCGCTCGTGCGCAAGGAAAAGCTCAAGCGCGATCCCGAGACCCAGGCGCTGGAGGACACCACCTGCCTGGTGTTCCTGGCCTACTACTTCGACGACTTCGCCAACGAGCACGATGACGACAAGCTGGTCGATATCCTGGCCAAGACCTGGCGCAAGATGTCGCCCCACGGCCAGCGGCTCACCGCCGAACTGCCGCTCTCCCCACGCGCCAAGGCATTGATCGAACGCGCCCTCGGCGTCTGACCCGCTGCTCCGTGGGGCCATGGGCCTTGGCGCAAAGCAGGAAGCCCGCGCTCCCGAATGGGAGCGCGGGCTTCTCGCGATTCGCTTGGAAAGCGGCCGCGCCGGGATCAATCCTGGCGGCTGGTGACTTCGAGCAAATGGTAGCCGAACTGGGTCTTGACCGGTCCCTGGACCTGGCTCACCGGGGCGCTGAACACCACGCGGTCGAACTCGGGCACCATCTGGCCGCGGCCGAAGCTGCCGAGATCACCGCCTTGGCGGCTGGAGGGGCAGCTCGAATGCTTGCGTGCGATCTCGGCGAAATCGGCGCCGTTTTCGATCTCCTGCTTGAGCGCTTCACACTTCGCTTCGCTGTCAACCAGGATATGGCGGGCAGTGGCGGTAGCCATGGTGTTACCTCTCGTATCGATGATTCGGTCCCACCGCAGGCGCGGTCGGGCAAAGGGTCGGCGCCGCTCGGCACCGTTCCCTCTCAATGAGGGCGAAGCACAGGGATTCAAGCGTCGCTTGCGGTGCAATTCATCAATTCGAACACTGTTCGTGCACTATCGGCGGCGACAATCGCCGGCATCGCGCAAAGTCGCGCGGCTCGCCATGGAGCAAGGGAGATGAAGAGCATCGTCGCCAGGATCATCGTCGCAAGTCTGACCGCCACCCTATCGCTATCGGCACTTGCCGCACCGGGCGGCGGTCCGGGAGGTCCTGGTCATGGCGGAGGCCCAGGCGGCGCAGGCCCTGGTCCCGCCTGGGGTAGCGCTCCGGCCCGCGGCCACGGGCTGCCCGATGGCGCCCGCGCACTGTGGCTCGGTAGCATGCTCTACTTCCTCGCCGCCGGTACCTACTACCTATGGAACGCCGACCAGCAGCGCTACGTACCGGTTGCCGCACCGCCGGTGGCGCAGTACGAGAACCCCAATGACTACAACGTGATCGCCTATCCGACCCAGGGCCAGAGTCCAGACCAGCAGGCCCGCGATCGCTATGAGTGCCATGCATGGGCGGTCAGCCAGAGCGGCTTCGACCCGGCCAGCGCCCAGCAGCCGCCGACTTCGACCGTACGCGATCTCTACAGGCGCGCGATCGGCGCCTGCCTCGGCGGGCGCGGATACAGCATCGGCTGAAAATGGATGAGGGCACTGTGCCCGATTGCGAAAACGCCGCCGCCGAAAGGCGGCGGCGTTTTTACGCAGCAAGAGACTCAGCGCTTGGCGGCGCTGGGCTGGGGCAGCTCCGGCAGGGCGCGGTCGAGCAGTTCGACGCTCTTTCTGAAGTAGAACTGGCTCTTGTTGTACTCGCCGAGGTTGGTATAGAGCCGCGCGAGCTCGGCACAGGCGGTACCGCTCGGGCGCTGGCGATGGCTCGCCTCGAAGTACTCCTGGGCCTTGCCCCAGTAGGCATTGCGCAGCGACAGCCGGCCAAGCGTGAGCAGCAGTTCGGGATCGTTGGGCCGCTCCTGCAGCCACTGCTCGGCGAACTTGAGCTGCAGTTGGGGATCGACCTCGATCAGGCCATAGCGCAGCACCAGCCGCGCGCTCCAGCGATCCTTCAACGCCTGGCGCAGCAGCTGCTCGGCATGGTCAGCTTCACCATTGCGGACCAACGCATCGACGTAGAGCAGCAGCATGTCGACATCGAGGCGCAGCACGTCGGGCATGTCGGCCCACAGCTCGCGCACCCGCTCGAGCTCATTGACCGTGCGCCCGCTCAGCGGGCTGATCGCAGTGCTGGCGGCAAAGGCCGGCGCCTGCAGGGTCAGCTCGCGATAGGTGCGCTTCTCGAGCTCGACCCGCTCGGCCTCGTCGATCAGCGAGTGACGCTCGAGTCTCGGCAGGATCCGGCGCACCCCCTCCCAGTCACCGACCCCGACATAGGCCTGCTTGAGCAATTTGAGCAGCTGCGGATGATCCGGCGTCTGCTGCTCGAGCCGGGTAAGGATCGCCAGCGCCTGCTCGCGCAGGCCGCGATCGAGCAGCAGCTGCGCCTCGAGCAGTCCGACCGCGCTGTCGGCGCCGGAAGTGGAGCGATGCGCCTCGCGCAGGAGCTCCTCGGCGCGATCGAAACGCCCCTGGTAATGGGCGGCGAGCGCGGCCGAGAGGTAGTTGACCAGCGGCACCGAGGAGTCATCGGCGGCGCGGGTCAGGGTCCGCTCGGCACGCTTCCAGCGCCCCTCGGCGAGCGCCACCAGACCGCTCACCGTGCGCTTCAATGCCTGGCGATGGCGAGTCCGGCTGTTCCACAGCTTGATCCGGCTGAATGGGCGGCGCAGCTGCCACAGCAGCCGAAGCAGGAAATGGAGCAGCAGGAAGATCACGAACAAGGCGACCAGCCCGAACCAGAACGAGGTCTGCACCGAAGTGTCGCCGACCCGCACCAGCCAGTAGCCCGGCACCGAGAGCATCAGCTGGCCGAGCAGTGCACCGACGACCAGGCCGATGACGATGAAAAGGATCAGTTTGCGCATCGATCACGCTCCCTGGTCGGCATCGGCCGGCCCGCCGCGGCGCGAGAGAATCTCACGCAGCCGCTCGAGCGAACCGCTGATATCGGGCAGCTCCGGGCGCACCTGCTGGCTCGACAGCTGGGAGAGCCGGTCGAGGGCGCTTGCGACTCCGGTGTCGTCGGTGAGGTAGTAAAGCCGCACCAGCCGGCTCGCCTCATCGAGGCTGGTCCGGTAGATCTCGGGCTGCTCGCGGATCAGCCCGAGCTGCGCCTGCTCGAGCAGCATGCGCACGTTCTGGCGCAGGTAGCCCTCCTGCTCGGGAGTGATCAGCGCCTCCAGCGGCTCGTCATGGCGGCGGATGGTGACCAGGTCCTTGAGCTGGGTACCGAGCCTCGACAGCTGCTCGCGCCAGCCCCCCGAATAGATCGCATCGTCATCGACCCGCGCCGCCAGCGCCTTGGTCTCCTGAGCGAGCGGCAGGCGGTCGAACTGCTGCTGCGCGGCGGCGAGCTGCAGGTAGATCCCTTCGCGATCGAGCCGCGGCACGCTGTCGAGGGCGGCGATCTCGCTGCCGATCTCGCGCCGGACCGGGAGGAAAGCGGGGTTGTCGACCTCGGCGAGACGGCGATCGGCGGTCTCGAGCAAGCTCTGGGCACCGGCGACGTCGCGCTCGAGACCGAGGCGCTGGTTGGCGATACGCAGCAGGTACTCGACCTCGGCGTAGGTCCATTCACGCGCATCGCTGCGCTGTTGCTGGTTGAGCTCGGCGAGCACCCCCTGCACCGCACGATCGTTCTGGTCGACGCGCTCGCCCAGCGCATCGACCGCCTGCTCGCGCTGGCCAAGGGCGGAACGGATGGCGGTATCGTTCTCGTCGCGCAGCTGCTCGAGCCGTCCGGACAGCGCATCGAGCTCGGCGCTCTGCTGATTGAGCCGCTGGACACCTAAGCCCAGTCCGAGCAGCAGCAAAATCACCACCACGACCAGCACCGCCAGCGCTAGCTGCCATGGCCGGCGAGCGCGACTCACCGCGGCGTTGCGCCCTCCTCCGCCCGGCGGCGGCGCGTCCATGCCCGCGCCGGTACTCGACCTGCCCGCCCCGGCCGTAGCGGACGCGGCGGCAGCGGCGGCAGGCTCGGGCTTGACCTCAGCAGCCGGCTCGGGCCTGACGCCAGCGGCGGGCTCGGGCTTGACCTCAGCAGCCGGCTCGAGCGTGGCGCCAGGGGCCGGCTCAGCCTCGGCGGCGTCCGGCTTGACCGGACCGGACTCCGTGGCGTGCGCCTCGGCGGGCTCGGGCTCGGCTGCGCGAGCATCGCCTGCGGCATCGACTTCGATCGTAGGCGAGACGTCTTCGTCATGCTTCGCCGGCGGCTCCCGCTGATCATCCCTTGAGAATTTCTTATCGTCTTCTTTGCTCATATGTCGCTTGCCTTTTGCCGATACCGAACGGGCCCGGGCGCCAACTGGCGGCCGCTTGGCCGGATCCCTGAGTCTTTGCTCCGAGGACGCACGCCTTCGCAGGCTCAATCATCGCTGCACCGCCGCCCAGCGGCCAGCTTTCAATCATCCGTAAACGAGGCGCACGCCTGCGCCAGCGCTTCGGGTGTCGCATCTTGGGCACGTCGCACCCTGACGAACCCACTCCCCTCAGCCAGTGTAGCCAATCGCGCACTGGAAACGATCAGCGTCCGATCACGCGCAGCGCAAGTGCACCACTGCGCCAAGTGGTCGAGCTGCTCGGCACTGGTCACGATCAGCGCCAGGTACTCGCCGGCGCGAAGGCGCGCCAGTGCAGGCGGCGCAGGGGTGTCCAGCCGGCGGCGATAGAGCGCGAGCTCTTCGAGCTTTGCGCCGCGCGCGACAAGCGTATCGGACAACAGCCGTCGTCCGCCCTCTCCGCGCGCCAGCAGCACCCGCCAGCCTGCGATCCGGGCAAGCTCGTCAAGTGCCAGCAGTCCTTCGCTGGCAGCCGACCCGTCATGCGGCGCCAGTGCATCGCGCCCGAACGTATCGCGCATCGCTTCACGAGTGCTCTCGCCAGTGGCGAACAGCCGCACCGCGTCGAACCACGCCGGCCGCGGGGTCAATAGCGCAGCGAGGCATTCGACGGCGAAGGGGCTGACGCAGAGCAGCGCATCCAGGCTCAGCTCGAGCACTTGGCGATGCCGCTCGGCATCGATTTCGAGCCGCTCGAGCCTCATCGCATCGAGATCGCACGGCGCGAGCCCGCGCCGCTCGAGCGCGGCCCGCAGTGCCTGAGCGCGCGCGCCGGGGCGGGTGATCAGCACCGTGCGATCAGCCCTCATCGCGTCCGGTCACCATAAACCGCGGCGAGGATTTCCCCCGCGCCTTGCTGGATCAGGGCTTCAGCAACCTCGATACCGAGGCGCTCGGGATCACTGAACGAACCGCGCGCCTCGAAGCGCAGCACGCGCGCGCCGTCGGGAGAGCCGACCAGCGCGCGCAGCCAGAGTCCGGCACCGCCCTGCTCGAGCACCGCATAGCCGCCGATCGGTACCTGGCAGCCACCGTCGAGCCGGGTGTTCATCGCCCGCTCGGCGAGCACCCGCGCGGTGGTGTCGCGGTCGATCAAAGGGCGGATCAGCTCGAGCAGCCGCTGATCGTCGCGCCGGCACTCGATGCCGAGCGCGCCCTGACCACAGGCGGGCAGCATCAGTTCGGGGACGAGCTCCTGGCGAATCCGCGCATCGAGGCCCAGGCGCTGGAGCCCGGAGGTGGCGAGCACGATGGCATCGAACTCGCCGGCGTCGAGCTTGGCCAACCGGGTCTGCACGCTGCCGCGCAGGCTCGAGACCACCAGGTCGGGACGCAGTTCGAGCAGCTGCAGCTGGCGGCGCAGGCTCGAGGTGCCGACCCGAGCGCTCTCGGGCAGCGCATCGAGAGAGTCGAAACGGTTGGAGACGAAGGCATCGGTCGGCGCACCGCGCTCGAGAATCGCCTCGAGCCCAAGCCCCTGGGGGAAGTGCATCGGTACATCCTTCATCGAATGCACCGCGATATCGGCGCGACCGTCGAGCAGCGCCTCCTCGAGTTCCTTGACGAACAGCCCCTTGCCACCGACCTTGGCCAGCGGCGCATCGAGGATTCGGTCACCACGGGTGCTCATCGAGACCAGGCTCACCTCGAGCCCGGGGTGCAGCGCCTCTAGGCGCGCCTTGACGTGCTCGGCCTGCCAGAGGGCCAGGGGGCTGCGGCGGGTAGCGATGCGCAGCGGTGCGCGAGTGTTGGACGACACGACGACTCCGATCGAATGGCGAGCCCCAGGGCGTCTGCCCCAGGGGCAGAATGAAGGGCGCAATGGTCCTCGATTGTATCATCGATGGCCGCTGGCTTCCGATCACGCCTCATCCCCGACGCTCAGCCCACCTGCCTCGCGGCGATCAGAGCGGGCCCTGGCGTCGTGTTCAGTAACGGCTTCGGTAACGGCGAATCGCGGGAAGGTGAAGGGCGACGGTCACGAGACCGACAAGCATCGGCCACCATCGATCTTTCAGAGGGAGGATGCACACCAAGCGGTAGTCACTCGTTCGCTGTCGGCTCGTCGGTGAGCATGTAGCCGAGCCCTCGAACGTTCTTGATCCTGGCGGTCGAACCGATCGCCGAGAGCTTCTTGCGGATGCGATGCAAAGCCACATCCAACGCGTTGGGCGTTACCGCCTTGGCGACTCCCCAGCCGGCATGCTCGAGGTTGGTATGCCGCACGGTGCGCCCCGCTGCGTTCATGAGGCAAAGCATAAGCTGGAGCTCGGCTGGCGCTAGCAGGATGGACTGCGTCTTACACTGCAGACGACTGTTGTCGAGATCGATGGTCAGGTCGCCCACGGCGGGCGCGAGGGACGCAAGTACCGGGGGGCGTCTCATCAATGAGCGAACCCGCGCGATCAATTCATCCATCGCGAACGGTTTGGCCAGGTAGTCGTCGGCGCCGCTTTCGAGCCCGTCGATGCGATCATGCAGGGCGTCGCGCGCGGTCAGCATCAGGCAGGGGGTCATATTGCCCGCCGCGCGCACGTCCCTGAGCCAGGCCAGCCCATCCCCATCGGGCAGCCCCCGATCCACGATCATCACGGTGTAGTCGGCATGGCTGAGCCCGAACGACGCCTGGGCCGTGTTCTGGAAGGTATCGGTCTCGATTCCCACTTGCAGCAGCGCCCGTTGGATCAGCTCCGCAACCCGCTCATGGTCCTCGACCAACGCTATACGATACATGGATCGTCCTCGCCGCTATCAGCTACTACCTTCCATCACCATTACGCTACCTGAAACATCGCGACACCAGGGTATCGGCTCATTGGAAGCGATAAACGTAGCCGACCTGGACTTCAGGAATCGTCCTGTTTTCGACCAAGGGGCTATCGTAGACACCGCCGCCGACGAATCGCGTGACGCCCAGATCGAGAATGAGGGTCTGACGGTCGGTCATGCGGTAATCGAACGTGGCACCAAGCGTGACATCGAATGCGGACTCACCATCGTAGGCGGGCCGGTTGGCGCGAACCTCCGACGGCCTCACCCCATAGTAGTAATCGACATAATCGCTGTTCGACCAGCCAGTGCCGATGTAGGGCGAGATACTGAACCGGCCACGCTCGAACTCTTTACTGAACTCCAGTTCGGCGCGATGCCCTTTGTTCCCGCCGATCAGGTAGCTTCCTGATAGCTCACCGAAGCTTTTTTTCCAGCTGAACGCAGGACCGAACCAAGCACCGCCATCGCGCTCGTCCATGCCTTCCAGGTAAGGCGAATCCGATGCTTCATAGCCACCGCCGAAAGAGTATCTTCCACGCAGTGCAACGGAGAAGTCATTCCAGGTACCGATCTTGAGATCCGCCCTGGTGCCAAAGAAGTTCACCCACTTGTTGTCGAAATAGAAAATCGGCAACGCATCGAAATCGGAGCCATCATAGTCTCGATAAGGCGAATCCCTGTAACGCGCCCCGACGCCGATCCCCCAGTGGGTGACGTTCGGCGCGTCGCTCAAGAAGGTGAAGCCGGAACCGCCGGCATCACGCGTATCGCTGAGCGTTTGCTGAGCGTAGGCGGAATCGACGAGCACGAAGGCGAAAGCAGGCAACATCATTGACCAGCGTTTGGAGCGGATGAACAACGTCATGGTGTGGTCCTGGAAATGAAGAGCATCAGGTCTTCATCCTGGCTTCCACAGACTTACCTCATACTTACTGTCAACGGGCTTTTTATAGTTTTTATCTATTACCCACTTGACCATCAAATAAAACCACGAATCGTGTATGCGGTACGGAGCGGTCGACGAACAGCTGCCAACCATAGGTGTTAGCAATTTTCCAACAAATGGCCAAGCCCAGACCCGCCCCCTCGTACTTGTTTCCGGGCGCTCGCCAGAACTTCGAGAAGATATGCGGCAAATGGGCCGGGTCGATGCCTTCCCCCTGATCGTTTACCGCAACCGAATGATTGGATATATCTATGGTGACGACGGCGGACTCAGGCGAAACTTCCACCGCATTTTCGACCAGATTTTTGAGCAAGATGAATAAGGCCGCCTTATCAGCCTCTAGCGCGGAGGCGGTCGCCCGATGCGCCACCACGATCCGGACACGCTTTTTCTCGGCCCGGCGCCCAAGATAACGTATCACCTCATCTACCACCGCCACCACGTCCGTGCTCGCGGAACGATAATTATATAATTCACTTACTTCAGCAATATGCAGTAACTGCTGGACGTGCCTCGACATCAGGTCGACATCTTGGAGAAGCCGGGCCTGCTGGCTCGAATCACCCTGAAGCTCGATTTGTCCGCGTATCAAAGTGAGCGGCGTCTTGAGCTCGTGCGCGGCCGAGGCGAAGAACGATTGCTGGACCCTGAACCCTTCTTCCAACCGATCCAGCGCGCTATTGAAGGCTTCTGCCAGCGGCCTCACTTCACTCGGAATTCCATCCAGTGAAAGCCGGGAGGTCAAGTTTTCAGGTGAAATTCTGGCGGCCGCATCCGATACCCGACGCAATGGCCTGAACATACTGTGGAAGGTGAAATATATCGCCAGGATGAAGACACCAAGGGATATCCCCGCGATGATCGTGACGGTGGTGAATACCGGCTTGAGCCTGTTGCGAACGATGACTTCGCTCAGATAGTCGCTCACGGCCGTTTGCAGAAAGAACTGGTTACCGTCATATGTGAAAGGCAAGGTTTCCACGTGGAATCCCCGTCCATCGCTTTCGACCGCGAACCTCTCCGCTTGGGGATCGAAATAGTCATCGGCGGATGGAAAATTGGAGATCAAGTGCTCCGAAGAGAGCAATACCGTGCCCTGTGGATCCAACACCCGGTACTGGAATTGATCCGGGAACGCCGCCCGCCATATGTGAATTTCATCAATCAAGGTAACGGACTGCGGGTTACCCTGGGAATCGAACCTGAGCGTATCGATGAGGCGGGTCCCCATATCGTTTTGTCTATGTCGCCCCAAAAACGATGTTGGATTCGATTCCAAAAGCGTCACGACCGCCAAGGAGACGACCGTCACCGTGATGATCAATGCCACCGTGCAGGTGATCAACAGCCGGGTCGATAGACTTTCGAGCCATCTCGATCCATCCGATCGACTACCCTGCACGATATTGACTGCGTTTCGCCATAATTCACGCTTCATCCAATTACCCCACGCACGCCCTATCCTCCAGCACGCCCTCGACAGCAAGGCTGTCAGGCATCGAGTAGGACTTTGACCACCAGATCATCGATGGATGGTTGAAGGAACTCCACCGCCCGGGCACCAGATTCGGCCGAAAGCCGCCTGTCGTACCTTCTCAAGTACCACCTCTCCTCGTGCCGGGCAATGTGCCGATTTCGTCATCCCGGGAAGAGAAAAGCCACAAGCCCGGGGCCGACCGGGCGCGAGATGCTGGGGTCTAGCTCACAGGCCAGGACCCCACCATGCAGCGCATCTCGATCATCGACACTCATACCGGCGGCGAACCGACCCGCCTGGTCATCGACGGTTTCCCCGCGCTCGGCGACGGTCCACTCGACGCACGCCGTGCCTTGCTCGCCCGCGACCATGACCACTGGCGGCGCGCTTGCGTGCTCGAGCCGCGCGGCAGCGAGGCGATGGTCGGCGCCCTGCTCTGCACCCCTTTCGATCCGACCGCCAGCGCCGGAGTGATCTTCTTCAACAATACCGGTTATCTCGGCATGTGCGGTCACGGCACCATCGGCCTGATCACCGCCCTCGCCCATCTCGGCCGGATGGGTCCCGGCGAGCACCGGATCGAGACGCCGGTGGGCAATGTACTCGCCACCCTCCACCCGGACGGCTCGGTGAGCGTGCGCAACGTACCCGCCTATCGATTCGCCAAGGATGTCCAGGTGACGGTGCCCGGCCATGGCGAGGTGCGCGGCGACATCGCCTGGGGCGGCAACTGGTTCTTTTTGGTCGCAGACCATGGCCAAAGGATCGCCGCCGACAATCTCGACACTTTGACCACATATTCACGCGTATTGCTCAAGGCGCTCGAGCAGGCGGGGATTCGCGCCGCGCACGGTGCGCAGATCGACCACATCGAGCTGTTCGCCGCCGACCCCGAGGCCGACAGCCGAAGCTTCGTGCTCTGCCCCGGCGGGGAGTACGACCGCTCGCCCTGCGGTACCGGCACCAGCGCCAAGCTCGCCTGCCTCGCCGCCGACGGCCTGCTCGCACCTCACCAGCCATGGCATCAAGCGAGCGTGATCGGCAGCCGCTTCGAAGCCCACTATGAATGGCAGGAAGAGCAGCTGATTCCCACCATTCGCGGCCAAGCCCACCTGAGCGGGGAGTCGACCCTGCTGATCGACCCGAGTGATCCCTTCGCCTGGGGCATCACGCGGTGAGCGATGCGATAGTGATCGGCGCCGGCATCATCGGCGCCAGCTGCGCCCATGCGCTGGCCCTGGCGGGTCTCTCGGTGCGCGTGGTCGATGCCGGCCTGCCCGCCGCCACCGCCGCGGGCATGGGCCATCTGGTCAGCCTCGATGGCAACGCCGCCGAGCTTGCACTGTGCAGCGATTCGCTCACGCGCTGGCGCGCCTTGGCCCCGAGCCTGCCGGCGAGCGGCGCTTACCATCGCTGCGGCACGCTGTGGCTGGCCGAGAACGAGGACGACCTCGCCACCGCCGACGACAAACGCGCCGCGCTCGCCATGGCAGGCATAGGCAGCGAGCTGATCAATCCCACCCGGCTGGCCGCACTCGAACCGCTGCTGCGCCCTGGGCTCAGCGGCGCACTGAGGGTCGAAAGCGATGCGATCCTCTACGCGCCCCGTGTCGCCGACTGGCTGCTGGAATCCGTCGGCATCACCCTCGAGCGCGCCCAGGTGGCCGCGCTCGAGGATCAAAAGGTGTATCTCGCCGACGGCCGCAGGCTGGGGGCCCAGGTGATCGTGCTGGCAGCGGGTCTGCAGGCCGGTGCGCTGCTCGAAGGGCTACCGATCGCAGCGAAGAAGGGCCACCTGCTGATCACCGACCGCTATCCCGGCCGGATCTCGCATCAGCTGGTCGAGCTCGGCTACGGCGCCAGCGCCCATAGCGGCCAGGGTACCTCGGTGGCCTTCAACCTCCAGGCGCGCCCCACCGGCCAGCTGCTGATCGGCTCGACCCGCCAGTTCGACACCCTCGACCCCTGCGTCGAGCCCGCGCTGCTCGCACGCATGCTCGAACGCGCCCGCGGCTACCTGCCAGCGCTCGGCGAGCTCAACGCGATCCGTGCCTGGACCGGGTTTCGCGCCGCCACCCCGGATGGGCTACCGATCATCGGTCGCCACCCCGAACGCGAGGGCCTGTGGCTCGCGCTCGGCCACGAAGGCCTCGGCGTGACCACCGCACCGAGCACCGCGGCGCTGATCCGCGCCGAGGTGCTCGGCGAGCATCCCCCTCTCGACCCGCTGCCCTACCGTTTCGAACGCTTCCAGGCCAGCGCACCAGCGGCCGCGGAAGGGCGACGATGATCCGGCTGATCCTCGACGGCGAAGCCCTCGTCCTGCCGGAGGGCACCAGCGTTGCCGCCGCACTCGCCGCCAGCGGTGACGACCACGCCCGAAGCGACCTCGCCGGCCGCCCGCGCGCACCGTTTTGCGGCATGGGCATCTGCCAGGAGTGCCGGGTATGCATCGACGGCCGACGCCGGCTGGCCTGCGTGACGCTGATCCGTGAGGGCATGAAAGTGGAAAGGACACGATGAACGAGCGGCTGCCGAGAGAGTGCGAACTGCTGATCGTAGGCGCCGGCCCGGCCGGCATGGCCGCCGCCTGCGCCGCCGCTGACCATGGCATCAGCGTGGTGGTGATCGACGATAACCCCGCGCCGGGGGGCCAGATCTGGCGCGGCGGCCCGAGGGTCAACCTGCCGCCGCGTGCGCGGGCGCTGCGCGAGCGCTTCGAGCGGCTGCCTGGACTGCGCCTTTGCAGCGCCACCCGGGTGATCGACGCACCCACGCCGCGGCGGCTGCTGGTCGAACGCGAGCACGATGCCGGGGTGATCGACTATCACCGCCTGCTGCTGTGCACCGGCGCCCGTGAACGGCTGCTGCCGTTTCCCGGCTGGACCCTGCCTGGGGTGACCGGCGCCGGCGGCCTGCAGGCGCTGATCAAAGGCGGGCTGACGGTGCGTGGCGAGCGGATCGCGATCGCCGGCAGCGGCCCGCTGCTGCTGGCCTGCGCGGCGACGGTTCGCGCGCAGCGGGGCCGGCTGGTAGCGCTGGCCGAACAGGCGCCCTGGAGCGAACTGGCCAGCTTCACCATGGAGCTATGGCGATGGCCCGCCAAGCTGGCCCAGGCGATAGCGCTGGCGAGCCCGCGCTATCGCGCCGCCAGCCGATTGATAGAAGCGCTGGGCGAGCGGAGGCTCGAAGCCGTGGTGATCGAATCCCTCGGCGAGCGCCGGGAGATCGCTTGTGACCGCCTCGCCTGTGGCTTCGGCCTGGTCGCCAACACCGAGCTCGCCCAGCTGCTCGGCTGTGCGCTGGGCGAGCGGGGCATCTCGGTCGACCAGCACCAGGCCACTTCAGTTGCGGGTGTCTACGCCGCCGGCGAATGCACCGGCCCCGGCGGCAGCGAGCTGGCACTGATCGAAGGGCGGATCGCCGGATTGGCCGCCGCCGACCAGTACCCTCTCGCCGCCGCGCTGAGCCGGCGCCGCGCACGCTGGCAAGCCTTCGCCGCCCAGTTGGAGCAGCATTTCGCGCTCGATTCGAGCCGCCTGCCGCCGCGTCGCGCCAC
This sequence comes from Halotalea alkalilenta, assembly GCF_001648175.1. Taxonomy (NCBI): domain Bacteria; kingdom Pseudomonadati; phylum Pseudomonadota; class Gammaproteobacteria; order Oceanospirillales; family Halomonadaceae; genus Halotalea; species Halotalea alkalilenta. Next base: position 958,399 of record NZ_CP015243.1, on the reverse strand, counting down.
CACGCTGGTATGCCGCTGCGAGGAAGTTACCCTCGGCGAGCTCGAGACGCACTCCGACTGGCGCCGCGCGAAGCTTGCCAGCCGCTGCGGGATGGGCGCCTGCCAGGGTCGGGTATGCGCCGCGGCGACCGCGCAGCTGTTCGGCTGGCCGCCGCCGCCTCCACGGCCGCCGCTGTCGCCGGCGCGCATCGACAGCCTGCTGCTCGGTGGCATGAAGGAGGTGCAAGAGTAGCCCAAGGGCGCGTATCGTCAGACACAGGGCAAGCTTGACATCCAAGCCGCCGCCGCCTCCGAGGCAGCGACGAAGCCCGGCGACAGGCGAATACAACGACAATAATGAGCGAACCGGGAGAATCCCCATGCTTGCGATCGGACACAGCGGCGCTGGCGTATCCAGGCGCTTCTTCACCCCTTTGATACCCCGTACCGGTAGCGATACCCAGCATCCTCCACTGGCGGCCTTGGGCGCGGGGCTTGCACGCCAGCGCCCGCGCAACCTGGATACGCTGCTCGACGCACTCGAGCCGATCGGGCCGCTGCTCGATGCCATCCCAGGGGTCGTGTTCTTCATCAAGGACCCGCAGGCACGCTATGTGCACGCCAACCTCACCCTCGCCCAGCGCTGCGGCTTCAGGCGTATCGCACCGCTGCTCGGCAAGACCTCCAAGGAAGTGTTTCCCGCCTCCCTGGGACCCGGCTATACCGAGCAGGACCGCCAAGTGCTCGATCATGGCGCGGTGATCCACGAGCAGCTCGAACTGCATCTGTTCTCCGGCCGTGAGCCTGGGTGGTGTTTGACCTACAAGCTGCCGCTGCTCGATCGAGAGGAGCGGATCATCGGCATGACCGGGATCTCCCACGACCTCCAGGACGCCCGGGCCGATCACCCCGCGTTCCAACGCCTGGCGCTGGTCGATGCCTATATCCGCAGCCATTTTTCCCGCGCGATCGGAATGGAGGAGCTCACCCGCCTGGCGAAGCTCTCGGTCGCCCAGCTCGAGCGCTATTGCAAGCGGATATTCCACCTGACCCCGCGCCAGATGATCCACAAGGCGCGACTCGAACACGCCTGCCGGCTGCTCGCCGAGGGGGAGCTGCCGATCACCGAGATCGCGCTGCGCTGCGGCTACACCGATCACAGCGCCTTCAGCCGCCAGTTCAAATCGCTCACCGGGGTGACTCCGCGACAGTTCCGCCTCTCGATCATCCGCTGAGCGCTCAGCCCCCGCCGGCGTCACCGCGCACGCTGTGCGGATTTCGTCATCCCGAGCGGGGAAAAGGCTCAAGCCAGCCGACGCTCGGGCGGTCACTCTGGATCGATGTCGCGGCGAGGCCCTCGACGCTGTGGCCTCGCCGCCTTGACCCCATCGATCACAGGAACGTCACCCCATGAGCCGTGGAACCATCGACTGGAGCGGCGTCTTTCCCGCCGTCACCACCCAATTCAACGACGATTTCTCCGTCAACCTCGAAGCCACCCACAGGGTCATTTCCAATCTCGTGCGTGACGGTGTTTCCGGCCTGGTGGTCTGCGGCTCGGTCGGTGAAAACACCTCCCTGACGCTGGATGAGAAGATCGCTGTCACCGAGGTCGCCGTGGATGCCGCCAAGGGCCGTGTACCGGTGATCTGCGGGGTCGCCGAGTTCACCAGCGCGCAGGCGGCCAAAGCGGCCAACGCGGTGAAGCGAGTGGGCGTCGATGGCGTGATGCTGATGCCGGCACTGGTCTACTCGTCCAAGCCATTCGAGACTGCGGAGCACTATCGCTATGTAGCGAGAAACGCCGACCTGCCGCTGATGGTCTACAACAATCCCCCGATCTACAAAAACGACGTCACCCCGGAAATCCTGATCTCACTGGCCGACTGCGACAACGTGGTGTGCTTCAAGGACTCCTCCGGCGATACCCGCCGCTTCATCGATGTACGCAACGAGGTAGGCGACCGCTTCATCCTCTTCGCCGGCCTCGACGACGTAGTGCTGGAGAGCATCGCGGTGGGCGCCGAAGGCTGGGTGTCCGGGATGTCCAACGTGTTCCCCCAGGAGGGAGAGACCATCTTCCGCCTGGCCAAGGCCCGCCGCTTCGATGAGGCGATGCCGATCTACGAATGGCTGATGCCGATCCTCCACCTCGATGCCCGCCCGGATCTGGTCCAGTGCATCAAGCTCTGCGAGGAGCTCGCCGGTCGCGGCAGCGCCCTGACCCGCCCACCGCGCCTGGCCCTGCCACAAGCTGACCGGGCGTTCGTCGAGCGGATCATGGCCAAGGCACTGGCCAACCGCCCGAGCCTGCCCGACGTCGGCCTGGTCTAGCGGCCGCCGATGCTCGTCCCGGGGGCCTAGGCTATCTGCCCGCGCGGGTGACCAATCGAGCCGCGAGATGCAGTGCTTGCACTGATGAACGTGCCGCCAGCCGGCTGAAGCTTTGCTGAAAAGCTCGCGGCGACTGTGCCGCTTTCGTCATCCTGCACGGCGAAAAGGCTCAAGCCCGCTTCGCTGGCCGCGGGCAAGCTGTAACCCTCTTACTCCCCGCTCACCCCATCCATCGGCGCGCTCCTTCGAGGCACCGTGTACCGACCGTTCCCTTGCAGGCGCCACGACAAGTAGAAAAAACGACCGTTCCCAAGAGGCTCCAATGACAATCAAGAACAACACCCTGGCTCTGTCTCTGATCACCGTTCTCACGGTATCGACGAGCGATGACGCCCTTGCCGACAAACTCGACGACATCATCAGTTCAGGGACGCTGCGCTGCGCGGTGACCCTGGATTTTCCGCCGATGGGATTTCGTGACGACAACAACCAGCCCGCCGGCTTCGACGTCGACTACTGCAACGATCTGGCGCGGGTGCTCGACGTCGACGCCGAGGTGGTCGAAACGCCCTTCCCCGATCGTATTCCCGCGCTGGTCTCCAATCGCGCCGACGTGATCGTCGCCTCGACCTCGGACACCCTCGAGCGCGCCAAGACCGTGGGCATGACGGTGCCCTACTTCGCCTTCCAGATGGTGGTGCTGACCCGCGAGGACACGGGTATCGAGGGCTATGACGATCTCGAGGGACGCGCCGTCGGCAACACCAGCGGCACCTACGAGGCGATCGCCCTGGAGCAGGACGTCGAGGGCTGGGACGGTGGCAGCTTCCGCGCCTACCAGACCCAGAACGATACCCTGCTGGCCGTCGCCCAGGGCCATATCGAAGCCACCGTGGTGACCAATACCGTCGCCGCGGCGACGGTCAACTCCGGGCGCTATCCCGGACTCAAGATCGCCGGCGACGCCCCCTATGTGATCGACTACGTCTCGCTGGCCGCGAGACGCAGCGAATACGGCCTGCTCAACTACCTCAACCTGTTCGTCAACCAGCAAGTGCGCACCGGCCGCTATGCCGAGCTCTACGAAAAATGGGTGGGCGGCACGCCGGTGGAACTGACCGTGCCCGGCGTCTACTACTGAGCGCGTCTTCGATGACACCCACCTCGATGCCAGCGGGCACCGCAACCGCCACGCTCCGGCTGGCGGGTCGCGAGCTGATCCAGAGGTGGCGCTCCCTCCAGCGCGCCCGACGGGCCGACCGCAAGGAAGGGGAGTGAGGCCATGTTCGACTACACCTTCCAGTGGCGCTCGGCGCTCAGAGCGCTGCCGGACATGCTCGCCGGTGCCTGGGTCACGTTCGAGACCGCGGCGCTTTCGATGATCCTCGGCGTGCTGCTGGCGCTAGCGCTGACGGTGATGCGCAGGATGGACAATCCGCTACCGCGGGCCTTCGCCAATCTGTGGGTATCGATCGCACGCAATACCCCATCGCTGTTCCAGATCTACATCCTCTACTTCGGCCTGGGTTCGTTCGGCTGGCACATCAGCTCCTGGGCCGCACTGCTGGCCGGGATCACCTTCAACAACGCGGGCTATCTGGCGGAGAACTTTCGCGGCGGACTCAAGGCGGTGCCGGACACCCAGATGCGTGCGGCACGCTCGCTGGGCATGAGCGCGTTCCAGGCCTACCGGATGATCGTCTTCCCTCAGCTGCTGCGTATCGTCTACCACCCCCTGACCAACCAGATGGTGTGGGCGGTGCTGATGACCTCGCTCGGGGTGATCGTGGGGCTCAACGACGACCTCACCGGGGTCACCCAGAACTACAACGTGCGCACCTTCCGCACCTTCGAGTTCTTCGCCATCGCCGCGGTGCTCTATTACCTGATCACCAAGATCATCGTCCTCGTCGCCCGCCTGCTGGCCTGGCGCCTGTTCCGCTACTAACGGGGAGGTCCCATGTTCTCGACCAGCCTGACCACCAACGACCTGCTGTTCATGCTCCAGGGCGCCTGGGTGACGCTCAAGCTGACCGCCGCCGCCATGCTGATCGGCACGCTGGCCGGCGTGGTCTTCGGCCTGCTGCGCGCGGCGATGCCCTACGCCACCCTGCCGCTGTCCTGGGCGCTGGACGTCTTCCGCAGCGTGCCGCTGCTGATCCAGTTCGTGCTGTTCAACTCGCTGAAGAGCCTGGTCGGGCTGAACTGGAGCGCCTTCACCGTCGGCTGCGTGGTGCTCGGGGTCTACGCCGCGGCCTTCTGCACCGAGATCGTCCGCGGCGGCGTGCTCGCGGTACCTCCCGCCCTGCGGCGGGCGAGCAGGTCGCTGGGGATGAGCTACTGGCAGGATTTGCGCTACATCGTGCTGCCAGTCGCGACCAGAGTCGCCTTCCCCGGCTGGCTGAACCTGGTGCTGTCGGTGATGAAGGACACGGCGCTGGTGATGTGGATCGGAATCATCGAGCTGCTGCGTGCCTCGCAGACCATCGTCACGCGGATCCAGGAGCCGCTGCTGGTGCTGTGCATCGCGGGGCTGATCTATTACCTCATGAGCCTGGTGGTCGCACGCCTGGGGGCGCGATTGGAAAGGAGATGGCAGGAACATGATTGAAATCGACCAGGTGCACAAATCCTTCGGCGATCTCGAGGTGATCAAGGGCGTCGACCTGACCGTCGCCAAAGGCGAGGTGGTGTCGATCATCGGCGGCTCCGGTTCGGGCAAATCGACGCTTTTGATGTGCATCAACGGGCTGGAGCCGATCCAACGGGGCAGCATCCGCGTCGACGGTATCGAGGTGCATGCCAAGGGAACCGACCTCAACCGGCTGCGGCGGAAGATCGGCATCGTGTTCCAGCAGTGGAATGCCTTTCCCCACCTTACCGTGCTGGAGAACGTGATGCTGGCGCCACGCAAGGTGCTCGGGCTGGGCCGCGCCGAAGCGGAGGAGATCGCCTTGAAGCAGCTCGCCCACGTGGGTCTGAGCGACAAGCTCAAGGTGTTTCCCTCCAAGCTCTCCGGCGGCCAGCAGCAGCGCATGGCGATCGCGCGGGCGCTGGCGATGTCGCCGGACTACATGCTGTTCGACGAAGCCACCTCGGCGCTCGACCCGCAGCTGGTCGGAGAAGTGCTCGACACCATCCGCCTGCTCGCCGAAGAGGGCATGACCATGCTGCTGGTCACCCATGAAATCCGCTTCGCCCGCGATGTCTCCGACCGGGTGGCGTTCTTCCGTAACGGCCTGGTGCATGAAATCGGCCCGCCCGCGCAAGTGATCAACGCACCGCAGCGCCCCGAGACCGCCGAATTCCTCAAATCGGTTCGCTAGGGCGCATCGATACGCCCTGGCACCACAGGAGCAACCAGATGCGTTCGAGCAAGATGGTGCATGTCGTCAGCTGCCACGCCGAGGGCGAGGTCGGCGACGTGATCGTCGGCGGTGTCATGCCGCCGCCGGGCGACACCCTGTGGGCGCAGTCGCGCTGGATCGCCCGCGACGACAGCCTGCGCAACTTCGTGCTCAACGAACCGCGCGGTGGCGTGTTCCGCCACGTCAACCTGCTGGTGCCGCCGAAGGATGCGCGCGCGCAAATGGGCTGGATCATCATGGAGCCAGCCGATACGCCCCCGATGTCGGGCTCCAACTCGCTGTGCGTGGCGACGGTGCTGCTCGACACCGGCATGATCGCGATGACCGAACCGCAGACTCGGCTGGTGCTGGAAGCGCCCGGAGGGCTGATCGAAGCGATCGCCGAATGCCGCGACGGCAAGGCGCAGCGCATCGAGATACGCAACGTGCCATCGTTCGCCGACCGGCTCGATGCCTGGATCGAGGTCGAAGGTATCGGCTCGCTCAAGGTCGATACCGCCTACGGCGGCGATAGCTTCGTGATCGCCGACGCCCAGCGACTGGGCTTCTCGCTCACCGCCGACGAAGCGGCCGAGCTGGTCGCCACCGGGCTCAGGATCACCCGAGCGGCAAACGAGCAGCTCGGCTTCACCCATCCACTCAATCCCGACTGGGCCCACATCTCCTTTTGCCAGATCGCAGCGCCGCTGGCTCACGAGCGCGGGGTGGCCTGCGCGACCAACGCGGTGGTCATCCGCCCCGGCAAGATCGACCGCTCCCCCTGCGGCACCGGCTGCTCGGCGCGTATGGCGGTACTGCACGCCAAGGGGCAGCTCGCGGAGGGCGAACGCTTCATCGGGCGTTCGATCATCGGCTCGACCTTCGACTGCCGCATCCAGGGCCGCACCGAGCTCGCCGGACGGATCGCGATCCTGCCATCGATCTCCGGCCGCGCCTGGATCACCGGCATCCACCAGCATCTGCTCGACCCGGCCGACCCCTGGCCCGAGGGCTATCGGCTCTCCGATACCTGGCCTTCGCACAGCGACTAAGCCCTCCCAGCCAAGTTCGCAGAGAGCGCCCGAGGACCCTTCGACTCGCGGTACTCGCTCAAGTCGCTCGGAAACATCAAAACCCGTTCGCAGTGAGCGCCCGAGGAACGAGGGCTGTCGAACCACAGCCTCACCGCCGCCGCACGATCCCTCGACTGGCGCCCCCAGTGCCAGGCCGGGACTCGACCTCGGCGCGTATCGGCGCCGCTCGGGACGAACGGGGAGAGGTATGCGCCGAAACATCAAAACCCGTTCGTGCCCCTCGATGCGCTTCGCTTACTCGGGATGCTCGGGTAGCCGGCGAGGAACGAGCCGAGTCGAACCACGGCCTCACCGCCGCCGCACGATCCCTCGACTGGCGCCCCCAGTGCCAAGCCGGGACTCGACCTCGGCGCGTATCGGCGCCGCTCGGGACGAACGGAGAGAGGTATGCGCCGAAACATCAAAATCCGTTCGTGCCCCTCGATGCGCTTCGCTTACTCGGGATGCTCGGATAGCCGGCGAGGAACGAGCCGAGTCGAACCACGGCCTCACCGGCGCCGCTCGGGACGAACGGCTTGTTGATCCGTTCGAGGTAAGCCTGATCGGACGAACTCAATCCAAGCCGTCGGCGGCGATGCCTTGGAAGGCGTCATAGGCCGCGAGCACGGTCTCCATCTGCGCGGTGTGGCCGGCGATGAACGCTTCGCCATAAATCGTTTCGTCCGGATACTCGGTGATCAGCGTGATCGGTGCGCTGTCGCGCTCGTCCAGCAAAACGAGGCAGGGGAAGCCGTTGATGAAGCGAAACTCCATCGTCTTGGCGTGGATCTGATAGCAGCGGATCTGCGCCTGATTGAACGCCAGCAGGCCGGGGACACGACCGAGCCTCGAGGTCACCTCGTCCAGCAGCTGCTCGACCGCCTGCTCCCAGTCCGGGTGATGACGCACGATCAGGAAGAAGCCCTTGGGCAACGTCCACGCCGCGAAGCCGCGCGGTACGTAGCCTGAGAGCGGCCGGGTCCATTCGTGCGAGGGATAGCCATGCAGGTTGACGTGGAGCTTGGCTGCGCTCAACCGCTCGGCCTCGATCCTGACCCGCTTTTCGCCGAGACGCTCCTCGCTCTCTCCGCGTAGGCGGTAGTCGAGATCATCGCCCAGTGCGGTGTAGCGCGCGGCATGGTGCATGTGCCGCGGGTTGTCGATGCTCAGCCGCTGGTGCAGCGCATAGCCGTCGGGATTCAACAGCGGTGCGACGGTAAAGTGCGCCCCACTGCGCTCGGCCAGCACATGCGCCGCGCGCAGGGCGCCGACGACCCCGGTGGTTTCGTTGGCATGCTGGCCGCCGCTGATCATCACCGGCACGTCGCCGCCCTCGATGTAGCGTGCCTCGACCAGCCTGCCGGCGCGGGAGAGTGCCTGGAACGCTACGCCGTCGAGCCGCCCGAGTTCGGCGCGCACCTGCGCCATGCTCAGCGGCCGTTCGGCGGTCTCCAGCCGCTGCTGCTCCGGGGTCGGGTCGCCCCTGAGCGACAGCGGCCGGGTCTCGATACAAAGCTCGACCGGGCCGTCGCTGGGCAGGATCTCCGGTACGATCTGGCCCGGCTTGAGCCCGCGATCGCCGAGCGGCCTCGCGGATTTGAGCTGGAACACCTCCAGCAGCGAGAAGTAGATGTCTTCGTGCAGCGCTTCGCGCAGGCTCAGCACCTCCTCGCCATGGGGCAGGCGCTGGTCGTCGATGGGCAGGCGCACGCGAACGTTCAACTCGTCGAAATAAGGCTCCTCGCTGCCCCAGTCATGCGTGACCACCGCGTGCATCGCCGAGGCGAACAGCCGTTCGTAGTCGGTCTCCAGGCGGTGGCCGGTGGGATCGCCATCGACACGCTCCCAGCCAGTCGGCGAGAGCACGGTTTCGGCAACGAAGTCGAGATGCAGGTGATTGGGCGCGAAGACCCGCTGGCGCTCCTTGCGTCCATCGAAGTAGCCGAGCTCGACGATGTAGTCGAGGCCATCGCCCTCGATTGCGGTGAAGCTCAGCTCGGCATCGCCGGTCAAGGCGGCGAGCGGATAGGCCTCGAGCAGGAATCGATTGGCGGGGGGCGCGACGACGGGATAGCCGACCTCGATCGAGCGAACGCCGCTCAAGTCGGCATCCTCGAGAAACCAATGCAGCAGCGGCTTGTAGGCGCTGCGGATGCGCGCTTTGACGCCGGCCTCGGCCAGCCTGCGCTCGGTTTCACGCCGGCTCTCGAGGTCGTCGAACGTCCAGGCCTCGAGCCGGGCTGCGCCAGCATGGCGGGAAACCAGCGCATCGAGCGTGCGCTCGAAGCGCTCTTCATGGATCAGGCTCATCGCGTCGTCACACCTTTCGGGCCGAGGTGCTGCGGGAACATCGCGGGAATGATGATCATGGTGATCGTGACCCCGCATCCTAAGCAGGATGGGCGGGCGAGGGAAGCCGCAGCGCGGGCGGATGGCGAGTCGAATGCCGCAGGGCGCGGCTGGAGGAGAGAGTCTGTTACACTCGGTCGAAACTCTCGAGACGCGGTCCCGGTCCATCAACGGGGCCTCTTTTCTGCCAGGAACGACGACACCGATGACGCAACACACCAACCAGTCCTGGGGCGGGCGCTTCAGTGAACCCACCGACGAATTCGTCGCCGCCTTCACCGCCTCGATCAGCTTCGATCAGCGCCTCTACCACCATGACATCCGCGGCTCCATCGCCCATGCCACCATGCTCGCCAAGGTCGGCGTACTGAGCGAACAGGAGCGGGCGACGATCGTCGAGGGGCTGGAGGAGATCGAAGCGCAGATCGAACGCGGCGAGGTCGAGTGGTCGGTGGCGCTCGAGGACATCCACATGAACGTCGAGGCGCGGCTCACCGATCGGATCGGCGCGGTGGGCAAGAAGCTGCATACGGGGCGCTCGCGCAACGACCAGATCGCCACCGACATCCGCCTCTACCTGCGCGATGAAATCGACTTCATCGATACCGAGCTCTCGCGCCTGCGCCACGGCATGATCGAGCTCGCCGCCAAGGAAGCCGACACCATCATGCCCGGCTTCACCCACTTGCAGGCGGCACAGCCGGTGAGCTTCGGCCACCACCTGCTGGCCTGGCAGGAGATGATTGCTCGCGACCAGGAGCGCCTCGCCGACTGCCGCAAGCGGGTCAACGTCCTGCCGCTGGGCGCCGCCGCCCTGGCCGGCACCACCTACCCGATCGATCGCCACTACGTCGCCGAGCTGCTCGGCTTCGAGCGCCCGAGCGAGAACTCGCTGGACTCGGTCAGCGATCGCGATTTCGCGATCGAGTTCACCGCTTTCGCCAGCATCCTGGCCATGCACCTGTCACGGATGAGCGAAGAGCTGGTGCTGTGGACCAGTTCGCAGTTCGACTTCATCGACCTGCCCGATCGCTTCTGCACCGGCTCCTCGATCATGCCACAGAAGAAAAATCCCGATGTGCCCGAACTGGTGCGCGGCAAGACAGGGCGCGTCTATGGTCACCTGACCAGCCTCCTGACCCTGATGAAATCGCAGCCGTTGGCCTACAACAAGGACAACCAGGAGGACAAGGAGCCGCTGTTCGACACCATCGACACGATCAAGGGCTGCCTGCGCGCCTTCGCCGACATGGTTCCGGCGATCGAGCCGAAGCGCGACAACATGCTCGAGGCGGCGCGACGCGGCTATTCGACCGCCACCGACCTGGCCGATTACCTGGTGCGCAAGGGCGTGGCCTTCCGCGATGCCCACGAGGTGGTCGGCAAGTCCGTCGCCTACGGCATCGAGCAGCGCAAGGATCTTTCCGAGCTGAGTCTCGAGACGCTCAGGCGCTTCTCCACCGTGATCGAAGCGGACGTGTTCGAGGTGCTGACGCTAGAGGGCTCGGTGGCGGCGCGCAACCATATCGGTGGCACCGCGCCGGATCAGGTCCGCGCCGCGGCCCAACGCGCCCGGGAGGCCCTCGCCGGCCGGGAGGCACGTCGATGATCATCTCCCGCGCGAGCCGTTTGACCTTGGCATCGCTGGTCCTGGTGCTGGCCGGCTGCGGCCAGACCGGCCCGCTCTACATGCCCGACGACCAGGAAGCACGCGAGCGGTATGACCCGGGCAATGCCTACGGCATCGACGAGCAGGGCCGGCCGATCGAAGAGTCGCAGCAAGAGCAGGAGCAGCCGCAGGAGCAGCCCGCGACCGGGCCGGAATCGAGCGAAGCTGCGCCGAGCCAGCCCGCCGAGCCGGCCCCGGCACCAGTGACGCCGCCCGCGGCCACGCCCGTCGCTCCGGCCATGCCGGAAACCCCGGCCACGCCAGAAGCCGCCCCGGCAGCGCCGGCGCCCGCTGCAAGCGCGCCCCAGCCGCAGCCCGAGCCGCCTCGTGTCCAGCAGACCCTGCCGGCCACTCAAGGCAGCGCGCCGCCCTCCGGCGCCGAGCGCTGGCGCAACGTGCCGTTCACCCCCTATCCAGCGGCCGGCGGGCAGACCGATCGCGGGGTGAGTCAATGACCCCGCACTTCCCTCGTCGTGACGGCGTGCTGCATGCCGAGGGCATTGCCCTCGGCGAGCTCGCCAGCCGCTTCGGCACGCCCTGCTACGTTTACTCGAGGGCCGCGTTCAGCGAGCACTTCCTGGCCTACGAGCAAGCGCTCGAGGGCTGCCCCCATCTGGTCTGCTACGCGCTCAAGGCCAATTCGAACCTGGCGGTGATCGATCTGCTCGCGCGCCTGGGCGCCGGCTTCGACATCGTCTCGCTCGGTGAGCTCGAGCGGGTGGTCGCCGCCGGCGGCGACCCCGCCAAGGTGGTGTTCTCAGGCGTTGCCAAACGGGACGACGAGATGGCCCGCGCCCTTGAACTCGGGATCAAGTGCTTCAACGTCGAATCGCTCCCCGAGCTCGAACGGCTGAACGCCTGCGCGGCACGGCTGGGCCTGCGCGCGCCGGTGTCGCTGCGCGTCAATCCCGACGTCGACGCCGGCACCCACCCGTACATCTCCACCGGGCTCAAGGACAACAAGTTCGGCATCGCGATCGGTGACGCGCCGGCGATCTACGCTCGCGCCCAGGCGCTCGATCACCTCGAGGTGGTCGGGGTCGACTGCCACATCGGCTCGCAGCTGACCGAGCTGGCACCGTTCATGGATGCCCTGGAGCGGCTGATCACCCTGGTCGAGCGGCTCGCCGCCGACGGCATCCGGCTCAGGCACCTCGACCTCGGCGGCGGCCTCGGCGTCGACTACAACGGCGAGACCCCGCCCAGCCCAGCGCACTACATCTGCGCGCTGCGCGAACGGCTGGCGCGCAGCGCGCTGACCCGCGAGCTCGAGCTGATCTTCGAGCCGGGTCGCTCGATCGCTGCCAACGCCGGCGTGCTGCTGACCCGGGTCGAGTTCCTGAAACCCGCCGAGACCAAGCATTTCGCGATCATCGACGCGGGCATGAACGACCTGATCCGCCCGGCGCTCTACCAGGCGTGGATGCGTATCGAGCGGGTCGATCAGCGTGACGACGGCGTGGCGCGCACGCGCGCGGCCTACGACATCGTCGGTCCGGTGTGCGAGTCGGGCGATTTTCTCGGCAAGCAGCGCGAACTCGAACTCGCCGCCGGCGACCTGCTCGCGGTCGGCTCGGCCGGCGCCTACGCTTTCACCATGGCGTCGAACTACAACACCCGGGCGCGTCCCGCCGAGGTGATGGTCGACGATGATCAGGCCTTCCTCGTGCGAGAACGCGAACCGCTGGCCCAGCTGTGGGCCGGTGAGCGGCGACTGCCCTGAGGCGCTGACAGACCGAGGCTTGAGAAGATGCTTCTACACTTCACCAAGATGCATGGACTGGGCAACGACTTCATGGTCGTCGATCTGGTGACCCAGCGCGCGCGCCTCGACAGCCACCAGGTGCGCGAGCTCGCCGACCGCCACTTCGGCATCGGCTTCGACCAGCTGCTGCTGGTCGAGCCGCCGCGCCACCCGGACATGGATTTCCGCTACCGGATCTTCAACGCCGACGGCGGCGAGGTCGAGAACTGCGGCAACGGCGCGCGCTGCTTCGCGCGCTTCGTCCTCGACCAGCGCCTGACCAGAAAGCGCGAGCTCAAGGTCGAGACCAGCGGCGGCCCGCTCACGCTCAAGGTGGGTAGCGACGACCGGATCACGGTCGAGATGGGCACGCCGGTGCTCGAAGCGTCGCAGGTACCGTTCGAGGCAAAACACGATGGGCCCAAGCACCAGCTGCGCCTCGACACCCCGATCGACGGCATCGAGCAGGTCGAGTTCGGCGTGGTCTCGATGGGCAATCCTCATGCGGTGCTGCTGGTCGACTCGGTGGCCACTGCGCCGGTCGCCACCCTCGGCCCGGTGCTCGAATCGCACCGCCGCTTTCCCAACCGGGTCAACGTCGGCTTCATGGAAGTGGTCGATCGGCGCCACATCCGCCTGCGGGTATTCGAGCGCGGCGTCGGCGAGACCCTGGCCTGCGGCACCGGCGCCTGCGCCGCAGTGGTCACGGGCATCCAGCAGGGCCTGCTCGACCAGCGCGTCGAGGTCGAGCTGCCCGGTGGACGACTGACGATCGAATGGCCAGGCGAAGGCCACCAAGTGGTGATGACCGGCCCGGCCGAAAAGGTCTTCGACGGCAGGCTCGAGCTATGAACGCACGCGAGATGAGCGATATCCTCGACCCCCAGCGGGTCGCCGAGTGGCTCGAGACCCACCCTGAGTTCTTCGTCGGCCGCGACGCGCTGCTCGAGCGCCTGAAGGTGCCCCACCCCGACGCCGGTCGCGGCGCGGTGTCGCTGCTCGAGCGCCAGACCCTGGTGATGCGCCGCAGGCTCGAGCAGGTCGAACGCCGGCTGCAGGGGTTGCTCGATACCGCGCGCGACACCGAGATCCAGTATCGCCAGCTGCGCGCACTGGTGCTGGCACTGCTCGAGAGTGAAGGCGACGACGCCGTGCTCCACGCCCTCGCCGACCAGCTCGGCGACCAGTTCGAGATCCCAGCGATGGCGGTGTGGCGTCCGATGCCGGAAGACGGCGAGCTGACCCCGCCGCAGCATGGGCTGGATAGCGCTACCGCAGCGCTGCTCGAGGCGCTGCTCGAAGGCCGCCACTGCCGCTGCGTGGCGCTCGATGCCGAGCAGTGGCGCCGGCTCCTGCCGACCCACCCGCTCGGCGTCGCGAACCAGGGCTCGGGGGTGATCACCCGCCTCTCGATCGGCCACCACAGTGGCTACCTGCTGCTCGCCACTCCCTCGCGGGAGCGCTTCAACCCGACGCTCGACACGCTGTTCGTCGACTATCTCGGCGAAGTGGTCGGCCGCCTGCTCCAGCAGTCGCGGCGCTGAAGATACCGAGGCCATGAGCGCAGACCCAGCCAACAGTGCGCTTCGCGCCGAGCTCGAGCGCTTCATCGCGCAGCTCTCCAGCCGTCAGCGCGCGGCGACCATCGATGCCTATCGCCGGGATCTCAGCGGCTTCGCCACCTTCGTCGAGCGCCAGGCGGGGCTCTCCGACCAGCACTGGCGCTGGTTCGACGTCGCCCTGGTGCGCCGCTATCTCGGCCACGAGCGCAGCCGAGGCCTCTCAGGCCGCACCCTGGCTAGGCGACAGGCCGCGCTGCGACGCTTCTGCGATGCGCTGATCGAGCGAGGGCTGATCCAGCGCAACCCAGCGCGGCTGCTCGATACCCCGGTGCCGACCCGCACGCTGCCGCGCCCGGTCGATGTCGATCTGATCCAGCACTTCCTCGACTGCCCCCACGATGGCTCCGTGCTTTCGATACGCGACCAGGCGATCCTCGAGCTCTTCTACTCCTCGGGCCTGCGGCTCTCCGAGCTGGTCGGGCTCGATCTCGGCGATCTCGATGAGCAGCGGGTGCGGGTGTGGGGCAAGGGCGGTAAACCGCGCCAGGTGCCGGTCGGCCGCCGCGCCCATCAGGCGCTCGCGGCCTGGCTCGAGGCCAGGCGCCAGCTCACAGGCCCTGCGCAGACTGCGCTGTTCGTCGGTCAGCGCGGCGATCGTCTCGGGCCCCGTGCGGTACAGCTGCGGCTTGCACGCCTGGCGGTCGAGCGTGGTCTGCCCGAGCGTCTGCATCCCCATCGCCTGCGCCACTCCTTCGCCAGCCATCTGCTCGAATCGAGCCATGACCTGCGCGCGGTGCAGGAGCTGCTCGGCCATGCCCACCTGAGCACCACCCAGATCTACACTCGGCTCGACTGGCAGCATCTCGCCGAAACCTACGACAAAGCCCACCCGCGCGCGCGGCGACGCACGCCACGCACGCAGGAGTGACCGCACCAAGGAGCCCGGTGGCATGGAGGTATCCCGCACGCTCGACCCGAACACCGCCCGGCTGCTGCCCTGGCTGATCGCGGTGGCGTTCTTCATGCAGTCGCTCGATGCCACCATCCTCAACGTCGCCCTGCCGGCGATGGCCCACGACCTCGGTCAGAACCCGCTGCGCATGCAGTCGGTGGTGATCGCCTACATCCTCACCGTGGCGGCACTGATCCCGACCTCCGGCTGGATCGCCGATCGCTTCGGCAGCCGCCGGGTATTCTGCATCGCAATTGCGCTTTTCACCCTCGGCTCGCTGTTCTGCGCACTGTCGGAGAGCCTGTCGGCGCTGATCGTCTCGCGGGTGATCCAGGGGTTCGGCGGCGCGCTGATGGTACCGGTCGGGCGGCTGACCATCCTGCGCGCCTTCCCACGCAGCGAGCTGGTACGCGTGATGAGCTTCGTCACCGTGCCGGCGCTGATCGGCCCGCTGGCGGGCCCCACGGTTGGCGGCTGGCTGGTGGAGTATCTCTCCTGGCACTGGATCTTCCTGATCAACCTGCCGATCGGCGTGATCGGCTGCATGCTGAGCGCGCGCTTGATGCCCGACTTTCGCCGCGAACGCCGCCAGCGCTTCGATGGCGCCGGCTTCGTGCTGTTCTCCGCCGCCACGCTCTCGCTTTCACTCGCGCTCGAAGGCCTTGGCGACATGCATCTCTCGGGGCCGAGGGTGGTGCTGCTACTGGTAGCGGGGCTCGGCTGCCTGGCCGCCTACTGGCTACGCGCGCTGCGCATCGACGAGCCGCTGTTCTCACCGACGCTGTTTCGCATCCGTACCTTCACCGTCGGCATCATCGGCAACCTCTTCGCCCGCCTCGGCAATGGCGCGCTGCCGTTTTTGATCCCGCTGCTGCTGCAGGTAGGCCTCGGCTTCTCGCCGTCGCGCGCGGGGCTGTCGATGATCCCGATGACGCTGGCGGCGATGCTCGCCAAGCCGCTGGTGCGACCGCTGCTCGACCGCGTCGGCTACCGCCGCACCCTGGTGGCCAACACGCTGCTGCTCGGCGCACTGATCATGAGCCTGGGCCTGCTCGGCCCCGCCACTCCCTACTGGCTGCTGCTGCTCCAGCTCTCGGCGCTGGGCCTGGTCAACTCGCTGCAGTTCACTGCGATGAACACCATCACCCTGATCGATCTCGAGGGCGACAATGCCGCCAGCGGCAACAGCCTGCTGGCGGTGGTGATGCAGCTCTCGATCGGTATGGGGGTCGCAAGCTCGGCGGCGCTGCTCGGCGGCTTCAGCGCTGGCGGCGAGGGCGATGCGCGCACGGTGCTCGACGCCTTCGCCGCGACATTCCTCGCGGTCGGCGCCATGGCGATGCTGGCGTCGATGATCTTCTTCCAGCTCCATCCCGGCGATGGCCGTACCCGGCCGAGGCGCCGACGCTGAGATTGAGCGGAGCCGGGCCAGCAAGGCCCGGCCGGCTGGAGCCGCGATCCGCGGCTACTGGACGGATTTGCTGAATGCGTCGACGGCGAGGATCGCGTTCGCCACGTCCTCCGCGCTCAGCCCGGGGTCGAGATTGCCCAGCGTATCCCCCTCACCGCATGCCAAGGCCCCGATGTTGACCAGGTTGTCCCAGGATTCATTTTCCAGATGCAGCTCCTCGAGGCTGGTCGGCATCCCGATCGAGCGGTAGAAACGCACGTAGCGCGCGATCTCCTCGTCCGCACGCTGCTCCAGCACCATCTGGGTCAAGGTGCCATAGGCCACCTTCTCACCATGGGTCAGGTGATGGATGTCGCCCTGCACCGCAGTGAAACCGTTGTGGATGGCGTGCGCCGCCGCAAGGCCCGCGTTTTCGAAGCCGAGCCCGGAAAGCAGCGTGTTGGCCTCGACCACCGCCTCTACCGCGGGAGTGACCAGTTTTCGCTCCACGGCCTTGAAGGCACTGAAGCCATAGGTCAGCAGAGTCCGCTCGCAGGCCTCGGCGATGGCCATGGCAGCGACGGTGGGATCACCACCGACCATCGATTTCGAATGGCTGCGCTCGACCGCCCGCGCCTCGACGAAGGTGGCCAGGCCATCGGCGATGCCAGAGGCGAACAATCGCGCCGGCGCCTGGGCACAGATGGCGGTATCGACCAGTACCAGGTCGGGATTCTTGTCGTAGAACCGATAGCTTTCGAACACGCCCTGATCGGTGTAGATCACCGATAGCGCGCTGCACGGGGCATCGGTGGATGCGACCGTCGGCACGATGGCGACGCTGTGCTCGAGCTCATCGGCGACCGCCTTCACCGTGTCCAGGGTCTTGCCGCCGCCGAGACCGACCACGATATCGGTGCCCTGCTGGCGGGCGATCGCCGCCAAGCGCTCGATCTCGCTGACCGACGCTTCGCCGTTGAAGCGCTCGAAATGAAAATCCAATCCCTCCAGTTCGAGCGACTTCCTCACCTCGGAGCCGACGATTTCCCAGACGACATCGTCGGCGACCAGGAACGCCTTCGCTCCCAGCACAGCCAGCTGGCTGCCCAGCTCAGCGATCACCCCACTGCCCTGCACGTACTTCCTTGGTGATGAGAATATGAATCTGCTCATGGCTCACCTCTTTGACTGCGCAAATACTCGAAACCGCCCGGGCGGCATGCCGTTTCTCCATCATTGCCTTCATCATTAACCACAGCATTTGTATGGTCAATGTGGATTCAGCCCGGACATCGATGGTTTGCCTTAAGCACCCGGCGGGAGCCCGCGAGGCTGGCGCGCTGCGCCCCCCCATGGCATCGTGGATACGATGATTCCAGCCAACCGGAGACCCAATGCGCCTCGACGCCCTGACCTTCGACATAGACGACACGCTGTGGGACAACGGCCCGGTGATGGCCCATCTCGAGGCCGAGCACTACCGCTGGCTGGACGAGCGCATCCAGCATGCCGATGCCTTTCCGCTCGAGGAGTATGCCGCGCGCAGGATGGCCTTCGCCGCCACCCTCACCGACCGCCGCGGCGACGTCACCTACGTGCGCCGCGAGGTGCTCCACCGGATCCTGCTCGAGCACGGCATCCAGGAACCGGACGCCCGGGCGCTGACCGAGCAGGCGATCAACTACATGCTCGAGCTGCGCCACCGGGTCGAGCCCTACCCCGAGGTCGACCCGCTGCTCGAGGCATTGGCCAAGCGCTACCGGCTGGCGGTGATCACCAACGGCAACGTCGACGTCACCCGCCTGCCGCTGGCCCGCCACTTCGACGTCTGCTTCAA